>JAEKKH010000428.1 GCA_019510465.1 Burkholderiales bacterium
GCCGGGCGCTTCCTGCAGTTCGCCGGCGGGGAGCCCAGCCGCAACCTGCTGCGCGCGATGCACCCCTCGTTGCGCGTCGAGCTGCGCGCGGCGCTGTACCAGGCCGAGCAGCGCCAGTCGCGCGTGGACGTCGCGGCGTTGTCCGTGGCGGTCGGTGGCAAGGCGCTGTCGGTGCGCATGTCGGTCGTGCCCATGAGCGAGCTGTCGCCCGGCTTCCTGCTCGTCATGGTCGAGCCGGCGCGCGACGGCGTGCCGGTGGCGCCGCCCCCGGCCATGGGCAGCGACAACGATCCACTGACCCAGCTTCTCGACCGCGAACTGGAGCGGCTGAAGTCCCACCTGCGCGACACGGTCGAGCAGTACGAGGCCT
This sequence comes from Burkholderiales bacterium, assembly GCA_019510465.1. Lineage (GTDB taxonomy): Bacteria > Pseudomonadota > Gammaproteobacteria > Burkholderiales > Burkholderiaceae_C > Scleromatobacter. The sequence goes on from JAEKKH010000428.1 coordinate 371, forward strand.
CGACGGAGGAACTCAAGGCCAGCAACGAGGAGCTGCAGGCCATGAACGAGGAACTGCGCTCGGCCACCGAGGAGCTGGAGACCAGCCGCGAGGAGCTGCAGTCCATCAACGAGGAACTGACCACCGTCAACCAGGAGCTCAAGGCGAAGGTCGAGGAGCTGGGGCATGCCAACAGCGACCTGCAGAACCTGATGGACGCGACGGCGATCGCCACGGTGTTCCTCGATCGCGCGCTGCGGGTCACGCGCTACACGCCGTCGGCGGTCGAACTGTTCAACCTGATTCCCGGCGACCTGGGACGGCCGCTGTCGGACCTCAGCAACCAGTTGAACTACCCCGAGCTGGAGGCCGACGCGCGGCGCGTGCTGCTGGGCCTGGTGCCGATCGAGCGCGAGGTCGTGGACATGCGCGATCACGCCTTCCTGGTGCGGGTGCTGCCCTACCGGGTCGGCGAGGACCGCATCGCCGGCGTCGTGCTGACCCTGGTGGACGTGACCGAGCGCAAGCGCCACCAGGAGGCGCTGCGGGTGTCCGAGCAGCGCTTCGACGCGGTGGCCGACCGCGCCGCCGTGGGCGTGCTGGAGCTGTCCGAGGACGGGGTCGTGACCTATGCCAACCAGTTCGCCGGCAGGCTGCTGGGCTATGCCGATGGCGAACTCGTCGGCGTGCCGGTGCTGACGCTGGTGCATCCGGACGACCGTGCCGAGTGCGCGACGCGGCTCGTCCGGTTGCCCGCCACGGGCAGCTTCGACCTGGAGAAGCGCCTGCTGCGGCGCAACGGCGAGGTGCTGTGGGTCCACGACAGCGTGTCGTGGCTCGCCGCGCAGGGCGGCCGGCCGGCCGCGGCGCTCGTGGTGTGCATCGACATCACCAAGCGCCGGCAGGCCGAGGACGCGCTGCGCGCCAGCGAGGAGCGCCTGCGCCTCGTGATGGACAACGCGACCGAGTACGCGATCTTCTCGATCGACCGGGCGCTGCGCGTCACCTCGTGGAATTCCGGGGCACAGCGCCTGCTGGGCTGGGTGGGCAGCGAGATCGTCGGGCAGCGCTACGACACGATCTTCACGGCCGAGGAGCG
>JAEKKH010000250.1 GCA_019510465.1 Burkholderiales bacterium
TGCCGGAGATCGAGCACACGCAGACCGAGTACGCGAACCGCGGCCCGCGCCGCATCTCGCCGTTCTTCGTGCCGGCCTCGATCATCAACATGATCTCGGGCCACATCTCGATCTACTGCGGCTATCGCGGCCCCAACCTCGGCATCGTCACGGCCTGCACGACGGGCCTGCACTCCATCGGCATGGCCGGCCGGCTGATCGAATCCGGCGACGCCGACGTGATGGTGGCCGGCGGCGCGGAATCGACCGTGTCGCCGCTGGGCATCGGCGGCTTCGCCTCCGCCCGCGCGCTGTCCACGCGCAACGACGATCCGGCCACCGCCTCGCGCCCGTGGGACAAGGATCGCGACGGCTTCGTCCTGGGCGAGGGCGCGGGCGCGCTCGTGCTCGAGGAATACGAGCACGCCAAGGCGCGCGGCGCCACCATCTACGCCGAGCTCGCGGGCTTCGGCATGAGCGGCGACGCGTACCACATGACCGCCCCCAACGTCGACGGCCCCAAGCGCTCGATGCTGGCGGCGCTGAAGAACGCCGGCATCAACGCCGACCAGGTCGACTACCTCAACGCGCATGGCACGTCCACGCCGCTGGGCGACCTCAACGAGACCAACGCCATCAAGAAGGCGTTCGGCGATGCCGCCAGGAAGCTGGTCGTCAGCTCGACCAAGTCGATGACAGGCCACCTGCTGGGCGGCGCCGGCGGCATCGAATCGGTCTTCACGGTGCTGGCGCTGCGCGACCAGGTCGCGCCGCCGACGATCAACCTGGTCAACCAGGATCCGGAGTGCGACCTCGACTACTGCGCCAACACCGCGCGGAAGATGAGGATCGACGTGGCGGTGAAGAACAACTTCGGCTTCGGCGGCACCAACGGAACCCTGGTGTTCCGCAAGGTCTGAGCGCCGCGCTCACCCGGCGAGCCATGCGCGCGCCGCCTCCCGTCGAGTACAACAGCAGGCTGAGCCGTGCCTGGCGTGTGGCCCTGTCGCTGCTGGTCGGCGCGTCGGTGGCCGTGCCGCTCGCCTGGGGGCTGCCGTACTTCGCCGCGCACTGGGGCAGTTCCCGCCCCGATGCCTTGCTCGACGGGCTGGCCGACCCGCGACTCCAGGGCGCGTTCGCCGCGTGGGCCGCCGCGATGGCCATCGCCGCCTTCTGGCTGTGGCGGCACGCCCGCGCGGCCGGCGAGCGCACCCTGCGCTGGGATGGCCAGGATTGGGTGCTGGCATCGGCCGCGCCAGGGGGCGCCGAGCAGCGCGGCGACGCCGAGCTGATGCTCGATCTAGGCCCCTGGATGCTGGTGCGCTTCCTGCCCTATGCCGCCCTGGGCGGCGCGACCTGGCTGCCCCTGACGGCCGGGCCGGACCTGGCTCGCTGGGCCGCGCTGCGCGGCGCGCTGTGGAACTGGCGCGCCGGTCCGGGGGATGCACGCCCATGACCATGCTCAACCCGGATCCGGACGCCGCGCTGGTCGAGCGCGTCAAGCAGGGCGACGTGCGGGCGTTCGAGATGCTGGTGGTCAAGTACCAGCGCCGCATCGAACGCCTGATCGGCCGGATGGTGCGCGACGTCGACCTGGTGGCCGACATCGCCCAGGAAACCTTCATCCGCGCCTACCGGGCGCTGCCGCAGTTCCGCGCCGAGAGCGCGTTCTACACCTGGCTCTACCGCATCGCCGTCAACACGGCCAAGAAGGCGCTGGTCGACATGAAGCGCGATCCCGTGACAACGCTCACGGCGCTTCAAGGCTCGGACGAAGACGATGAAACTTACCGGCCCGGATTGGAACCAACCGACGGCGAGACGCCGGAGGCCCTGCTCGCCAGCAAGGAGATCGCCGCCACGGTCAACGCGGCCATAGCGGCGCTGTCGGAAGATCTGCGCCAGGCGATCACGCTGCGCGAGATCGAGGGCCTCAGCTACGAAGAGATTTCGGACGTCATGAACTGCCCCATCGGTACCGTGCGCTCGCGCATCTTCCGCGCCCGCGAGGCCATCGCGGAACGCCTGCGCCCGCTGCTCGACACCCGAGAAGGCAACCGCTGGTGAGCGCACACTCAGCCGACATGAACGACGCCATGCCCAGTATTTCCGCATCCCCGACGAATTCCGCCCCCTGGCGAACCGATGATCCGTTGCGAGGTTTGAATGTCACAGCCTGATAGCGATCGTTCCTCTTCCGACTCCAGCCGCCGCATCCTGTCCGCGCTGGCCGACGGCGACGCCACCGACGGCGAAGCCGCGCGGGCCTTCCAGGCCTGGCGCGACGACGCCGACGCCCGCGCCGCCTGGCACAGCTACCAGCTGATCGGCGACGTGCTGCGCAGCGAGGACCTGGCCTGCGAACCCAGGGCGGATGAAGCCTTCCTGGTCGCGCTGCGGGCGCGCCTGGCCGACGAGCCGGTGGTGCTCGCGCCGCAGCCGCGCGCCGAGGAGGCCGCCGTCGCGGCGCCGGCGGTGGCCAACGCCGGCGCGGCGGCGCGCTCGCGCGCCCGCTGGCAAGGGCCGGTGGCGATGGCCGCGGGCTTCCTGGTCGTCATCGGCGGGCTGAACATCGTGCGGCCGTTCGGCCACGGGTCGGACGCCTCGGTGGCGGCTGGCGCGGCCTCGGCGCCGCTGATGGCCTCGGCCACCGCGACCAACAACGGCGCCGTCGTCGCCGCCGGCCTGCAGACGCCGGCGCAGACCAAGGCGGCGGCAGAACAGCTCGCCCCCTACCTCGCGGCGCACCGCCAGTCGGCGATGAACGCCCCGTTCCAGATGCCGGGCAACGACCTGCGCAACGTCAACCTGGTGCAGCCCGCGCAGTGATGGCGCCGCTGCTGTCCTCCGGGCTGCCGCTGCCCGCGCCCGCCGCCCGCGCGCGCCGGGCGTTCACGCGCGTCGTGCCCGCGCGAACCGCCTGGGGAAGCCTGGCGTCGGCCCGCCTGGCCGCGCGGCACGCGGTGCTGCCGCGCGTGGCCGGCATGCGCGGCACGCTGCGGAGCGTGACGCGCTTTTCTGGCGCGCTGGTGTGCGCCGCGGCGCTGACCACCGTCAGCGCCCGCGCGCTGGCGCAGTCGCTGCGCGCGCCCGCGCCGCCGCTGTCCGCCTCCAGTGGCGAGAGCGCCGGCGACCTGCGGGCCTGGCTCGTGCGCATCCGCGACGCGGCCGTGCGCAGCAACTACGTCGGCACCATCGTCAACAGCACCGGCACCAGCGTCGTGAGCTCGCGCGTGGGCCATTTCTTCGACGGCCACGGCACGCTGGAGCGCATCGACGCGCTCGACGGCGAGCCGCGCTCGATGCTTCGCGTCAACGACGAGGTGCGCACGCTGTGGCCGCGCTATCGCGTCGCGGTGATCGAGCCGGCCGATCCGCGTGCCGCGTTCCCGGCGCTGGTCAGCGGCAACGAGAAGCACATCCCCGACTTCTACGAGCTGCACGTGCAGCCGGCCCAGCGCATCGCCGGCCACGACGCCGACCGCCTGCTGCTGAAGGCCCGCGACGACAGCCGCTTCGACCACGTGATCTGGGCCGACCACGCCACCGGCCTGCTGCTGCGCGTGGACGTGCAACTGGCCGGCCGCACGCTGGAGTCCTCGGGCTTTTCTGACGTCAACATCGGCGTCAAGCCCGACGCCGCGGCCGTCTACAACGAGCTGCACCGGGCCGACGGCTTCCGCGTCGTCCGGCCGGCGATCGAGCACACGAAGCTCGACGCCGAGGGCTGGTCGATGCAGGCGTCGCTGCTGCCGCCGGGCTTCATGGCGCTGGACTGCGTGCGGCGCGCGCTCGACCTGCCCGGCGACGCCGCCGGCCAGGCCAGGGTGCTGCAGGCGATCTGGTCGGACGGCATCACGCACGTGTCGCTGTTCATCGAGCCGTTCCAGCCGCAGCGCCATCGCAGCGAGGGCCTGACGGTGATCGGCGCCACCCACACGCTCACGCGGCGCGTCAACGACATGTGGCTCACGGCCGTCGGCGACGTCCCGCCCGCCGCGCTCGACCAGTTCGTCCGCGCTCTGGAACACAAGTAAGACCCGAGAGCGCCGGCGCACGAGCCGCGCGTTCACAATACCGAACCCCCGTTCCGGAGCCACCGCTCGATGTCCAAGCCCCACGCCCCCTTCGCTGCCCGCGCCACCCTGGCGTTCGCCACGGTGCTGGCCGCCGCGTCGCCGACGCTGTCACGGGCCGAGGCCACGCCCACGCCGGTGCCCGTCCAGGCGCCCGAGACCGCCGTGCGCGCCTTGCCCGACTTCACCGGCCTCGTGGAGACGGTGGGCCCGGCCGTGGTCAACATCCGCACCAACATCAAGCCCAAGGCCAATGGCTCGGACCAGTCGCTGCAGGCCCAGATGCAGCAGCTGATCGAGGAATACATCCGCCGCCACGGCGGCCGCGGCGGGCGCAACGTCCCGCCGGGCGGCAACGACACGCCCGACGACGACGACCAGCCCGAGCAAGGCTACATCGGCTCGGGCTTCCTGCTGTCGCCCGACGGCTACGTGCTGACCAACGCCCACGTGGTCGAGGGCGCCGACGAGGTCACCGTCACGCTGACCGACAAGCGCGAGTTCAAGGCTAGGATCATCGGCAGCGACCAGCGCACCGACGTCGCGCTGCTCAAGATCGACGCGACGGGCCTGCCCTTCGTCAAGGTCGGCAGCGTCGATCGCCTGAAGGTCGGCGAGTGGGTGATGGCCATCGGCTCGCCGTTCGGCCTCGAGAGCACCGTCACCGCCGGCATCGTCAGCGCCAAGCAGCGCGAGACGGGCGACTACCTGCAACTGCTGCAGACCGACGTCGCGATCAACCCCGGCAATTCGGGCGGCCCGCTGATCAACATGCGCGGCGAGGTCGTGGGCATCAACTCGCAGATCCTGAGCCCGTCGGGCACGAGCGCCGGCATCTCGCTGGCCATCCCCATCGACGAGGCGATCCGCGTGTCCGACCAGCTGCGCGCCAGCGGCCACGTCACGCGCGGGCGCATCGGCGTGCAGATCGGCATCGTCAACAAGCAGGTGGCCGAGGCGGTCGGTCTCGGCAAGCCGATCGGCGCCATGGTGCAGAGCGTGCAGGCCGGCCTGCCGGCGGAAAAGGCCGGCATCGAGGCGGGCGACATCATCACCAAGGTGCAGGGCAAGACGGTGGAACGCTATTCCGACCTGCCGCGCCTGGTGGGCATGGTCAAGCCCGGCGAGAAGGTGCAGCTGCAGGTGTTCCACGACGGCAAGTTCCGGGACGTCACGGCCGACGTGGTCGACTTCGGGCCGGAGACGCCGCCCACGGTCGCGGGCCCCGATCCCGAGGTCATCGCCAACACCAAGGCCACGCTGGGCCTGAAGGTCGTGGACCTCAGCGAAGCCGAGCGGGCGCGCCTGCACGTCAAGTCGGGCGTGCGCGTCGACAGCGTCGAAGGCGCGGCGGCGCGCGCCGGCGTGCAGGAGGGTGACGTCATCCTGCAGATCGGCAACGTGCCGGTCAGCTCGGCCAGGCAGTTCGTCGCGACGGTGAGCAAGCTCGACAAGTCCAAGGCCATCGCCGTGCTCGTGCGGCGCGGCGATTCGGCCAATTACCTCGTGATCCGTCCGACCAAGTAAAATGCCTGCATCGGCGAGCGGCCCTTGGCCAGCCTCGCCTGTCGGCCCGGTGATTCGCGCCACGCGAGTTTCCGGGCCGCGTGCATTTCCGAAGTCCGGCGCCGCCCGCGATTTCGCACCTCCCTCCCATCTCTTTCGCAGGTCACCCCAGATGGCACAGTACGTATTCACGATGAATCGCCTCGGCAAGATCGTTCCGCCGAAGCGAGAGATCCTCAAGGGCGTGTCCCTGAGCTTCTTCCCGGGCGCCAAGATCG
>JAEKKH010000251.1 GCA_019510465.1 Burkholderiales bacterium
TCGCGCCATGTCCGACTTCAGCGCGGCGCAACGCGGACCCGATAAGCTCCGGGATCCCGTCCCTCGCCTCGCCGACCATGCCGCTCGAACGACCGCCCTTCGACACCATCGCCCTCGTCCTGCAGGGCGGCGGCGCGCTCGGCGCCTACCAGGCCGGGGTGATGGAGGGACTGGCGGCGGCGGGCATCGAGCCCGACTGGGTGGCCGGGATCTCGATCGGCGCGATCAACGCCGCGCTCATCGCCGGCAACGCGCCGGAGCACCGCATCGACCGGCTGCGCGAGTTCTGGCAGACGGTCTCGCAGCCCGCCGTGTGGCCGGACGCGCTGTCCTTCCTCGACGCCTTCGTCGAGCCCGCCGACGGATGGCGGCGCCAGGTCTGGAACAGCTGGAGCGCGTGGCGTGCCATCACCGAGGGCCAGCGCGGCTTCTTCACGCCGCGCCCACCCTCCGCCTTCGTCGGCTCGCAGCCGCCCGACGCGGCCAGCTTCTACGACACGGCCCCGCTCAAGGCCACGCTGGAGCGCCTGGTCGACTTCGACCGCATCAACGCGGGCGAGATGCGCCTGACCGTCTCGGCCGTCGACCTCGAGACGGGCAACTTCGAGGTCTTCGACAACCAGCACGGCCGTTGGCGCAAGCGCCTCCGCGCCGAGCACATCCTGGCCTCGGGCGCGCTGCCGCCCGGCTTCCCGGCGGTCGCCATCGAGGACCCGGGCCCGCTCGAGCCCTCGCGCGCGAGCGGCGCGCCGCGGCGGGTCCACTACTACTGGGACGGTGGCCTCGTCTCCAACACGCCGCTCTCGCAGGTGCTCGACGACCACCCGCGGCGCGACACGCTCGCCTTCCAGGTCGACCTGTGGAGCGCGCGCGGGAAGCTGCCCACCAACGTGATCGATGCGCAGGAACGCGTCAAGGACATCCAGTACTCCAGCCGCACCCGCGCGATCACCAACATGCAGGCGGCCGAGCAGCGCCAGCGCCGGATGCTGCGCGAACTGCTGGAGCTGATTCCGCCGGAGGAACGCGCACGCCACCCCGCCGCCCGCGCCGCCGCGCAGCAGGCCACGGCGCGCTGCGTCAGCGTCATCCAGCTGATCTACCAGGACAAGGAGTGGGACGGGTTGTCCAAGGACTACGAGTTCGGCGCCGTCACGATGCGCAGCCACTGGGCCAGCGGCCTGAGCGACATCAACCGGACGCTGGAACATCCGCACTGGCTGGCGCGGCCGGAAGGCGACGATCCGTTCGCGACGCACGACATCCACAGGAGATGACGGACAGCCGCACGCTCGCTGCCCCCGAGGGGCCGGCCGCGACTGGCCGGCGGAGCCGGCTCCAGCACTCCCCTGGACTTCTCTCGACCCGACCGGGCGGCGGCGCCGGCCGCGATCGCGACGCGGCCGGCCGGTCGTAAGATCGGCTTTCTTCCATCGACTGGAGTGCCTGCCCATGAGTTCGATCAAGATCCTCGTCGCGCAAGGCGGCGGCCCCACCGCGGTGATCAACCAGTCGCTGGTGGGAGTCGTGCTCGAGGCGCGGCGCTTCCCGCAGGTCGAGCGCGTCTACGGCGCGCGGCATGGCGTGCGCGGCATCGTCGACGAGGACCTGCTCGACCTGACCCAGGAGACGCTGGCCAACCTCGAGCAGGTGGCCGCCACGCCGGCCTCGGCACTGGGCTCCACGCGCGACAAGCCCGACCTCGCGTATTGCCAGCGCATCCTGGCGACGCTGCAGGCGCACGGCATCAGCCATTTCTTCTACATCGGCGGCAACGATTCGTCGGACACCGTGCGCATCGTCTCCGAGGAGGCGCGCAAGGCGGGCCACCCGCTGCGCTGCATGCACATCCCCAAGACCATCGACAACGACCTGATGGGCAACGACCACACGCCCGGCTTCCCGTCGGCCGCGCGCTTCGTGGCCCAGGCCTTCGCGGGGGCGAACCTCGACAACGCGGCACTGCCCGGCGTCTACGTCGGCGTCATCATGGGCCGGCACGCGGGCTTCCTGACGGCCGCCGCGGCGCTCGCGCGGCGCTTCCCCGGCGACGGCCCGCACCTGGTCTACCTGCCCGAGCGCACCTTCAAGGTCGACGGCTTCCTGGCCGACGTGAAGGCGGCTTACGAGAAGCACGGGCGCTGCGTGATCGCCGTCTCGGAGGGCATCCACGACGAGACCGGCGCCACCATCGCCGAGAAGCTCGCGAAGACCGTGGAGCGCGACGCGCACGGCAACGTGCAGCTCTCGGGCACCGGCGCGCTGGCCGACCTCCTGTGCGACGAGATCAAAGACAAGCTGAAGATCAAGCGCGTGCGCGGCGACACCTTCGGCTACCTGCAGCGCTCGTTCCTCGGCTGCGTGTCCGGCGTCGACCAGCGCGAGGCGCGCGAGGCCGCCGAGAAGGCCGTGCAGTTCGCGATGTGGGGCGACCGCGACGGCTCCGTCGCCATCCGCCGCACCGGCGACTACGCGGTCGACTACGTGCTGCAGCCGCTGGAGGCCGTGGCCGCCAGGACGCGCACGATGGAGGACGCGCTGATCGCGCCCGCCGGCAACGATGTCACTCCCGCCTTCTTCGACTACCTGCGCCCGCTGCTGGGCGGCGACATGCCCGTCGCCGGCCGGCTGCGCGCGCCGGCCGTGACCAAGGTGCTCAAACGTTGACGCCGAGGGTGACGCCGCCGGGCGACGACGGGGACCGCGACGCGCTCGCGGTGCGCGGGCCGTTGCGTCCGGGCCGGCCGATCAGTCGAGATCGAAGCGCATGAAGGCGCTCGCGGGGCCTTCGACGCCGGGCACGTAGGCCCACAGCGCCCGCAGCAGCTCGCCCTCGCCGGCGGGCTTGGACACGAACCCGTTCATGCCCGCCGCATGCGCCTGCGCGCGTTCGGCGTCCAGCACGGCGGCGGTCAGCGCGATGATCGGCAGGTGCGCGGTGGCCGGCTGCGCGCGCAGGCGGCGCGTGGCCTCCAGGCCGTCGACCTCGGGCATGTGCAGGTCCATCAGGATCGCGTGCACGTCGTCGGGCGCGCGGCTCGCCTGCTCGATCGCCTCGCTGCCGTTGGTGGCCTCGATCACGTCGGCGCCCAGGCGCGCCAGCATCGTGCCGACGATCAGCCGGTTGACCGCGTTGTCCTCGGCCAGCAGCACGCACATGCCCTGCAGCGGCTGCTTCGGCGCGGCGTCGTCCAGCGGGCTCGCGATGGTGACGAAGTCCTCCTCGCTGGCCGTCACCAGCGGCAGGTCGACCCAGGCGCGGGTGCCCGTGCGGCCGTCGCTGTCGAGGCCGACGTCGCCACCCATCAGCGTGGCCAGCTCGCGGCAGATCGACAGGCCCAGGCCGCTGCCGCCGAAGCGCCGGGTGGTGGAGCTGTCGGCCTGCGTGAAGGGCTGGAACAGCGTGGCGCGCAGCTCGGGGCTGACGCCGATGCCGGTGTCGCTGACCTCGATGCGCGCCACCTCGCGCGAGCGTCGGAACAGCTGTACCTGGATACGGCCGTGCTGCGTGAACTTCAGCGCGTTGGACAGGTAGTTCGACAGGATCTGGCGCACGCGCACCGGGTCGCCCAGCACCTCGCGCGGCGTGTCCAGCGCGACGTGGCAGCTCATCTCCAGCCCCCGCTCCTGGCCGATCGGCGAGAAGGTGCGGAACGCGCTCCAGATGACCGCGTGCAGGTCGAACGGGATGTGCTCGACCTGCAGGTGGCCGGCCTCGATCTTGGACAGGTCCAGCACGTCCGACACGATGCCGTTCAGCAGCTCCGCGGCATCGACCAGGTGCGTCAGGTAGGACTTGCGCCGGTCCGGCGAGAGCGCCGGATCCTGCAGCAGGCGCGCCAGCCCCAGCACCCCGCTCAGCGGCGTGCGGATCTCGTGGCTCATCGTCGCGAGGAAGCTGCTCTTGGCGCGGCTGGCCGCCTCCGCTTCGCGCTTCGCGTCGGCCAGCTCCAGCTCGGCCCGGCGGCGGTCGGTGATGTCCTCGACCACCCAGATGGTGCCGGTCTCCTGGCGCCGCCGGGGATCGACGGCGCGGCCGCGCATGCGCAGCAGCAGCCGAGTGCCGTCGGCGCGCGGCACGCGGCGCTCGATGTCGATCGTCTCGCCGTGCGCCTGCGGTGTCTCGTAGACGGCGACGAACTCCTTGAACTTGTCGCGGTTCGGAAACAGCACCTCGGTGGGCTTGCCCACCAGCGAGCCCAGCGGCAGGCCCAGCATGCGCTCCAGCTGGGGGTTGACGCGCTCGAGCCGATGGTTGCGCACCAGGCACACGCCGACGACGGCGTTGTCGAGGATGGCGTCGCCCTCCTGCTTGGCGCGCTCCGTCTCGGTGACGTCGCGCGTGGTCATCACGGCCACCGGCTCGCCATCCCAGTCGAAGGCGGCGGCGGTGATGAGCACGAAATGCTGCGCGCCGTCGGCCGACCAGGCCACCGAGCGGAAGTCGCGCACCCAGCCCTGCTCGGTGATGGCGCGGCCGAGCGCCAGCATCGGCTCGCTGTCGCGCCAGAAGCCGAGGTCGACGCCGTTGCGGCCCATCACCCGCGCCTCGTCGAGGCCGACGAACTGCAGGAAGGCGGGGTTGGCGAGCAGCACGCGGCCGTCGCGCAGGCTGGCGACGCACACGGCGTCCGGGCTGAGCCGGAACAGGCGGTCGAGCATCGTCTGCGAGCGTTCGAGCCCGCGCTGCGCCAGCACCTCGGCGGTGGCGTTGCGGCTGACGCCCCACCAGCCCAGGTGGCGGCCGGTGGCGTCGAACAGCGGCTCGCCGCTGCCGCTGATGAACAGTTCCTTGCCCTGGGCCGTGACGAACTGGATGACGCGGTCGCGGTAGGGACGGCGCGCCTTCATGTCGGCCATCAGCAGCTCCCACTGCGCGTCCTTGGCCATGGTCGGCCCGCCCGGCCTGGCGAGCTGCATGAACTCGGCCACGGTGTGCTGCGTGTGCTTCTCGAAGGACGGCGACAGCCAGGTGAGGTAGCCCTGCGGGTCCATCTCCCAGGTGAAGTCGCTGCCCATGCGCAGCAGGCGGCTCATGCGGCGTTCCTGCTCCTGCGCGCGCTGCACCGTGCCCACCAGCTGGCGCCGCACGATCCACGCCGTGACGAGGCCGACCACTGTCAGCATCGCGAACGAGAGCGAGCGCGACTCCGCGGCCAGGTCGAGGTTGGCCGCCGCCGGCGAGATGATGCCGCGGCGCTCCGCCACCTCGAGGCCGACGATCAGCACCGCATCGACGAGGCCGAGCGCGATCGCCGTGGGCATGTTCACGAGGATGCCGGCCACCGCCGCGAGCAGCACCGTGCCGCCGAGCGCGATCGAGTGGGTGCCCAGCCCGGAGCGCCAGGCATGCAGCATCAGGGCCAGCACGGCCAGCGTCAGGGACAGGGTGGCGGAGGCCCGGCGCCAGCCGTGGCGCGACAGCAGCCAGGCGCCGGCGCCGCCGACGAACAGGCAGCCCCCCATCAGCGCGCGCGATTGCCCCAGCGAGGTGAGCGGCCCGTAGCCGCGCTGGACGAGCGCCAGCAGGAGCAGCAGCGAGCCGATGAATCCGAGGAGGACGGCCAGCGCGCGCACCGCGAGCACGGCGTACGGATCCTCGCGCTGGCGTGCGACGGCCAGCGGCTCCTCGTTCGAGCGCGCGGGCGACGCGCCGTGCGCGGGCGGCCGGGCCGGTGGCGTGGCGCCAGGTGACCCCAGCTTCATCTTGTTCTCGTTTCCCTCGGTTCGAGGGCAAAGGATTGCAGCGGAAGCGGGGGCATGTCAATGCCGGACCGATCGGATATGCCTATTTGGGGTCCGGGTCGCCCGAAAACCGTTCATCCGCCTGCGTTCATCCGCCTGCGTCGGACGCGCCGTGTCTGGCGGCCGCTCGGAACGCGCCTCAGATCGGCGCCGGCAGCGGCACGAACAGGTCGGACGACGGCGCCTCGCCGGGCGGCACGGGGCGCAGCGGCGGGTTGGCGGCGTGCGCCGCGACCGCCCAGGCCTGGAAGTCGTCGGCGTTGAGCGGACGGCTGAACAGGTAGCCCTGCGCCCCGTCGCAGCCCAGCATCCTGAGCTTGGCCGCCACCGATTCCGTCTCGACGCCCTCGGCGACCACCTTCAGGCCCATGTGGTGGGCCATGCCGATCGTCGAGCGCACGATGTTCAGGTCGTTGTCGTCCGCGTCCAGGTTCATCACGAACGAGCGGTCGATCTTGAGCTCCTGCACCGGCAGCTTCTTCAGGTAGGCGAACCCCTTCGGCCAGCAGCTGCGCCCGCACGATGGCCGGCAGGTCCTGCTGCACGAGGTCGCGCGTGGACACGTTGATGTTGAGCGACATCTCCAGCCCGTTCGCGCGCCAGGCGGCCAGCTGCGCCAGGCCGTGCGCCAGCACCCAGCGCGTGATCGACTTGATGCAGCCCGTCTGCTCGGCGAACGGAATGAACTCGTCGGGCGGCACGAAGCCGCGCGTCGGATGGCGCCAGCGCAGCAGCACCTCGGCGGACAGGCAGCTGCGGTCGGCCAGCGAGATCTTGGGCTGGTACTGCAGGTAGAACTGGTCCTCGTCGACGGCGCGGCGCAGGTCCGACAGCAGGCTCAGGCCATGCTCGGTCGTGCGCTTCATCTTCTGGGTGAACGCCGCGTAGCCCGAGCTGGTCTGCTTGGCGACGTACATCGCCGAATCGGCGTGCGCCATCAGCTCGGTCGGGTTGCCGCCATCCTCGGGGAAGGTGGCGATGCCGATCGAGCCGCTGACGTCCACCGTCTGGCCCTCGATCGTCACCGGCGTGTCGAGCGCGGTCAGCAGCTGGCGCGCCAGCAGCGCCGCGCCCTCGCGGCCCTGCGCCGGCAGCAGCACGGCGAACTCGTCGCCGCCGATGCGGGCGACGGTGTCGGTGGTGCGGCGCAGTTCGCGCGTGAGGCGCCCGGCGACCTGGTTCAGGAGCTCGTCGCCCACGGGGTGTCCCAGCACGTCGTTGACGTTCTTGAAGCGGTCGAGGTCGATCAGCAGCACCGACATCGCATGCCCCGTGCGCGTGGCGGTGCCCACGGCCTGGTCGAGGCGGTCGTTGAACAGCGTGCGGTTCGCGAGGCCGGTGAGCGGATCGCGGAACGCGAGGTCGACGATGCGCGCCTCGCGCTGCGCCAGGCTGTCGCGCATCTCGCCGAGCGCGGTGATCAGGCGGCCGACCTCGTCGCGCGCGGCCTCGGGCATCGGCGAATCGAGCTTGCCATCGGCGATCTCGCGCGCCAGCGCGACGGTCAGCGCCAGCGGGCGCGTGATCGAGCGCGTGATCATCACCGCGCACATCAGCGCCACCACCACCGCCAGGCCCGACAGCTCGAGCACGTACTCACGGCTCCTGGCCTGCTGCATGCGGATGCTGGAGATCGTCGCGTTGGCCTGCGCCGACTTCACGGCCACCAGCGCGTCCAGCGCGTACAGCATGTCGTTGAGCGCCGGCAGCGTCTCCTTGATCATGATCGGCCGCGCCGTGTTGAGGTCCAGCTCCACCTCCTCCACCGTCTTCTGGAACGCGGCCTCGAAGCGGCCGCGCGTGGAGATCAGGCGCTCGACGACGACGGCGTCCTCGACCGCGTGGGCATCGGCCAGCAGCTGCGACAGCGCGGCCTTCTGGTCGGCGAACTCGGTGTCGATCAGCGCGTAGACCGGCACCCGTTCCTCGCGCCTTTCCAGCAGGAACAGCGTGTGCAGGTGCTGGGCGCCGGCCTGCGCGGCCTTCTCGGCCTGGCGCGCGAGCAGCACCTGGCGCAGGCTGGATTCGGCCACGACGCGGCTGGATTCGCCCACCAGCTCGGCCTGTTTCAGCACCAGCGCCACGACCCCGGCCAGCAGCGCCAGCAGCAGGCCGAAGGCGAGCGCCAGCCGCACCGCGATGGGGGCGCTGCGGGCGATCCGGTTCGGCGTGGTCGACAGGTCGTCGGAGGCCATGGTGGGGTCGGTAGGCGGCTTCGGGAAGAGGGGGTCTGGTGGTTATCGACGCGTTTCCGGGGGAAATTGAGAGCCTGGCGGGGGCCGCGGACGCGACACTTCTCACGTTCTGCGGACTTCAGCTGCCCGGCCGCCGCGCCGATAGACCCAGGATGGACGCCCCGTTCGAGTTCCGCCACGCCCCGGCCGCCGACGATGCCGGCCCCGCCCGCGCGCTTTCCGCGCCGGCGCCCGCGCCGCGCGCGCCGGCGTCCGCCAACGGCCCGCGCCTGGGTGAGCTGCTGGGCGCGCTGAGCCACGCGCTCGACATGAGCGAGGGCCAGCCGGCGGGCCACTGCATGCGCAGCTGCTGGATCGGCCAGCAGGTCGGCCGCGCCATCGGCCTGTCCACGGCCGAACTGCGCGAGCTCTACTATGCGACGCTGCTGAAGGACGCCGGCTGCAGCAGCAACGCCGCACGCCTGTGCGAGCTGTTCCTCACGGACGACCTCGTCTTCAAGCGCGAACGCCGCACCGTGGGCATGAGCCTGCCCAGCCTGCTGCGCTTCGTGGTCCGCCACACCGGCCCGGCCGCGGGGATGCGCCAGCGCGTTCGCGCGATCGCCAACGCGGTGCAGAACGGCGGCGAGATCCACCGCGAGCTGACCGAGCAGCGCTGCTCGCGCGGCGCCCAGATCGCGCGCCAGCTGCGCTTTTCCGACGACGTGGCCGACGCCATCCAGTCGCTCGACGAGCACTGGGACGGCAGCGGCCATCCGCAGGGCCTGGCGGGCAAGGAGATCCCGCTGCTGTCGCGCCTGGCACTGCTGGCCCAGGCCGTCGAGGTGTTCCACGCCAGCGCCGGCGCGCAGGCCGCCCGCGAGGAGATCGCCCGCCGCAGCGGTCGCATGATCGACCCGCGCCTGGCCGACGCCTTCGCCGTGCTGGCGCGCGACCCCGCGTTCTGGCGCCAGCTCGCCTCCGACGACCTCGAGCAGGTGGTGCTGGACATGGAGCCGGCGCAGCTGCCGCAGCCGGTCGACGACGACCACCTCGACGACATCGCCGCGGCCTTCGGCCAGATCGTCGACGCCAAGAGCCCGTGGACGGCCGGCCACAGCGCCCGCGTCGGGCTGGTCGCCGAGCAACTGGCCCGCGAGCTGGGCTTCGGCGCGTCCGAACGGCGCTGGCTGCGGCGCGGCGCGCTGCTGCACGACATCGGCAAGCTGGGCGTGAGCAACCGCATCCTCGACAAGGCCGGCCCGCTGGACATCGCGGAATGGATCGTCGTGCAGCGCCACGCCCTGCACACCGAGCAGATCCTCGGACGCATCAGCTCCTTCGGCGTGCTGGCACGCGTGGCCGGCGCGCACCACGAGAAGCTGGACGGCACCGGCTATCCACGCGGCCTGGACGCCCGCCACATCCGCCTCGAGACGCGCATCATCACGACGGCCGACGTCTTCGACGCCCTCACCGCCGACCGCTCCCACCGTGCGGCGATGCCCACCGGCCGGGCGTTGCAGGTGATGCGCGA
>JAEKKH010000432.1 GCA_019510465.1 Burkholderiales bacterium
AGTGACCCAGACCAAGGTGCGCCGCGAGCGCATGGGCCACATCGACCTGGCCGCGCCCTGCGCGCACATCTGGTTCCTCAAGAGCCTGCCGTCGCGCCTGGGCCTGGTGCTCGACATGACGCTGCGCGACATCGAGCGCGTGCTGTACTTCGAAGCCTACGTGGTCGTGGACCCGGGCATGACGCCGCTGAAGAAGTTCTCGATCATGACCGAGGACGACTTCGAGGCCAAGCACGTCGAGTTCGGCGACGAGTTCGTTGCGCTGATGGGTGCCGAAGGCATCAAGAAGCTGCTGGAGGAAATGGATCTCGACGTCGAGATCGACAAGCTCCGCAACGACATGACCGGCTCCGAGCTCAAGGTCAAGAAGAACTCCAAGCGCCTGAAGGTCATGGAGGCCTTCAAGAAGTCGGGCATCAAGCCCAACTGGATGATCATGGACGTCCTGCCGGTGCTGCCGCCGGACCTGCGTCCGCTCGTCCCGCTGGACGGCGGCCGCTTCGCGACCTCCGACCTGAACGACCTCTATCGCCGCGTCATCAACCGCAACAACCGCCTCGCGCGGCTGCTGGAGCTGAAGGCGCCCGAGATCATCGTGCGCAACGAGAAGCGCATGCTGCAGGAGGCGGTCGACTCGCTGCTCGACAACGGCCGTCGCGGCAAGGCGA
Source organism: Burkholderiales bacterium (assembly GCA_019510465.1). Taxonomy (GTDB): domain Bacteria; phylum Pseudomonadota; class Gammaproteobacteria; order Burkholderiales; family Burkholderiaceae_C; genus Scleromatobacter. The sequence goes on from JAEKKH010000432.1 coordinate 669, forward strand.
TGACCGGCGCCAACAAGCGCGCGCTGAAGTCGCTCGCCGACATGATCAAGGGCAAGTCCGGCCGCTTCCGCCAGAACCTGCTGGGCAAGCGCGTCGACTACTCCGGCCGTTCCGTCATCACCGTGGGCCCGACGCTCAAGCTGCACCAGTGCGGCCTGCCCAAGCTGATGGCGATCGAGCTCTTCAAGCCGTTCATCTTCTCGCGTCTCGAGGCCATGGGCATCGCGACGACGATCAAGGCGGCCAAGAAGGAAGTCGAAGCCGGCACGCCGGTGGTGTGGGACATCCTTGAAGAAGTCATCAAGGAACACCCGGTCATGCTGAACCGCGCGCCGACGCTGCACCGCCTGGGCATCCAGGCGTTCGAGCCGGTGCTGATCGAAGGCAAGGCGATCCAGCTGCACCCGCTCGTCTGCGCGGCGTTCAACGCCGACTTCGACGGTGACCAGATGGCCGTCCACGTGCCGCTGTCGATCGAGGCGCAGATGGAAGCGCGCGCGCTGATGCTCGCCTCCAACAACGTGCTGTTCCCGGCCAACGGCGAACCGTCGATCGTGCCGTCGCAGGACGTGGTGCTGGGCCTGTACTACGCCACCCGCGAGCGCACGAACGGCAAGGGCGAGGGGATGATCTTCAAGGACATCTCCGAGATGCTGCGCGCGCTCGAGAACGGTGTCGTCGAGATCACCGCCAAGATCAACGTGATGCTGCCCGAGTGGACGAAGAACGCCGAAGGCGTGTTCGTCGAGAACATCAAGCTGACCGAGACCGGTGTCGTCGAGATCACCGCCCGCATCAACGTCATGCTGCCGGAATGGACGAAGAACGCCGAAGGCGTGTTCGTCGAGAACATCAAGCTGACCGAGACGACCGTCGGCCGTGCGCTGCTGTCCGAGATCCTGCCCAAGGGCCTGCCGTTCTCGAACATCAACAAGGCGCTCAAGAAGAAGGAAATCTCGCGCCTGATCAACACGTCCTTCCGCAAGTGCGGCCTGAAGGAAACCGTCGTCTTCGCGGACAAGCTGCTGCAGAACGGTTTCCGCCTGGCCACGCGCGCCGGCATCTCGATCGCCATCGACGACATGCTGGTGCCCAAGGAAAAGCCGGGCCTGATCGAACGCGCCGAGAAGGAAGTCAAGGAGATCGAGCAGCAGTACGTCTCGGGTCTCGTGACCGCCGGCGAGCGCTACAACAAGGTCGTCGACATCTGGGGCAAGACCGGTGACGAAGTGGGCAAGGTCAT
>JAEKKH010000252.1 GCA_019510465.1 Burkholderiales bacterium
ATCTCGCTGGAGATACCAATTGCCTTCAACGTGCCTGTAGACGGTTGTTCTCGTACCGCGCACGCTTGCTGATCGCTCTTCAATCTCATCCAGCCGTGCGACTTGTCCCGGCGGAGGCTGGTTCAGCCAGCACACGGCCTCATGCCGCGTCTCTCCAGCAAACCCGTCGGCCCAGACATAGATGCATGCCTCGGGTAGCCCAGCTTCCGAGCGGGAGACGACCTTGCCGCCGATTTCCTTGAGGAGTGCTAAGTATTGTTCGTAGCGGGCGAGGGAAAGCTCAGCGGCCGGCGGCTTGACACTCAGCACCGATCCCCGCATCTTGACGCCCCAATCCGCAACGAGGAGAACCTTTCCATCGGCCAGAAACAGGTCGCGCAGACGTTCGTAGGCCAGCTTCCTGTCGTCGAAGTTCTTGATCAATCCCTCGTCGTTTGGTCGCGAATTGCTCTCCCGAAGGAAGAGCAACGCGCAGATCGCAATTGACAGCCCCAGGAGCAGCGGCATAAACATTCTCTTCATTGGATGAGACCGAGCGCAGCTCGGTTCGGAACTCATGCAGGTAGCCTATCCGAAACCCGACGCTCGCGACCGGCAGGTATTGGCCGACAGCCGGCTCCGACACTCCCCTATCAGCGCCGCCGCGCCGTCGCTTACTTGGCCGGGTTGCCGACGTTCATGAAGGGCACCGGCGCGCCGGCGTAGATCGCCTGCGGCAGCTGGCCGTTCCACTTCTGCGCCTTCGTGAGCTCGACCTCGATGCGGCGCAGCTCCAGCCTGCATCGCCTGCGCCTCGGCCTGCGCGACCTTCAGCTTGGCGTAGGCGTCGCCGTCGGCGGTGGCCTTGACGGCGTTGGCCTCGGCCTCGGCCACCGCGACCTTCTGCTTCTGCTCGGCTTCCACCGTCTTCAGCTTGTTCTCGGCGGCCAGGCGCAGCTGTTCCTGCGTGACCTTGTCGTTGATCGCGCGCATGTAGCTCTCGCTGAACGAGAAGTTGCGCATGTCGATGGAGATCACCTGCGCGCCGTAGTTGGCGAGCTTGGCGCGCAGCGCGCCGGTGATGTCGCTGGAGACGGCCGCGCGCTGGGCGATCAGGTCGGGCGCGGAGTAGCGCGCCGTCACCGCCTTGAACACCTCCTGCGTGGCAGTCTGCACGTAGCTCTGGAGGTTGCCGTCGTGGCTGTACTTCTCGTAGACCTCGGTGACGCGATCGGGCGCGATCGAGTAGCGCACCGTCAGGCTCACCTTGACCGGCTGGGTGTCGGAGGTGGAGCCTTCCGCGTTCTCGATGTCGGCCTGCTCGGCGCGGATGCTGAACACGTCCAGCTTCTGCCACGGCAGGATGACGGTGAAGCCCTCGTTCTGCAGCCCGCGGATGGCGCCGCCCACCGTCACGACGCCGCGCGACCCGGTGGGCACCGTGCGGATCGGCCAGAACGCCACCAGGACGATCAGCACGAGGACGCCGATGACGGCGTTGCGCAGGAGGTTCGGGTTGCCGTCCCTGGAGAAGCCGGAAGCGAGTGACATGGAGGACTTGGGGGCTGTTGCGGTGAACCGGACTCTACGCCTGCTCGACCGCAATGTCAGGGCCGGTTCAGGTCTTCGCCGGGCGCTTCATCGCCTCGAGTGCGTCGAGGTTGATCGCCGCGGCCATCGACTTCAGCGTGGCGCCGTCGATGTGGTCGCCCTGGGTCTCGACGATGACGCCGTTCTTCAGGACCACGGTGTACTCGGAATGGCTGCCGTCCTTGCGGTATTGCTCGTGGACCGTGCGCGCGCCGTCCTTGTACGTCTTCTCGATGCCGTCGGGCGTCTCCTTGTCGACGGTGACGTTGGCCCAGGTGGCCACCGAGGCCAGGCCGCCCAACCCGCCGACGTCGGTGATCGACAGTTCGGCGCGCTGGTTGTCGCCGCCGGCGTAGGTGGCCTTGGCCGTGGAGCTGGCGATGCCCACCGCGGTGCCGCCGCTCGTCTCGAAGGATTCGCGCTTGAGGGCGCCGAGGGTGTCGGGCAGCTGCGCCTTCAGGTCGGCCGGCGGGATGGCCGCGCCGCCGGCGCCGGTCAGCGCGCCCATCATGTCGCTCAGGCCGGCGGCACTGGAGGCCGCGTCGCCCGATTTCTGCGCGGCTTCCATGCGCGCGCGGGCCTCCTCCATGCGCCTGGCCGCGGCGCCCATGGCGGTGGTGTCGACGGTGACTTCGGAGCCGTCCGGCGATTTCAGGCTGAAGCCGCTCGAGTGCCCGAAGCCGCCCGACAGCGCGCCGAAGCCGATGAACATGGCCGAGATCGTGCCCACGATCATCGCCACCACGATGTAGATGATGACGACCACGGCGGTGTAGCCCGCGGCCTTGTCCTGCGGGCACTTCATCACCGCGGGCAGGCCCAGGTACATCAGGTAGACCGAGTAGCAGGCCGCGAGGATGCCCAGGATGCCCAGCATCGGCAGCAGCTTGAGCACGCCGGCCACGTAGACCGCCGTCGCGCCGTAGGCCACCACCTTGAGGGCGCCGACCAGGTTCTTCGTGCCGCCGAAGCTGGGGGCCAGCGCGTCGACGATCAGCGCCATCACGTAGGCCGCCACCAGGCTCAGCACGTAGCCGAACACCATCGCGACGACGCCGCCGACGATGGGCACCCGGTAGCCGAAGCCGAAGGCGCCCACGCCGACCAGCGACATCCCGATGAAGCCGCAGACCGCCGGGATCGCGGTCATGATGATGAGCCAGTCCTTGTAGATGGACTGCACGGTCGCGGGCTCGGCATCGATCACGGGCCACGTCTGCGCGGGTTGCAGCAGGATGGACTTGGCGCGTTCGACCACGTTCATGGTGATTCCTTCTTGTGCTGGATTGACGGATTGCCGCTGGGCCACCCTGGGAGGCGCGGGCCCCGGCATCATCGGGGAGTCGCGCGGTCGAGGCCATCCCCTGAAGGGGGGCATGGATCGGCCGCGCGCAGCGCGCTCGCCGCCTTCAGAAACCGAGCACGAAGGCCGCGCCGCCCTCGAGGGGCCGCACGTGGCGCACGCGGCCGCCCATGCCGTTGACCAGCTGGCGCACCACGGTCAGGCCGATGCCCTGGCCGCCCTCGCGGGCGCTGAAGAACGGCAGGAAGATCTGGCGCTCGAGGCCGGGCGGCACGCCGGGACCGTTGTCGCGGACCGCGATCTGCAGGCGGCCACCGCGGCCCTGGCGCGCCTGCACCCACAGGCGCGGCTGCCGCGTGGCGGCGGTGGCATGGGCCGCGTTGTTGATCAGGGCGAGCAGCGCCTGTTCCAGCTGGCCCTCGTCGGCCTGCAGGCGCAGCGTCGCGGACTCGAGCTCGAACGAGACGGCGCCGCCGCGCTCGCGCCAGGACGGCGCGACCGCCTGCTCCAGGCGCGCGAACAGCGCCCGCACGTCCACCGGGGCAAGCACCGGCGCGGGCCACTGGCTGACGCGCCGGTAAGTGCCGACGAAGCCGGCCAGGCTGTCCGCGCGGCGCGCGATCGCGTCGAGCGCGCTGCGCAGCTCCGCCTCGGCGCCGGGCTCCTGCGACAACGCCAGCGCCGTCAGGCTCAGGCTGCGGATCGGCGTCAGCGAGTTCATGATCTCGTGCGTGAGCACGCGCACCAGTTGCTGCCATGCGAGCAGCGACTCGGCCTCGAGCTCGTTTTCCAGCGGCACCAGCGCCAGCAGCGCCTGGGCCTGGCCATCGACCGCCAGCGACTGGCGGCGCAGCTGCCAGCGCTCGCTGCCACGCTCGGTCTCCAGCACCACGGCGCCGCCGGCCTGCGCATCGCGCAGCAGGCGCTGCAGCGTGGCGGGGTCGCGCACGCCGCCGGGCGCGGCGAGGCGGCGCGCACGGCTCGTCAACGCGCGCAGCGACGCGCCGTCCACCAGCCACGCCGCCACCGGCAGCGCCTCGAGCTGCGCCTGCAGCACGGCCAGCTGGCGCACGTCAGGCGGCGGCGCGGCCTCGACCACCGGCGACGCCGGCGGCGGGCGGCGCGTCAACGGCCAGGCGACGGCCAGGCCCGCGGCCGCGAGCGCGGCCGCGCCCGTCCACGCACGCGCGGACGCGCCCGACGCGTGCGCCAGCGCGCCGGCCCCCATGAGCGCGAGGGTGGCGACGAGCAGCCGGACCCGCTCAGAGGCCATGCTTGTCGAGACGCCGGTACAAGGCCGCGCGCGACAACCCGAGCAGTCGCGCCGCGGCGCTGAGGTTGCCCTCGGCCTGCGCCATCGCGGCCAGCACCGCGGCACGCTCCTGCACGGCGAGCGAGCGCACGGGCTCCGGGACGGGCGCCGGTGTCGAGGCCGCGGCATCGGGCGCCTCGGGCTGCGCGCGCTGCAGCGCCTCGCGGCAGGTGGCGACCAGGCGCACGTTGTCCCACGGCTTGGTGATGAAGTCCCAGGCGCCGGCGCGCAGCGCCTGCACGGCGAGGTCGATGTCGGCATAGGCGGTCATCACGACCACCACCGGCGGCCGCGGCAGCGCCTGCACGTCGCCCAGCAGCCGCAGCCCCTGCGCGCCGTCGGTGCGTCCGGGGCCGAAGTTCAGGTCGAGCAACAGCAACTGCGGGCGCAGGGCGGTGATCGCCGCGGCGAGTTCGGCCGGGCGCCGCAGGCAGGTGACGGGCGCGACGCGACGCTGCAGCAGCAGCTGCGCGGCCAGGCCGACGTCGGGATCGTCGTCGAGGAGAAGGATGGAGGCGTCCGGCACGGCTGCCAGTGTCGCAGCGTCTTGCGCGCGCGAGGCAGGGGTGTGTCCGGATGCGGACAGCCCCCTTCGCCACCAGCAGGCGGGCGGCGACAGTGCCTCCCGTGACGACCGATTCCCCTGCCCTGCCCAGCGGTGCCGCGATGGACCGCGCGCTGCCGCCAGCGCGCCGCCGCTGGCACGCGCCGGCGCTGGCCGTGGCATTTCTCGCCGCGGCCGCCGCGATCGCATGGGCACGCGCGCCGCGGCTCGCGGTGGCCACGTCGCCGCAGCTGGCCACCGTGCGCGCGGGCATGTTCCGCGACGAGGTCGCGCTGCGCGCGCGCGTCGAGCCGCTGCGCTCGGTGCAGCTCGACGCCGCCGAGGCCGGCCGTGTCGAGGAGGTGCTCGCGCACGACGGCGACCACGTGGCCGCCGGCGCGCCGCTGTATCGCCTGCAGAGCGCCGACCAGGAGCAGCTGCTGATGCAGCGCAGCTCGGAGGTGGCCCAGCAGATGGCCAACGTGTCGGTCGAACGCACCGCGCAAGCGGCGAGCCTCGCGCAGAACCGGCGCGAGCTGGCGCATCTGCAGGCCGCCGCGCAGCAGGCGGAGTCGGACTGGCGGCGCCAGCAGCAGCTGGCCGACGCGGGCTTCGTGGCGCCGGCCGCCGTCGAACAGAGCGCGCGCAACAGGCAGCTCGCCGAGCGCCTGCTGGGCCAGGCCGAGGCCGACCAGCGCGCCGAGGCGGCGATCCGCGAACAGTCGATCAGCCAGATGAGCGACGCCGTGCGCGGGCTGCGGCGCGGCCTGCAGCTGCTCGAACGCACGCGCGATCGGCTGTTGCAGCGCGCGCCGCTGGCCGGCATCCTCAGCGGCTTTGAGCTCCAGCTGGGCGCGAGCGTGCGGCCGGGCGATCGCCTCGGGCGCATCGACGATCCCTCGGGCGGCGTGCAGCTGGTGGCCGACGTCGACGAGTACTGGCTGCCGCGGCTGCGGGCCGGCCAGGCCGTCACCAGCGACGCCGGCGATCTCGTGCTGGCCCAGGCGCTGCCGCAGGTGCAGGCCGGCAAGGTGCGCGTGCTGCTGCGCTGGCCCGCGGGCCGCTCGCCCGCGAGCCTGCGCGCGGGCCAGGCGGTCGACGTCCGCCTTCAACTGAGCGCACCGAGCGCCGCGCTGCTGCTGCCCGAGGGGCCCGGTGTCCAATCGCGGGTGTACGTGCGCCAGGGCGGCACGCTGCACCGGCGCGACGCGAAGCTCGGCCGCCGCGCGTCCGGCCTCGTCGAGGTCCTCGGCGGCCTGCAGGCCGGCGACGACGTCCTCATCTCCCAAGCGCCCGCCGACGACGAGATCCTCGCCCTGCCATGATCACCCTGCACCAGCTGACCAAGCGCCACCGCGCCGGCGACGTCGAGACCACCGCCCTCGACGCCATCGACCTGCACATCGAGGCCGGCGAGTACGTCGCCGTCACCGGGCCGTCGGGCTGCGGCAAGTCCACGCTGCTGGGCCTGCTCGGATTGCTCGATCGCCCGACCTCGGGCCGTTACCGGCTCCAGGGCGAGGACGTGGCCGGCAAGAGCCCGCGCGAACTCGCGGCGCTGCGGCGCGGCCGCATCGGCTTCGTGTTCCAGAGCTTCAACCTGGTCGACGAGATGACGGTGCACGACAACGTGCAGCTCGCGCTGCGCTATGGCGGACAGCCCGAGAAGGCGCAGCGCGCGCGGGTGG
>JAEKKH010000040.1 GCA_019510465.1 Burkholderiales bacterium
ACTTCGCGGTAGTTGGGGTGGATGCCTTGCTTCATGGGAATGTCCTCAATCTCGCTTTGCCGGGTGGTCCGCAAGGACCCGCGACGTCGTCGGAAGCCACATGGGCCCCATGCCCAGCACTTTCCGAAAGCGGAAAACCGCAGATTATAGGATGGATCGAAAGGGTTTGTCCAATCGGGCAGGTAAAGCATCTTTCAGACGCACGAAAGGCCCGCGCGGGCGGGCCTTTCAAAGAAAGCTGCAAGACTTGGCGCTTGAACGTGGCCGGCGCTGCCGCCCGATCGCCTCAAGAGAACTTCAAGGGAGCGGCGGAACCGGCTTCGCCGGGCCGCTCGCGGCCGGCCCCTCGGGGGCAGGGAGCGCGCGCGAAGCCTCCCCTCCGGGGGAAAGCGACCGTGGGGCCGTCATTTCCGCCGGCCCCTCGGGGGCAGGGAGCGCGCGCGAAGCCTCCCCTCCGGGGGAAAGCGACCGTGGGGCACCGTTCATCCCCCTCGACGCATCATGTCGAAGAAGTCGAGGTTGGTCTTGCTGGCCTTCATCTTGTCGAGCATGAACTCCATCGCCTCGATCTCGTCCATCGGATAGAGCAGCTTGCGCAGGATCCAGGTCTTCTGGAGGATTTCCGGCTTGAGCAGCATCTCCTCGCGGCGGGTGCCCGAGCGGTTGATCTGGATCGAGGGGTAGACGCGCTTCTCGGCCATGCGGCGATCCAGGTGGATCTCGCAGTTGCCGGTGCCCTTGAATTCCTCGTAGATGACTTCGTCCATCTTCGAGCCGGTGTCGATCAGCGCCGTGCCGATGATGGTCAGCGAACCGCCTTCCTCGACGTTGCGCGCCGCGCCGAAGAAGCGCTTGGGGCGCTGCAGCGCGTTGGCATCGACGCCGCCGGACAGCACCTTGCCGGACGACGGCAGGACGTTGTTGTAGGCGCGGGCCAGGCGGGTGATCGAGTCGAGCAGGATCACCACGTCCTTCTTCATCTCGACCAGGCGCTTGGCGCGCTCGATCACCATCTCGGCGACCTGCACGTGGCGGGCGGCCGGCTCGTCGAAGGTGGAGCTGATGACCTCGCCGCGCACGGTGCGCTGCATCTCGGTCACTTCTTCCGGGCGCTCGTCGACGAGCAGCACGATCAGGTGGATGTCGGGATGGTTGGCCACCAGCGCGTGGGCGATGTGCTGCATCATCACCGTCTTGCCCGTCTTGGGCTGGGCGACGAGCAGGGCGCGCTGGCCTTTGCCGATCGGCGCGATCAGGTCGATGATGCGGCTGGTGATGTTCTCGTCGCCGCGGATGTCGCGCTCGAGCCTGAACACCTCTTTCGGGAAGAGCGGCGTCAGGTTCTCGAACATGATCTTGTGCTTGCTCTCCTCCGGCGTGACGCCGTTGACGCGGTCGACCTTGACCAGCGCGAAGTAGCGTTCGCCGTCCTTGGGCACGCGCACTTCGCCTTCGATCATGTCGCCGGTGTGGAGGTTGAAGCGGCGGATCTGGCTGGGGGAGAGGTAGATGTCGTCGGTGGACGCCATGTAGCTCTCGTCGATGGCGCGCAGGAAGCCGAAGCCGTCCGGCAGCACCTCGAGCACGCCGTCGCCGAACACCTGTTCGCCGCCCTTGGCGCGCTTTTTCATGATCGCGAACATCAGCTCCTGCTTGCGCAGGCGGGCCACGTTGTCGATCTCGAGGGCTTCGCCCATCGTGATCAGCGCACCGATGTGCATGGCCTTCAGTTCGGAAAGATGCATTGTTTCTTCACCCTGGGGTGTGAGCCGCGGCGGAGACAGATCGCCGGACGGCTTGCCCGACCTGCTGCAAGTGCGCCTCGCGCTGGCCGATCCGGGGCAACCGGTGCGCGCGGGGTGTGCGTGCACTGGCCGGGTCGAGGCCGTCGTGGCGACGTGAAACGGTAGGGGCTTGGGACGAATCGCCGAAACCGCGCGCCGGAACCCGCCGGTCTGCGGCGGAGCTCAGGGCGCGGGGGCGCTACCTTGACTCGGTGCGGGCGCCACTGCTCGTCAGAGCGTGGCACCAGTTCCTGCACTGGTCAGGGATGATTATAGGGTGCGGCCGAGGACGCCCGTCAACTGCGAGTTGACGAACGTCCGCCGCGAGCGGCTCAGGCCAGGTGGCCTTCGAGGAAAGCGGTCAGCTGGGACTTCGACAGCGCACCGACCTTGGTGGCCGCGAGCTGGCCGTCCTTGAACAGCATCAGCGTGGGGATGCCGCGGATGCCGAACTTGGCGGGCACGTCACGGTTGTCGTCGACGTTCATCTTGGCGATCTGCAGCCGCGGGCCGTAGTCCTTGGCGACTTCCTCCAGGATCGGGGCGATCGCCTTGCAGGGGCCGCACCACTCCGCCCAGTAGTCCACCAGCACCGGGGTGCCGGATTTCAGGACGTCGGTCTCGAAGGACGCGTCGGAGATGTGTTTGATTGCTTCGCTGCTCATGCGTTTTCCTTGGGGCACCGGCGGCAGGAGTTCATCGGGAAACTCGCGTTGCCCGTCGTCGGTGAAAAGATTCTGACACAACCGCCCGTCCCCGACCGGGGTGGGGACAGCGGCGCCGCCGCGCTTGCCGCTGCCCCACTGATCTGGTGGCGATCCGGCCGAATGGAAGGGGTCGGCTGACAGCCAAATGAATACTTCAGGGGCGCCCGACAGTGAATTACGCATCGTTTTGGGCCCTCTTTCGCCCGTCGGGCTCCTTCGGGCAGGGTTCCAATCGACCGATCCTTCCGTCATTGCGCTCATGGACGCCACCGTTCCTCCCACCACCGCGCCCGCCGCCGCACCCGCCACGCAGAACCGCGCGGTGCGCATGCTCGGCCGCTACCAGCTGATGCGCCTGCTCGGCAAGAGCGCGCAGACGATGCTGTGGTTCGCGCTGGACACCCGGGGCGACGTCGAGGTGATGCTGGCGATGCCGCGCGCCCGCCCGGCCGACCCGGACGCCCTCGGCGCCTGGATCGCGCGCGTCGGCCGCAGCGGCCGCCTCAAGCACCCGAAGCTCGCCCGCATCCTGGACGTCGGCGAGCACGAGCGCTGGCCGTACGCGGTCTACGAGCGCGAGCAGTTCGTCACCTGGGGCGAGAAGCTCACGTCCAAGGGCATGCCGGCGCAGGAGCTGACGCACTGGAGCGTGCAGGTGCTGCAGGGCCTGGCCTTCGCGCACGAGGCCGGCTCCGCGCACCGCGACCTGCAACCGTACTCGCTGCTGGTGGACGACGCCGGCAACGTCAAGCTGCTGGGCCTGGAGATCGTGGACGCGCATTCGTTCGCCAGCGCCTTCATCCCCGTCGCGCCGGAGGCCGACGGCCACCAGGCCGCGGTGGACGAGCGCCGCATGCAGCGCCTGGCCGCCGAGATCGACGTGCTGTCCTTCGGCCTGGTCATGCACCAGGTGCTGGCCGGCAACGCGCCGCTGGACGAGCCCGACGTCGCGCGCGTCGTCGGCCGCCTGCCGCCGTTCGGCCACGAGATGGTGCGCCTGCCGTGGACGGTGCCGCACCCGATCCCCGAGCCGCTGCGCGCCATCGTCAACCGCGCCACCGACCGACAGGAACGCCAGCGCTATCGTAGCGCGCGCACCTTCGAGCGCGCGCTGGAAGGGTGGCTGCAGGCCACCGCCGACCAGGACGCCGGCCCCATCACGCTGCTGCTCGGACGCATGCGCTCGGTCGGCCTGCTGCCGGCCATGCCCGGGGGCGCCGACCGCGCCGCGCGCCTGGCGCTGCTCGAATCGGGCCACACGCATGAGCTGTCCGGCGTCGTGCTGCAGGATTTCGCGCTGTCGTTCGAGCTGGTGCGCATGGTCAACTTCGCGCAGTCGCAGGCGGGCCACAGCGGCAGCGGCGCGGTGCTGGCGATCCACCGCGCGATCGCGATGGTGGGGCTCGACGGCGTGCGCCAGGCGGCGCTGTCGCTGCGCCCCTGGCCCGGCCCCCTCAACGACGAGGCGGCCAACGCGCTCGGCGCGCTGATCCTGCGCGTCAAGCGCGCCGGCAACATCGCCCGCGCGCTGCAGCCGGCGGGCTACGACCAGGAGGTGGTCTACCTGATCACCGCGCTGCAGAACCTCGGCTGGCTCGTCGTGCAGTACCACTTCCCCGACGAGGCCGCGCAGATCCGTCGCCTGATGCAGCCGGTGGCCGCCCAGAAGGAAGGCGAGCCCGACGAGCAGGGCATGACCGGCGAGGGCGCGTCCTTCGCCGTGCTGGGCATCGACATCGACGCCCTCGGCGCCGCGGTGATGCACCACTGGGGGCTGGACGACGGCGTGCAGCACATGGTGCGCCGCGCGCCGCCCACCGGGCCGATCCACACGCCCAGCTCGGACGTCGACATGCTGCGCCTGGTGGCCAGCTGCGCCAACGACGTGCTGGACGCCGTGGCGTTGCCGGCGCGCCAGTCGGCAGCGGCGATCCAGCGCGTGGCCCAGCGCTACGGCCGCGCGCTGAACATCACGCTCAAGGACATCCAGGACGCGCTCCAGCCCCCGGTGGCCGCCAGGCCGGATCGGACGGACGCGTGATGCGCGCCTTCGACCCGAGGTTCGCGCCCTGGCGCGTGACGCCCGGCGGCGCGCGATGAGCACGGCGTCGCAGCCCGCGCGCCACGGCGCCCGCCGCGTCGGCCGCTTCGAGCTCAAGGGCGAGCTCGGCCGCGGCGCGCAGGCCACCGTGTGGCTGGGCTACGACCCGCGGCTGCAGCGCGAGGTCGCCGTCAAGGTGATCAATCCCGACGCCGACGCCGCCTCGGTGGCGCAATGGCTGGACGAGGCGCGCGCCGTGAGCCGGCTCGCGCACCCGAACGTGGTGCCGGTGTTCGAGGCCGACCAGGACGGCGCCGTGTCGTTCATGGTGTTCGAGTACGTCAAGGGCCCGACGCTGACCGAACTGATGCGCAAGCGCGGCAAGCTGCCCGAGCGCGAGGCCGCCACGCTGATGCGCGACGTCCTGGACGCGATCGCCACGGCGCATGCGCAAGGCATCGTGCACCGCGACCTGAAGCCGTCCAACATCCTGCTGGACGCGCAGGGCCGCCCGCGCGTGATGGACTTCGGCATCGCCGCGCGCGTGGCCGACGCGCACGACGGCCGCATCGCCGGCACGCCGGGCTACATCTCGCCCGAGGCCATTGCCGGCGCCAAGCCGCATCCGCTGATGGACGTGTTCGCCGCGGGCATGATGCTGGGCCAGATGATCTGCGGCCGCCCGCTGCGGGTCGAGCGCGACCCGTACCGCATGCTGGAGCGCACGCGCGACGAGGACATCGCCTGGCCGCCCGAGATGGTGGACGCGAAGACGGGCAAGGACGCCACCGACGACGTGCTGCGCGCGCTCGTCATGCGCGCCGTCTCGCGCGATCCGGCGCGCCGCCCGGAGTCGGCCGCCGCGTTCCGCAACGCGCTGCACGAGTGGCTCGACCCTGCGCCGGTGGGGGCCGACGGCGGCGACCGCGCGACGCTGGAGTTCCTGCTACGCCGCATGCGCCACAAGAGCGACTTTCCCGCGCTGTCCGACGCCGTGGTGCGCATCCAGCGCGTGACGCAGTCGGAGAACGCGAGCATCGCCGGCGTCACCGACGAGATCGTGCGCGACGTGGCGCTCACCAACAAGCTGCTGCGCATGGTCAACACCGTGCATTTCCGCAACGCGGGCGCCGGCTCGATCGCCTCCGTGCCGCGTGCGGTGTCGCTCGTGGGCCTGGCGGGCATCCGCTCGATGGCGCTGTCGCTGGTGCTGCTGGAGCACATGCAGGACAAGGCGCACGTCGGCCGGCTCAAGGAACTGTTCCTGCAGGCGATGATGGCCGGCACCCTGTGCGACGAGCTCACGCCCACCGCCAAGGCGCACGACGAGCCGTTCCTGGCCGGCATGATGTCGCAGCTCGGGCGCCTGCTGACCGAGTTCTACTTCCCCGAGGAGGCGGCGCTGATCCGCTGCCGCGTCGAACCGTCGTGGCAGCGCGGCGAGTGGTCGCAGGCCATCGAGGACCGCGCGGTCGGCGAGATCCTGGGCCTGTCGTACGAGCAGCTGGGCGTGGGCGTGACGAAGGTGTGGGGGCTGCCCGACTCGCTGCGCCGTGCCATCGCGCGGCCCGAGGGAGAGGCTCCGGCGCGCCCGGTCGACAACGTGGCCGACCGCTTGCGCTGGTGCGTGCAGGCCTCGACGGAGATCGCGCAGGCGCTGATGCAGACGCCGGGCGACCAGGCGGCCGGCAAGATCTCCGCGATCGCCGACCGCTACGCACGGGCGCTGAACCTGCCCAAGGACCAGTTCGAGAGCGCGGTGCGCGGCGCGCAGTCGCACCTGCAGTCGATGGCGGCGGGCCTGGGTATCGACCTGAAGGCCGATTCCAACGCGCGCCGCCTGATGCCGGCCGACCTCGAGGTGCCCACCGGCAACGTCAATCCCGCGACGATCGTGACGAACGTCGGGCCGGCCGGTGCGCCGGACGACAAGACGATCGTGGCGCCGCCCGGCCAGCGCCCGGACGCCGCCGCGTCCGGCGCGGCCACGACCCCTGTCGCGCCCGATTCGCCGGGCCGCATGCTCGCGCTCGAGAACGGCATCTCGAGCGTGACCAGCGCGCTGGCCGGCGACAGCTTCAAGTTGAACGAGGTGCTGCGCACGATCCTGCAGACCATGCACGGCGCGCTCGGATTTCGCTGCGTCATCCTCGGCCTGCGCGACCCCAAGACCGGCGTGATCACGGGCCGCGTCGGCCTCGGCGGCCCCGCGGCCGCGCTGTCGGCGCAGTTCCGCGTCGACGTCAACCCGAACGGGCCGGTCGACCTGCTGTCGGTCGCCTGCAAGAAGGCGGCCGACACGCTGATCTCCGACGCGTCCGCCGAGAACGTGCGCACGCGCCTGCCCACCTGGCTGCAGCGCGAGGCCGACGCGCGCAGCTTCGTGCTGCTGCCGATGACGATGAAGAGCGCGCCTTTCGCGCTGATCTACGCCGATTGCGCGACCGCCGGCGGCATCGTGCTGGGCGAGCGCGAACTGAGCCTGCTGCGCACGCTGCGCAACCAGGCGGTGATGGCGTTCAAGACGGCGGGTTAGCGAGCGGCAGGTCGCGAACGGGAGGCGGAAGCCTCCGGTCTTGCGCGCCTGCGGGACGGCGGCGTGCCGCGGTGCCCTGCCATCTTCCTGCGCGGAGCGAAGCGTTCGTGCCGCAGGTTCCGCGTGGGCACGAGCGCGAAGTCCTGTGGAGTCGCGCGGGATGGCAGCGGCAGCGCGCTCGGGGTGCGAGGCCTCACATGGCGTCCGCAGGCTTGCTCTTTGCCGGCGTGCACGGGAGCGCGCCAGCGTCCTTGGCCGCGCCCACCTGCCAGCGGACGTTGGCGATGCTGACCACGAAGGGCCGGTCGGTGCCGATCGAGAACGGCAGGTCGACGCCGGCGAGGTCGACGCCCTGGGCGACGTAGCACCGCAGCGGGATCTTCAGCGTCGCCTTCGCGTGCAAGGGCAGCGCGCGCAAGGCCGCCGTCACGTCGATCGCGCCGCCGCAGGGGTGGCCGCACTCGACGCGCACCTGCACGTCGCCCTCGGGCGGGCGATCGACGACGAGGTCGAAGGCCAGCGCGCCGTCGACGCCCTGCCAGCCGCTCAGGTCGTGCCCGGTGCCCGCGTAGGCCCAGAACTGGCCGTCGCCGGCGAACGTGATGCGGCGCGCGTCCTGCTGCACGTCGACCTGGGCGGGCTCGGCCTTGACGGCGCCGTCCCGCGTGGCGACGACGGCGTCGGGGTCGTCGCCGAGCGGCACGATCCAGTCGGCCGGAGAGCCGATGCCCAGCTTGCCCATCGGGCCCTCGACGCGGTCGAAGATCACGAGGTCGTCGACGGCCTTGGCCGGAGCGGCGCCACAACGCGGTGGCTGCGGCGACTCGTCGAGATGCCCGAGTTCCGTCGACCTGTCGCCATACGTCAGGCCGTATCCGTACGCGAACTGCGGATCGTAGGGCACATCGCCCCGGTTGAGGCTGGCCTGGCAGGCGGTGCGCGGCCACGAGAAGGACAGGCGGCCGCGGAAATCCCCGTGCTCGCCGTCCGGGGCGCGGAACAGGAGGTCAGTGATGCCCGCGCCTTCGGTGCCTGGCAGCCAGGCGGCGACGAAGGCGTCGCTGCGGTTGATCTCGCGGTTGACCCACAGCGGCCGGCCGCTGAACAGCACGGTGACCACGGGCACGCCGTGGCCGCTGACGCGATCGAGCACCGCCAGGTCCTCGGGGTGGCGGCGCGCGTGCTCCAGCGTGCCGGAGCGGCGGATGTCGCCCGCGCCCTCGGCATACGGCGTCTCGCCGATCACGGCGATCACCGCCTTGAATGCCGTCACGTCGATGCCCTTGGCGTCCGCGGAGTAGGTGACGTTGCTGGCGCCCAGGGCGTCGCGCACGGCTGCCAGCACCGATTCGCCTGCCGGATAGTCGGCGTTGCGGTTGCCCGTGCCCTGCCAGGTGACCGACCAGCCGCCCGACTGGTTCGCGATCGAGTCGGCGCTGGCGCCGACGACCAGCACGGGCCCGACGCGCCACAGCGGCAGCGCGTGGTGGTCGTTCTTCAGCAGCACCAGCGACTCGCGCACCGCCGCGCGCGCGAGCGCGCGGGGCTGCGCGGCCGCCGCGTCACGCGCGCCCGGGCGCTGCGACGGCGGCGTCGACACGCTCGCGCCGTCGACCACGCGGAACAGCCCGGCGCGCATCTTCACGCGCAGGATGCGCGTGACGGCGTCGTCGATGCGCGCGAGCGGGATCTCGCCGGCCCGCACCGACGCGATGGTGTGCACGATGAACGCCTTCCATTCGAAGGGCACCATCACCATGTCGACGCCCGCGTTGATGGCGGCGGGGCACGACGCCTTGATGCAGGCGTGGGCCCGGCCTGCGGCGTCGATCCAGGTGACCTGGCCGATCGCGTCCCAGTCGGTGACGACCAGGCCGTCGAAACCCCAGCGAGTCTTGAGCAGGTCGGTCAGCAGGAACTTGTTGCCGGTGTTCTTGACGTTGGCGAACGCCAGCGGGCGGCCGGTGTCGTCCGGCCCCGTGTAGGTCCAGCTGTTGAACGAGGCCATCACCGTCTGCACGCCGGCGCCGATCGCGCTGCGGTAGCCCGCGCCATGGAGGCGCACGAGCTCGCCGAAGCCGGACCTGTTCTCGCCCTGGTCGACGCCCAGCTCGGTGCCGCCGTCGCCCAGGAAGTGCTTGGCGGTCGCCACGACGGTGGGGCGGCCGTCCGGGTCGAAGGTGCCCTGCAGGCCGGTGACATAGCGGCCGGCGTAGGCGGCGACGATGGCCGGGTCCTCCGAGAAGCCTTCGTACGTGCGGCCCCAGCGGTCGTCGCGCGGCACGGCCACGGTGGGCGCGAAGGTCCAGTCGATGCCGGTCAGGCGCACCTGCCGCGCGACGGCCTCGCCGATGCGCTCGACCAGCGCCGGGTCGTTGGCGGCCCCGAGCCCGATGTTGTGCGGGAACAGCGTCATGCCGACCACGTTGTTGTGGCCGTGCACGGCGTCGGTGCCCCAGATCACCGGCACCTTGACGGCCATGTCGGTGTGCATGGAGGCGTCCCACAGCGCGTCAGCCAGCGCACGCCAGTCCGCGAACGAGGCCTGCTTGTCCTTGTTCGGCCAGGAGCCGCCGCCGTCGAGCACCGAGCCGATGTAGAACTGCCGCACCTCGTCGGGCGTGATCGCGCGGATCTCGGCCTGCGTCATCTGCCCCACCTTCTGCGCCAGCGTCATGTGCGCGACGATGTCGCGGACCTGCGCCTCCTGGCGGGCGTCGGGCGCGAAGGCGGGCGCCGCGGGCGGCGTGTCCGCGCCACGGGCGGCGGGGGCGAGCGCCAGCGCGCCGGCGAGCAGCGCGGCGGCCGGCCGGCGCCGGTGCGCCGCGGTCGGGAAGGGCATCGTGTCTCCCTGTCGTCGTTGCTGCATGGAACCGATTCCATCGCAGGAGGGCGACTATAGGACGGGACGCGCCGCGGCTCAATGGGGCAGGGGCGGCGGACGCGGCCTCGGTCGGGCGCCACGTTAAAGTGACGCGCATGAACGAACTCGCCACGACATTCCTGGAGACCTACGCCGCCGGCGGCGAGCCCGAAGGCGGCTGGACCTACGGCAAGGCGTTGCAGCAGGCCCGCCTGGACTACACGCCCGACAGCCTGAAGCGCCTGGACGCGCTGCTGTCGCAGATCCGCGAACGCGCCAGGCCGACGCGTGCCCAGCTCGACACGGTGCCCGGACGCAACTTCGAGTCGCTCATCGTCTTCTACCTGATGGAATTTGCCCGGCGCGTCTCGCATGCGCAGTTGCAATGGCATGACCTCGACTCGGCGCGGCGCGCCCTGCCGCCGGGCGTCGTGCTGGACGATTCGCCGGCGAACCGCCTGGTGGTCGATGCGCCGGCGAACGCCGCCGTCTTCCGGCCGCTCGAGTGGCTGGAGGCCCGCTTGCTCGGCGAGGACGCCGTGATGGCGCCGGCGAACTACGTCGCGAGCGTGCTCTCGCAGCTCGGCCACGACGGCCCGCCCATCTGGTTCACCACGATGTTCACGATCGGCCGCCTCGGCTCGTGGAACATGATGATGGCCGCCGACGGCCAGGGCGTGTGGCCGGCGCTGGTCACCGGCAAGGCGCCGACAAGCCTGCGGCCCCTGGAGCGCATCGACCTGAAGCAGGCCGTCGCCCATTGCTTCCACCTGCTGGAGGACAACCCCGACGACGAGGCGTGGCAGGTCGCCAGCTACCCGGGCTACGCCGAGCATGCCGGCGAGAAGGTCGACGCGGTGATCGTCATGGGGGCGAGCTACGGGCCGCAGCCGGCGCGGCTCGCGGTCGCGTTCCCGTTCCGTCCGGCGCGCGGGGACCGGCCCCTGGTGATCCTGCAGCCGTCCCTGGTGGAGACGAACCTGCCGATCGAGGTCGTCGGCAAGCTCAGCGGCGCGCTCGAGCGCGGCATCCGCCATTTCGGCTGGGCGGTGGCCGGCAGCTGGGACGAGCACTACCAGGCCTGAACGCGGGGCATGTGGCCTCGGGCCTTGACGGCTCGACCGGCGACCGTGGGATCGCGGGATCGCGGGATCGCGGCACGCCGGCCGCGCGGTGCTTCAGTCGCGCAGCTGGCCGACCATCGCCTTGCGCCGCGGCGTGTAGGCCCACCATGGCGCCGGCGGGGCGCCCTCCATGAAGTCGACGATGGCCAGCAGGGTGTCCAGCACGCACGGGTCATGGCGCTGGCCGGTCGCCGCGCACAGGGCGCGGTAGAGCTGCAGGGCGTCGCGACCCTTCAGCGCCTGCGGCGCGAGGATGCCCAGCAGCCGCAGGTCGGCGGCCATGGCCGGGCCGACGTTGGGCAACTGCTCGAGCGCCAGGCACTCCTCGGCCGTCGCGGCCTTGGGCGACTTGATGGCCGTGCGGCCGGGCGAGCGCGGGGCGCTGCCCACGGCCGGCCGTTCAGCGCCGCGCGCGCGTGAGGCACGCGCGGCGCGGGGTCGGACTCGGCGAGCCGGCGGCCATGCTCAGCTCATCATGTTGTTGCGCACGAGGCCGACGGCGATGCCCTCGAGCTCGAAGTCGACGTCGCCGAACGGCACGATGATGGGCTGGAAATCGGGGTTCTCCGGCAGCAGCTCGATCGTCGTGCGGGTGCGGCGGAAGCGCTTGACGGTGACCTCGTCGCCCAGGCGGGCGACGACGATCTGGCCGTTGCGCGCCTCGCGGGACTTCTGCACGGCCAGCAGGTCGCCGTCGATGATGCCGGCGTCGCGCATGCTCATGCCCTTGACCTTGAGCAGGTAGTCGGGCCGGCGCGGGAACATCGAGGCCTCGAGCAGGTAGGTCTGCTCGACGTGTTCCTGCGCGAGGATGGGCGAGCCCGCGGCCACGCGGCCCACCAGCGGCAGCGTGAGCTGGGACAGGCTGGGCAGCGGCAGCGAGAACTGGCGCCCGCGCGCCTCGTTGACGGCGCGCAATGTGTCAGACTTCAGCCGGATGCCGCGCGAGGTGCCGCCCACCAGTTCGATGACGCCCTTGCGCGCCAGGGCCTGGAGGTGCTCCTCGGCCGCGTTGGCCGAGCGGAAGCCGAGTTCGTTGGCGATCTCGGCGCGCGTGGGGGGCGCACCGGTGCGTTCGATCGCGCTTTGCACCAGGTCGAGGATCTGCTGCTGGCGCGCGGTGAGCTTGGGAGATTCGACTTCCATGGCGTCCTGTCCGTCAGGAGACTCGCGTCCCGCGGCCGGCATCTGGTTGTTCATACAGGTCTGTATTTTTATCCAAGGTTGCCAAGAATGCAAAGCCCCAAGCCGCTCGTCGTGATCCTCGCCACGGGCGGGACGATCGCCGGCACCGCCGCGCTCGCCACCGACACCACCGGCTACCGCGCCGGGGCGCTGGGCGTCGACGCCCTCGTGGCGGGCGTGCCGGCGCTGGCCGGACACCGCCTCGAGTCGGAGTCGGTCGCCGCGATCGACAGCAAGGACATGGACGAGGCCACCTGGCAGCGCCTCGCGCGGCGCGTGGCGCACCACCTCGCGCGGCCCGAGGTCGCCGGCATCGTCGTCACGCACGGCACCGACACGCTGGAGGAGACCGCGTATTTCCTGCACCGCGTGCTCGCGCCGGCCAAGCCGGTGGTGCTGACCGCGGCGATGCGCCCGGCCAGCGCGCTGTCGGCCGACGGCCCGGCCAACCTGCTGGACGCCGTGGGCGTGGCCGCGGCGCCGGGCGTGCGCGGCGTCAGCGTCGTCTTCGCAGGCGCCGTGTGGGGCGCTGTCGGACTGCGCAAGGTGCACACGCTGCAGACCAGCGCGTTCGCCGGCAGCGACTGCGGTCCCATCGCGCGGCTCGAGGGCGGCGCGATGCGCGTGTTCCGCGCCTGGCCCGGGGGCGAGGCGCTGGGCCTCGAGCGCATCGCGGCGGCGCCGTCGGCCTGGCCGCGCGTGGAGATCGTGATGAACCACGCGGGGGCGGACGGCCGCATCGTCGACGACGCCGTCATCGCCGGCACGGCCGGGATCGTGGTCGCGGGCACCGGCCATGGCACCGTGTCGGCCCGCATGGAGGCCGCGATCGCCCGTGCGCGCGGCGAGGGCGTGCGCGTCACGCGCGCGAGCCGCTGCGTGTTCGGCCCGGTGCTGCCGCGCGGCGCGGACGACGCCGACGCCGCCGGCGAGCTCAGCGCCGTGCAGGCGCGGGTGGAGTTGCAGCTCGCCCTGCTCGCCGACGTGCGCTGAAGCGGGTCACCGGTCGCCGGGCAGCGGCCGCGCGTCGCGCGCCAGCGCGTGGCCGGCGGCCATGGCCTGGGCGACCTGGTCGGCCGTCAGCGAGCGGCCCATGCGCTGGGTGACGCTGTCGGCGTTGGACAGGATCGAGCCGGGCTGGCCGACCAGGCGCTGGCGGCATTCCATGTAGGCCACCCAGTAGGTGAGCGCCATGGCGCGGTCGGGCGCGACGCCCTGGCCGCTCTCGTAGGCGTTGATGCGGCTCTCCAGCGAGTCGGGGTCGCAGGTGCGCACGCCCGCATCGAGCGCGGCCCCGACGCGCAGCTTCCATGACGCGTTCTCGGGCGCGTCGATGTCGGAGTTGCTCGGGCCCAGGCCGTCCGGTCCCTCGCGCAGCATCTCGGTGGCGGCATGGTGCACGCCCGCGAGCGCGGCGCGCTCGAGCCAGCGCAGGCGGCTCTGGACCTGGTCGGACGCGATGTCGCCGCAGGCCTGCTGCGGCGTCGGCAGCAGCGCGCGGTCGCCGGGCAGGATGTGGTGCGCCATCCAGCCCTCGTGGTCGCGCGCCCACACGCAGGCGGTGACGAGCTGGTAGGCGGCGAACGCGTCGACCGGGTCGGGCGAGCGCCCCAGGCGGTCGACCTTCTGCGACAGCGATTCGAAGCGGCTGGACGGCCGCGTCGCGGCCGGTGCGGGCGGCGGCGCTGCAACCAGGGCCGAAGGCGGCACGGTGGGCTGGGGACGCGCATCGGCCATCGGCGAATCCGCCACGGCCGGCCGTGCAGGTGGCGCCGCCTTCGCCGCGCCGTGGTCCAGCCCATGGACGAGCGCGCCGCCGACGAGCGCGGCGGAGAGCGTCGATGCGAGGAGCAGGGGGCGGTTGTGCACCGCCGCATGATAGGGGACGCGCCACTGTCGACGCCTGCGCCGGACGCCGGACGCCGGACGCCGGACGCGGCAGGCCCGCGCTCGGCGGGCCTGTCGGTTGACTTCCGGCGCTGCCCCTCGGAGGGGCCGCGACCGCGTGGTCAGACGACCGTCAGGGACACGTCGATGTTGCCGCGGGTGGCGTTCGAGTACGGGCACACCTGGTGCGCGGCGGCGACCAGCGCCTCGGCGGCGGCCTTGTCCAGGCCCGGGACCGAGATGCGCATGTCGACCTTGATGCCGAACCCGCCGGGGATCGGGCCGATGCCGACGTCGGACGTGATCGACACGTCGGCCGGCAGGGCGATCTTGGGCTGGCCGGTCCGGCCCGACGCCACCGCCTTCATCGCGCCGATGAAGCAGGCCGAGTAGCCGGCCGCGAACATCTGCTCGGGGTTCGTGCCGGGGGCGCCGTCGCCGCCCAGCTCCTTCGGCGTGGTCAACGTGACGCTCAGGACGCCGTCCGAGGACTTGGCGGTGCCGGCGCGGCCGCCGGTGGCGGTGGCGGTGCCGGTGTACAGGATCTGTTCGGGAGAGGCCATGGTGTGCTCCTTGGGTTGGGCAGGGCGGGTGGGGCGCGAGGTTTCGCGCCAAGGGGAAAGCGTCAGTGCTCGGCTTGCCTGGTCAGCGCGTCGCGCACCGCAGTGAGTTGGCGGGTGAGGTCCGTGATCTCGGACAGCTCGCAGCCCGAGGCGCGTCCGATCTCGCGCGGGATGCGGCGCGCCTCGACCTTCAGCTGGCGGCCGGCGGGCGTCAGCCGCACGATGACGCGGCGTTCGTCCTGCGCGTCGCGCTCGCGGCTGATGCGGCCCTGCGCCTGCAGGCGCTTGAGCAGCGGCGTGAGCGTGCCGGAATCGAGCGCGAGCTTGTCGCCCAGCGCGCTGACCGACTGGCCGTCGTGCTCCCACAGCGCCAGCATCACGAGGTACTGCGGGTACGTGAGGCCCAGCGGCGCGAGCAGCGGCTTGTAGACCTTGGTCATCGCCAGCGACGCCGAGTACAGCGCGAAGCACAGCTGCTTGTCGAGCGCGAGCCACGCGTCGGCACGGGCGTCGGCTGCGGTGGAGGGCGGGGTGGCGCGAGGCATGGGATGAACTTTAGCGCACAATTCAATTGCGAGCAATTTATATGGGCATTGCCTTCCATTCCGGTCCGCCGTGGCATTTCATGGGTGATGCCGCGCTGGCGATCGGCGCTGCCGCTCGCGCGTCTCAGGCGAGGTCAGAGGGAGCGGCGGATCCGGCCTCGCCGGGCCGCTCGCGGCCGGCCCCTCGGGGGCAGCGAGCGCGCGCGAAGCCTCCCCTCCGGGGGACAGCGACCGTGGGGCTCACAATTTCGGGATGCGGATGCGCGAGATCATCAGCGAGCCCGACAGCGCGAACATCAGCACCAGCGGATGCAGGCGGAAGCCGCCCAGGTGCAGCGCGCCGCCCCACAGCGCCTCGCCGACGCTGCCCTGCAGCGCGGCGATCCACAGCACGATCACCAGCAGCAGCGAGGTCGGGATGGGGGTGCCCTCGAAGTACTTCACCTTGTCGCCGCCCCCGGACAGCTTGACGGCGGTGATGTTGTAGCGCGCCAGGCGCGAGACGCCGCACACGACGAAGAACACGAGCACGACGCGATCCCACAGGCCCTGCATGCCGCAGCCGTAGGCGATCGCGGCGGGAGCGACGCCGAAGGAGATGACGTCGGCGAGCGAATCGAGTTCGCGGCCGAGCTCGGAGCTCTTCTGGCGCCAGCGCGCGATGCGGCCATCGAGCACGTCGAACACGAGCGCGGCCGGGATGAGGCCGCACGCGAAGTAGATGTGCCGGACGTCGCCGGTCTGCAGGAACGTCATCACGGCAAACAGCGCGCCGACGCCGCAGAAGGCATTGGCGAGCGTGAACCAGTCCGCGAGGTGGAATTCGCGGATCATCGAGAACGGCTTGGGCTTGGTGTCGGGTTCGTCCATGGCCGCAGGATACGGCACTCGGCGCGCCCGGGGCTCGGCGCGTCGCGAAGCTGCCGCAGGCCGTGCTGTCGGCGGACCGCCGTCCGGCGCCGAACGCGGGCGCGGCCACGATCGGGCTCCCCCATGCAGGAGGGCCTGCGACGTGCAGGCCCTCGAGGGTCGATCCGACCGCTGCTTACAGGTACCAGTTGATGCCGATGCCGCCCTGGTTGCCGTTGGCGTGGTACTGCTTGCCGGTGCCGCTGTCGTCGAAGCGATAGCGGATGCCGACGTAGCGGCCGACGATGCTGAAGTTGTTGCCCAGCATCCATTCGGCCTGAAAGACGCCGCCGGCGGCATCCTTGAACTTGGTGGCCGGCGCGGCGACGACGCCGTGGCTGCTCAGGTTGACGCCGGTGTCGTAGCGCAGGCCGCCGCCCAGGCGCAGGCGATTCGGGATCACGTCGACTTCGCCCAGCAGCTCGAACGGGATGCGCTCGAAGCGGTAGTCGCCGTTGCTGCCGCCAGCGCTGCCGACGTGGTAGCCGACGGTGGCCTTGACCGACAGCGGCAGGGGCAGGCTCGTGGTGCGCAGCTCGGCGCCGCCGTACAGGTAGACGGTGCCACCGGCGGTGACCGCCGACGTCGTGCCGTCCGTGTAGAGGACGTCGACCAGCTTGTCGCCGCCGAAGGTGCCCATGAAGCCGAGCATCGGGTGCACGGAGACGGGCGAGGTCGAGGCGGCATCCTGCGCATGCGACAGGACGGGGGCGAGGGCGGCCACGAGGGCGGCCGCGACGAGGCGAATCTTCATGTAGGGGTCCACTGTTCTTGATGGGTCCGTGGAGCGCCGCGGGGCGTCTCCGGCCGACGGGGTGCCGGCCTCATCGCGGCAAGGCCTCCCTGCGCGACGTGGGTCGGATTCTCGATGGCGCTCCGCGCAGGCCGGCTTGCGTCAACCTGTCTTCGCGCGAAGCGTGCGCTTGTTCTCGCGCGGGCGACGCGCGCCTGCGACAGTGGCTCGCGGCATCAGGCCTCGTCGGCCTCGATGGTCAGCGCCACGCGGCGCGCCTGCTTCGCCTGCGTCTTCACGACGATGCGCAGCGCCTGGCCCACGGCCAGCTCGCGGCGGAAGTGGTAGTCCATCGAATCGGTGTGGCCGGGATTCTCGGTGGGCGCCTGGCGCGTCCACTCGAGATCGCCGTCGACGTCGACGCGCATGCCGTGCGTCGCGCCGTCGGACAGCCGCATGACGACGAAGCGGCAGTCGATCTCGAAGCGGCGCAGGCGCAGCGAGTCGGCGGGAATCACGAGCGTGGCGACGTCGGCGTCGCCGGCGTCGATGCGCCAGCGCTCGGGCTTGGTGGCGGGCGCCGGCGCGGGCGGGGCGGGAGGCGTTTTCTTCATGGGCCCGCATCATGGCGCAAGCGCGACGACCCCGGCGGTTACAGGCGGGACATGCCGACCCGGTAAACTTCGCCGCTTTGCGCGTTCCGGCGTCCCTCCCCGCCGACTCGACAGTGACACCGTTTGCGTTCGAACTGAAGGACACCAGCCTGCCGCTGGTCACCGTGGTGCTGCACCAGGCCGACGTGGCCATCCTCGCGGAGGAATTGCAGCGCAAGCTGGGCGAGACGCCGAATTTCTTCGACGACGACCCGATCGTCATCGATCTGGCGCCGCTGCGGGACGCGCCGCAGCCGCTCGCGTTCGCGGACATCACGGCCGCGCTGCGCCGGCACCGCATGCGCCCGGCGATGGTGACCGGCGGCAACGCGCAGCAGATGGCCGACGCGCTGGAGGCCGGCCTGCCCGCCGCGCCCGAGGCCGCGCCGCCGCCCAAGCCGCGCACGATCGAGGTGGAGCGCGAGGTGATCCGCGAGGTCGTGCGCGAGCTGCCGGTGACGGTGCCGACGATGATCGTCGACAAGCCGCTGCGCTCGGGCCAGCAGGCCTATGCCAAGGGCGGCGACCTGGTCGTGCACGCGGCCGTCAACGCGGGCGCCGAGGTGCTGGCCGACGGCCACGTCCACGTCTATGGCCCGCTGCGGGGCAAGGTCATCGCCGGTTCGCGCGGCAACACCGAGGCGCGCATCTTCACCACCTGCCTCGAACCCGAACTGATCGCCATCGCCGGCGTCTACCGCACCACGGAGACGCCGTTGCCCAAGGACGTCGCCGGCAAGCCCGCGCAGGTGCGGCTCGTCGACGGCGTCCTCGTCATGACTCCCCTCAAGCTCTAACTCCCAGGATCCAATTCATGGCAAAGATCGTCGTCGTCACCTCCGGCAAGGGCGGGGTCGGCAAGACCACCACCAGCGCCAGCTTCTCGTCGGGCCTCGCGCTGCGCGGGCACAAGACCGCGGTCATCGACTTCGACGTCGGCCTGCGCAACCTCGATCTCATCATGGGCTGCGAGCGCCGCGTGGTGTACGACCTGATCAACGTGATCAACGACGAGGCCAACCTGCACCAGACGCTGATCAAGGACAAGCAGTGCGAGAACCTGTTCGTGCTGCCGGCCTCGCAGACGCGCGACAAGGACGCGCTGACCAAGGAAGGCGTCGAGCGCGTGCTGAACGAGCTGCGCGAGATGGGCTTCGAGTACATCGTGTGCGACTCGCCCGCGGGCATCGAGACCGGCGCGCTGCTGGCGATGCACTTCGCCGACGAGGCGCTGGTCGTGACCAACCCCGAAGTCTCGTCGGTGCGCGATTCCGACCGCATCATCGGCATGCTGGGCAGCAAGACCAAGCGGGCGATCGAGGGCGCCGAGCCGATCAAGGAGCACCTGGTCATCACGCGCTACAACCCCGCGCGCGTCGAGGACGGCCAGATGCTGTCGGTGTCGGACATCCAGGAGATCCTGCGCATCCCGCTGATGGGCGTGATCCCCGAATCGGAAAGCGTGCTGCAGGCCTCCAACCAGGGCACGCCGGCCATCCACCTGAAGGACTCGGATGTGGCCGAGGCCTACCAGGATCTCGTCGCGCGCTTCCTCGGAGAGGACAGGCCGATGCGCTTCGTGGACCACGTCAAGCCCGGCTTCTTCAAGCGGATCTTCGGAGGCAAGCAGTGATGTCCCTGTTCTCCTTCCTGCTCGGCGAAAAGAAGAAGACGGCCAGCGTCGCCAAGGAACGCCTGCAGATCATCCTCGCGCACGAACGCGGCGGCCGCTCGAAGGCGGACTACCTGCCGGCGTTGCAGCGCGAGCTGATCGCGGTGATCTCCAAGTACGTGTCGGTGAATCCCGAGGACATCAAGGTCCATCTGGAGCGCCAGGACGACCTGGAAGTGCTCGAGGTCAAGATCGAGCTGCCCGACGCAGGACGCTGAGCCGGCGGATCTGCGAGACTGTCCAGGCGTCGGCCTCGACGCCGGGGCACGCGCGTTGCCGGAGCGCCGAGTGTGAGCGTACGCCCGGCCGTTCCGTAGGGAGCTCGCACCGGAGCCGTCAGGCGGAGGATTGCCTGATGCGTACGCCCGGCCGTCCGTAGGGAGCTCGCAGCGCAGCCGTCAGGCGGAGG
>JAEKKH010000253.1 GCA_019510465.1 Burkholderiales bacterium
GGCGGCGATCGCCTCGGACGTCGCGGACGTCACGCAGGCCGCGCTCGGCTCCGCGACGACCGTGGCCGGCGCGGCCGCGGGCGTGGCGATGCTGACGGGCAGTTCGCCGATCAAGGTGATCACGTCGGTGCTGTGAGGGGCCCGCGGGCGCACGCGCGTGACGCGCGGGCGCCGGGGCGATCGGATCCCGCTGAGGGCGATTCGTCCCGGTTCGGGGATCCTGCCGCTCCGCGCAGCATGACCGCATGGCGGGGTTCAGGTGCCCATGTTCGTGGAGCTGGCGACTTCGCCGACGACCACGCGAGCAGCGATTCCCCGCTCAGCGCTGCGACAGCGCGTTGCCCACCAGCTTGGCCGTGATGTCGACGATCTGGATCATGCGGTCGTAGGGCATGCGCGTGGGCCCGATCACCCCGAGGGTGCCGACCACCTGGCCGTCGACCTCGTAGGGCGACGACACCACCGACAGCGCCTCGAACGGCACCACGCGGCTCTCGCCGCCGATGAAGATGCGCACGCCCTCGGCGCGGCTGGAGCCTTCGAGCAGGCGCATCAGCTGGGTCTTCTGCTCGAAGACGTCGAACATGTCGCGCAGGCTGCGCATGTCGTGGTGCAGGTCCTGCACGCCCAGCAGATTGCGCTCGCCGGCGACGACGACCTGCTCGTCGCTCTCGGCGATGGCGTCGCTGCCGGCCTGCACCGCGGCGCGCATCAGCGTGGCGATGTCCGCGCTGAGCGCCTCGACCTCGGTCTTCAGGCGCTCGCGCACGTCGTCGATCGACAGGCCGGCGTAGTGCTGGTTCAGGAAGTTCGTCGCTTCGATCAGCTGCGTCTGCGTGTAGTCGCTGGCGGTGATGATGACGCGGTTCTGCACGTCGCCGTCCTGCGCCACCAGGATCACCAGCACGCGGCGCTCGCCCAGGCGCAGGAACTCGATGTGGCGGAACACGCCGGCGCGGCGCGGCGCGGTGATGACGCCCACGAAGCTGGACAGGTTGGACAGCATAGCCGCGGCCTGCGCGATGACGCGCTGGGGCTGGTCGGGCTGCAGCTCGCGCGGGCCGCCGATCTCGGCGAGCAGCAGCCCCAGCGCGGCGTCGGCGTCGACGGGGCGCGCGGTGAGCATGGTGTCGACGAACAGCCGGTAGCCGCGCGGCGTGGGCACGCGGCCGGCCGAGGTGTGGGGGCTGACGATCAGGCCCAGGTCCTCCAGGTCGGCCATCACGTTTCGGATGGTGGCCGGCGACAGCTCCAGCCCGGAGGCGCGCGACAGCGTGCGCGAACCCACCGGCTGGCCGTCGGCGATATAGCGTTCGACCAGGGTCTTCAGCAGTGTCTTGGCGCGCTCGTCGAGCATGGGTCGATTGTACGGAGATGGGGTGCGGGCTGCCGGGTCGATGGAATCGAGGATTTCACGCTGGCGGGGTCGACGCGGGGAGCGGCCGGAAAGCCGCGGCGGCCGTGCGGCCAGACACGCGGGCCAGCCACGCGCGGACATCGCCGGCGGCCGCCGGTTCGCGGGTT
This sequence comes from Burkholderiales bacterium, assembly GCA_019510465.1. Taxonomy (GTDB): domain Bacteria; phylum Pseudomonadota; class Gammaproteobacteria; order Burkholderiales; family Burkholderiaceae_C; genus Scleromatobacter. The sequence continues at coordinate 1,525 of JAEKKH010000253.1, forward strand.
CCGCGAAGCGGCCGCGCGCGCCCGGCTCCCCTCGCCGAACAGGCGCTTTCAGGGGGTGGAAGCGCCCCTTTCCACGAGGGTGCTGTGGTGTAATTCGTCGCATGTCCACCCCCTTCCGCCACGTCGCGCTGTTCGGCAAGTACCAGGCCCAGGGCGCGCGGCCCATCCTGGAGGAGATCGCGCAGTTCCTGGTGCGGGCGGGCGTGGAGGTGTCGGTCGATCACGACACCGCGATGAACACCGACTGGCTCGACTTCGGCGCCATGCGCATCGACGAGCTGGCCCAGGTCTGCGACCTGGCGGTGGTGGTCGGGGGCGACGGCACCATGCTGGGCATCGGCCGCGAGCTCGCGCGCCACGGCATCCCCCTGGTGGGCATCAACCAGGGCCGGCTCGGCTTCATCACCGACATTCCCGCCACCAGCTGGCGCGAGTCGCTGGCGCCCATCGTCCAGGGCGACTACGAGGCCGAGAGCCGCCCCATGATCGAGGGCGGCGTCTGGCGCGACGGCGAACAGATCTTCCAGGGCTTCGCGCTGAACGACGTCGTGCTGCGCAGCAGCACGTCCAGCATGATCGAGGTGCGGGTGTCGGTGGGTGCCGACCACGTGGCCAACATCCGTTCCGACGGCGTCATCGTGGCCTCGCCCACCGGCTCCACCGCCTACGCGCTGTCGGCGGGCGGCCCCATCCTCCACCCCGGCATCGGCGGCTGGACGATGGTGCCGGTGGCGTCGCACACGCTCTCGAACCGGCCCATCGTGCTGCCCGACGACCAGGAGGTGCTGCTCGAACTGGTGCAGGGCAAGGAGGCCAGCGCCAATTTCGACATGCACGGGCTGGCCAGCATGCTGGTGGGCGACATCGTGCGCATGCAGCGCTCCGCGCACAAGGCGCGCTTCCTGCACCCGCGCGGCTGGAGCTACTACGCCACGCTGCGGCACAAGCTGCACTGGCACGAAGGCAACACATGAAGCCCCACGGTCGCTGTCCCCAGGAGGGGAGGCTTCGCGCGCGCTCCGTGTCCCAGCGGGGCCGGCCGCGGACGGCCCGGCGGCGCCGGGAAGCTTTCACCCATCGGCTCACGGCATGAGCCTGTCGCCACGCATGCTCGCAAGCCATCTCATCCGCCCTTGATCCCATGCTGCGCCGCCTGTTGCTGAAAGACTTCGTCATCGTCGATGCGCTCGACCTCGAGTTCGGCGCCGGCTTTTCCGTGCTCACCGGCGAGACCGGCGCCGGCAAGTCCATCCTGGTCGACGCGCTGCAGCTCGCGCTCGGCGCGCGCGCCGAGGCGAGCGTCGTGCGCGAGGGCTGCGCCCGCAGCGAGATCGCGGCCGAGTTCGATTCGCCGCCCTCCCTGGCCGGCTGGCTCGACGAGGCCGGCTTCGCCGTCGACGAGACGCTGCTGCTGCGACGCGTGGTCGATGCCCAGGGCAAGAGCCGCGCGTTCGTCAACGGCAGCGCCGCCACGCTGGTGCAGCTGCGCGAGGTGGCCGACCACCTGATCGACATCCACGGCCAGCACGCCTGGCAGAGCCTGACGCGCCCCGCCGCGGTGCGCGCGCTGCTCGACGAGCAGGCCGGCATCGACGCCGCGCCGGTGGCCGCCGCGCACGCGGCCTGGGCCCAGGCCACCGCGGCGCTCGCGAGCGCGCGCGAGCGCCAGGGCGAGCTCGACAACGAACGCGAGCGCCTGGCGTGGCAGCTGCAGGAGGTGGAGCGCCTCGCGCCGTCCGACGACGAATGGCAGGCCATCACCGCCGAGCACGGCCGGCTGTCGCATGCGCAGGCGCTGATGGCGGGCTCGCAGCAGGCGCTGGAAGACGTGTCCGAGGGCGAGATGAATGCGTTGAAGCTGGTGTCGCGCGCGGCCGGCGCGCTGCGCGAGGTCGCCGACTACGACGCCGCGCTGGCGCCGGTCATCGAAGCGCTCGACGGCGCCGAGCTGCAGCTGCAGGACGCCGCGCACAGTCTCTCGAGCTATCTCAATCGTGCCGATCTCGACCCGCAGCGCCTGGCCGAGCTCGACGACCGCATGTCGTCGTGGATGAGCCTGGCGCGCCGGTTCCGCCGTTCGCCGGAGGACCTGCCCGCGCTGTGGGACGAGTGGAAGACGGCGCTGGCCGCGCTCGACGCCGCCGCCGATCTGGCCGGGCAGCAGAAGAAGGTCGACGACGCGCTCGCGCGATGGCGCACCGAGGCCAGGCGCGTGAGCGCGCGCCGCGCGCAGGCCGCGCCGCAGATGGGCGCGCGCATCACCGAGGCGATGCAGCAGCTGGGCATGGCGGGCGGGCGCTTCGATGTCGCGCTGGTCAAGCAGGAGTCGCCACAGTCCTACGGCGCGGAGACGGTGGAGTTCCTCGTGGCCGGCCATGCGGGCAGTACGCCGCGGCCGCTGGCCAAGGTGGCGTCCGGCGGCGAGCTGTCGCGCCTGGCGCTGGCCATCGCGGTGACGGCGGCGCAGTCGTCGGCCGGCAGCGACGGTACGGCGGCGTCGCGCGTCGCGTCGCCGGCGGTGGGCACGCTGATCTTCGACGAGATCGACTCGGGCGTGGGTGGCACCGTGGCCGATTCGGTCGGCCGCCTGATGAAGCGCCTCGGACGGCACGTGCAGGTCATGGCCGTCACGCACCTGCCGCAGGTCGCGGCCTGCGGCGACCATCACTTCGTCGTCGCCAAGCGCAGCGTCGCCGGCCAGACCACCAGCCAGGTCACGCCGTTGTCGGGCGAAGCGCGCGTCGCCGAGGTGGCGCGCATGCTGGGCGGCGAGCGCAGCTCCGGCACCAGCCTCGCCCATGCGCAGGAACTGATCGCCCAGGCCGTGGCGGTCGACGGTGCCGGCCATGCCGCCGCGCCGGCGCCGCGCAGCCGTCCGGGCGCGCGCTGATGGCCGCGTCCCGTCTCATCTTCAGCAAGGAATGGCCATGAGCTCCGGCTCCGACCAACATGTCCCGGGCACGCAGTCCGAGGGTCCCGCCAACGGCCTGGACGGCACGCGCGAGATCATCCTGATCACCGGCATCTCGGGCTCGGGCAAGTCCGTCGCGCTGCACGCGCTGGAGGACGCCGGCTTCTTCTGCGTCGACAACCTGCCCCCGGAGCTGCTGCCGGAATTCCTGCGGCTCGAGAGCGAGCGCGCGGTGCGCCGCGTGGCCGTGGCCGTCGACGTGCGCACCGCCGGCTCGCTGCCGCGCCTCGTGCCGCTGCTCGAGAAGCTGATGAACGAGGGCGTGAAGGTGCGCTCCGTGTTCCTCGATTCCAGCACCGACACGCTGGTGCGCCGCTTCTCGGAGACGCGCCGCCCGCACCCGCTGTCCAAGGGCCAGTTCGGCACCGACACCCACCGCGCGCTGATCGAGGCCATCGAGCTCGAACGCCAGCTGCTGGCCACGATCCGCGTGCGCTCCACCATCCTCGACACCAGCCAGCTGCGCCCGATCCAGCTGCGCCAGTGGATCCGCGACCTCGTGGGCGCGAAGTCGCACAACCTGTCGCTCGTCTTCGAATCGTTCGCGTTCAAGCGCGGCGTGCCGCTCGACGCCGACATGGTCTACGACGTGCGCGTGCTGCCCAACCCCTACTACCTGCGCGAACTGCGCCCGCTCAACGGCCGCGACGTCGAGGTGGCCACCTACCTGCGCGAGCAGCCCGAGGTGATGGAGATGCTCGACCAGATCGAGGCCTTCCTGCGCCGCTGGCTGCCCAACTTCGCCGACGACCAGCGCAGCTACCTCACCGTGGCGATCGGCTGCACCGGCGGCCAGCACCGCTCGGTGTTCATGGCCGAGACGCTGGCGCAGCGCTTCTCGGACAGTGTCACCACGCTCCTGCGGCATCGGGAGCTCGACGCGGCCGAGTGAGGAGAGCCCGTCCGCCGATGGAGACGATGCGGGTCGAGCTCGCGCACCCAGGCGCGCTGGCGTCCGCCGAAGGCGAGGCCATCGAGCGCGCGGAGGACAGCACCGATCGGTGCCGCGCCACTCCGCTGGCGACCACGCAACCTCGATGACGGCATACTTCACGAGCCATCATCCAGGGGGCGAGACGTGCACGACGACATTCAGGCCCGACGGAGGATCCGGCCCGCGGGACCGCAGGCCGGTGCCCGGCGAATGGTGGCCGCGGCGATCGCCATCGCCGCATCGACGCTCGCGCGCGCCGCTGCGCCGACTCCATTCGCACCGCCGTCGGACGGCGAGCGGGTGCTCTTCCGGCACGCCACGCTCATCGACGGCACGGACACGCCCACACGCGC
>JAEKKH010000254.1 GCA_019510465.1 Burkholderiales bacterium
ACGTTCTTGTTGCCGGTGCAGGTGACGAAGATGTCGCCGTGCGCGGCCGCGTCGTCCATCGTGACCACGCGGTAGCCTTCCATCGCGGCCTGCAGCGCGTTGATCGGGTCGATCTCGGTCACCCAGACCTGGGCCGACAGCGCGCGCAGCGCCTGGGCCGAGCCCTTGCCGACGTCGCCGTAGCCGGCCACGACCGCGATCTTGCCGGCCACCATCACGTCGGTGGCGCGCTTGATGCCGTCGACCAGCGACTCGCGGCAGCCGTACAGGTTGTCGAACTTGCTCTTGGTGACGGAGTCGTTGACGTTGATGGCGCGGAACAGCAGCGTGCCCTTGGCCGACATCTCGGCCAGGCGGTGCACGCCGGTGGTCGTCTCCTCGGTCACGCCGATGATCTGGGCGCTCTTGCGCGTGTACCAGGTCGGGTCGACGGCCAGCTTGGCCTTGATCGCGGCGAACAGCTCGCGCTCTTCCTCGCTGGTGGGGCTGGCGACGACGGAGAGGTCCTTCTCGGCGCGCTGGCCCAGGTGCATCAGCAGCGTCGCGTCGCCGCCGTCGTCCAGGATCATGTTCGGGCCTTCGCCGTCGCTGCCCTTGGCGCCGAACTCGAAGATGCGGTGCGTGTAGTCCCAGTAGTCCTTCAGCGTCTCGCCCTTGTACGCGAACACCGGCGTGCCCTGGGCCACGAGCGCGGCGGCGGCGTGGTCCTGCGTCGAGAAGATGTTGCACGACGCCCAGCGCACCTGCGCGCCGAGCGCCTGCAGCGTCTCGACCAGCACGGCCGTCTGGATGGTCATGTGCAGGCTGCCGGCGATGCGGGCGCCCTTGAGCGAGCTGCCGTACTCGGCGCGCATGGCCATCAGCGCGGGCATCTCGCTCTCGGCGATGGCGATTTCCTTGCGGCCCCAGGCGGCCAGGCCCAGGTCGGCGACGGCGTAGGCGTCGGTCGGGAGGGGGGTCAGTGCTGCATTCATTCGGGTTCTCCGTTGAGTACCCGCCACGCCGCGCGAAGGCCGAGGCAAAGGCGACCTTGCACCTTCACCCGGAACTTCGCGTGCTGCGAAGCGGGTGAGCGCGGTTGCCTTTGAAAAGGGGTTCCGAGCCTGGGGCATCGCAGCCGTGATCGACGGCCGGGCCTCGCAACGCTCCTCGGAATGACGCAGATTATATCGGCCGCGGGGACGCGGCCTCAAGCCCGCCGGCGCTCAGGAACGGTCGTCGATCGGCGGCAGCTCGGCCACCTGGCGCAGCGCGCCGACCATGGGCGGCAGGCGCGACACCTGGTTGACGATGTCGACGATGCCGGCGCAGCCGGTCTTGGCCTTCAGCCGCTTGACGTGGCTGCGCACGGTCTCGTCGCCGATCTCGAGCTTGGCCGCGATCTCCTTGACGCGCAGGCCCTCGCACAGGCCGGCCAGCACCTGCTGCTCGCGGCGCGACAGGCCCAGCTCGCGGGCGTACGCGTCCACCGACAGCGTCTCGGCGATGCGGCTGCGCGGCAGCGAGATCAGCACCGCGTGGCCGCTGTGGTTGGACGACAGCGGCGCCGGCAGGGGCACGATCGACAGGTCGCAGGACTTGCCTTCGGACAGCACATTGGCGGGCGCGAACGCCAGCATGCGGCGCTTGCCCTCGTCGCGGGCGCTGGCAAGCGCCTCGTCGAGCGCGCGCTGGTCGACGGCCGAGCGGCCGCTCAGCCGGCGGCCGACCAGCTGCAGCGTCTTGGCGCCGGCGAGTTCCACCCGCGCGGCATGGTTGGCGTGCACGACGTGGCCGTCGGCGGCGATGAGCACGAGGCCGTAGTCGACCTCGTCCAGCACGCTGGCGAGCAGCTTGGCGAGGCCCGCGCCGGGGCCGCTGCGGCGTTCCGGCCCGCGGTAGGCCAGCTCCGCCTCCAGTGCCGCCAGCGCGATGCCGGCGATGCCCGAGCTCAGTGCGGGCGCCACCGAGGCCGCCGCCGCGCCGTCGTTGGGACGCGCGCCGGCGATCCGACCAGTGTCGGAACTCCCGTTGCGGCCCGCTGAACGACTGAAATTCGACCCTTCCATGCATGCCTCGCAGAGTATTGGGACTGCTTCGTACGGCGACCCGAGGGACGGCGCGAGCGCCGCGGCCCGGGGGGAGCCGGCAATTGCATTTGACGTTCTTTTTGTTACTTCGGGGACGCCCGCGCCGCGCGCAACCGGCCGTCCCGCCAACTTCTGCACTACTTTCGAGGGCGCTTGATCCTGGTAGCGGCACCACGGTCCAGCTGCAGGAATTCCGCCATGCGGGCCAGTTCGTCGTCGATCGCGGCGGCGAGCGCCTGATCGCGCGTCCAGGACTTGTCGGCGAAGCCGACGTGCACCTCGAGGCGCGCCTTGTCCACCAGCGTGGCATTGGCCCAGCCGATCGCGCGGTCGCCGTACAGCAGCGGCAGCGCGTAGTGGCCCATCGTGCGCCTGGCGGCCGGCGTGTAGGCCTCGAACTTGTACGTCCAGCCCCACAGCAGCTCGAAGCGGCGGCGGTCCCAGACGACCGGATCGAACGGCGCGAGCAGGCGCGCGCGTCCGTCGTCGACCCGCCACTTGCGCGACGCCGGGTCCTCGGCCGGCGTCCACAGCCAGGTGACGCCGTCGATGCGCACCTGCGGCAGTTCGGCGCGCAGCTCCGCCAGCAGCGTGCGCGTCTCGCCGTGCAGGTGCGGCGCGCCGTACTGCAGCAGGTGGGCGAGGTAGCCGAGCGAGGCCGACGGCAGCGGTGCGTACTTCTCGACGATGGTCATCAGCAGCCGGCGCGCGCGCTCGTGGCGCGCCGCGGGGTCTTCGTCGGCGGGCGGGTGGTCGACCGCCTCGTACACGCGCGTGCCGTTCTCGCGCCGCTTCACGCGCAGCAGGCCGCGGTAATGCATGCCGTCCAGCAGCGCGGTGCTCGCATTGAGCGTGTTGGTGGCGCCCCAGCTCTGCACGCGGCCGTGGTCGAACACCTCCTGCACGTCGCGCGGATGCGTCGCGCCGCGCGCCCGCACGAAGGCCAGCAGCTCGTCGGCGCGGCGCTGTGTCGCGGCGTCCCAGCCGCGCCTGGCCGTGCGTGGATGCATCAGCGGCAGCAGGCTGCGCGGCACGAAGCCGTAGTTGACGAGGCAGTCCTCCTCGACGGCCAGCCGCGGGTAGCGGCGCTCGAGATCGCCGGCGCGATAGTCCTTGACGCGATGTCGCAACGTGAGGTCCTGGGCCCGCGCCGGGGCGCGGATCGGGTCGGCCTGCACGAAGCCCAGGCGCTCGATCGCCTTCTGCAGCGTGGTCGGCGGAAACAGCGTGCGCGCGACGGCGTAACGGCGCAGCTGGTCGAGCGTGATCGTCTTCGTGCGGGTCATCTTGGGGGTCCTGTCGAGCGCATTCTCGCGCCGGGCAGGCTCATCCCGCGAGCCGGGGCGCGAGCGGCCATCGATACAATCGCCGCCCATGTCCGCCGCCGCCCGCACCCCGCCGACGCCCCCTTCGCCGCAGGCGGTGACCTGGGACTGGCGCGTCCTGGCGGCCGGGGCGCTCGCGATCGCCGCCGGCCTGGCGCTGCACGCGAACGCCGCGCTCAACGAGGCCGCGTTCCACGCCGTCAACCGGTTCGGGCCCGACGCGCCCGCCGCCTGGTCGGCGCTGAGCGTCGCGGGACTCGCGCTGTCGGCCTTCATCTACCTGACGGCCTGCGCCGACGAGGTGCCCGAACGCGTCGCGCAGCTGCTGTGGGGCATCGTGCTGGGCGGCCTGACCGCCAGCTGGATCAAGCACCACCTGCCCTCGCCGCGGCCCTTCCTGGCGCTCGGCGCGGCGCATCTCAACGTGATCGGCACGCCGCTGAGCGCGGGCTCGATGCCCTCGGGCCACAGCGCGATGGCCTTCGCGATGCTGGCCGTGCTGGTGGCCGAGCGGCGCCGCTTCGGCGAGCGCGGCGCGGTCGACGGCGTCCTCACGTCCAATGCCGGCATCGCGCTGCTCGCGCTGCTGGCGTTCGGCATCGCGCTGTCCCGCCTGGCGGTCGGCGCGCACTGGCCGGCCGACGCGCTGCTGGGCGGCGGCCTCGGCCTGATCTTCGGCGGCCTCGCGCCGCATGCCTGGCCGGTGGGCGCGATGACGCGGCTGCTGTCCAGGCCGCTCGGCCAACGCCTGATGGCCGGCGGACTGCTCGCCTGCGCCTTCTGCATCGCCGCCACGCCGGGCCTGCTGGAGGCGACCGGCCTCGCCGGGAGGAAGTGGGCCCGCAACCTGCTGCCCGGCTATCCGCTGGCCGCGCCATTGCAGTACGTGCTGGCGCTGGTGGCCCTGGCCGGCGCCGTGCGCTGGTCGCGCGCGAGCGGTCGCGCGGTGCTCCCCGATTGACCCGATGAACCGCACCCGCTGGATCGCCGCCGCCAGCATCGCCGCCGGCGTCGCGCTGCTGGCCGTGCTGGTGGTCTTCACGCCGTGGCGCCTGCTGGCCGAGCGCGTGGCCACCGTGCCGTGGCCGGGCTGGGTCGGCGCCACGCTGGGCATGAGCGCCACCTACGCGCTGCGCGCCGGGCGACTGCGCGCCGAATGGCTGTGGAAGCTGCGGCCCCTCGGCCTGGGCTATCGCGAGTGCCTCCAGGTCACGCTGCTGCACAACGCGGCCATCAACATCCTGCCGATGCGCTCGGGCGAGGCGAGCTACTCGTTCCTGCTGCACCGGCGCTGGGGCGTCGGCCTGGGCGACGCCACCGCCAGCCTGCTGTGGCTGCGGCTGCTGCTGCCCGCGCTGGTGCGCCGCATCCATGTCCATGCCCGCTGGTCGCGTGCGCGCGCCCACGCGTCCGCCCGCACGCGCAGGGCCTGGCACCTGGTGGCCAAGGTCGCGGCCGCGTTCCGCGCGGCGCGCGGCGGCGTGGCCGCGTGGGGGTTCGCGATCGCCAACTGGATGCTCAAGCTCGGCATCGTCGGCGTGCTGCTCGCCTCGCTCGCGAACCTGCCGCCGGGCGCCGGCTTCTGCGGCGCGCTCGGCGGGGAGCTCGCCGGCGTGCTGCCGCTGCAGGCGCCCGCCGGCGTGGGCACCTACGAGGCGGGCGTCGCGCTCGGAACGCAGGCCCACGTGCGCGAAACGCCCGCGCCGGGCCCGGGCGCGCCGATCGCCGCCGCAAACACCGACAATCACCGCCTGATCTTCGGCGCCGCCTTGGCGGTCCACGCCCTGATGCTGGTGGTGGCGCTGGCCACCGCGCTCGCCTTTTCCCTGATCGTGCGCCCGCCGCGGGCGCCAGAAAGCAAGTCATGACCGCCAGTTCCAGCGGAGAACATTACCTGCCCTCGGTGCCGGCCGCCGCCGTCGTCGAGAACGGCGGTGCCCACGCCGCCGACCCGGGCAGGGCCTTCGGCGTGCGCGGCGCGCTCGACGTCGACGGCGTGCCGTTCCATCGGCTGTCGGTGGTCGTGCCCATGTACAACGAGATCGAGAATGCCGTCCCGCTGCTCGACGAGGTGCACGCGGCGCTGGCGGCCTATCCGTTCCCGTGGGAGCTGATCGTGGTCGACGACGGCAGCCGCGACGGCACGCCGCAGCGGCTGGAAGAGCACGGCGCCACGATCGGCCCGCACATCCGCGTGATCCGCCTGTGGCGCAACTTCCGCCAGACCGCGGCCATGCAGGCCGGCATCGACGCCGCGCGCGGCGACGTCATCGTCACGATGGACGGCGACCTCCAGAACGACCCGCGCGACATCCCCAAGCTGGTCGCCCGCCTGTTGCAGGCCGACCTCGACTTCGTGGCCGGCTGGCGCAAGGACCGGCAGGACGGCTTCTGGCTGCGCAGGTTCCCGTCGCGCATCGCCAACGCGCTGATCCGCAAGTCCACGGGGCTGCAGTTCAACGACCTCGGCTGCAGCCTGAAGGCCTTCCGCGGCTCGGTGCTGCGCGAGGTGCGGCTGTACGGCGAGATGCACCGCTTCATCCCGGCCTGGCTGGCGACCGTGACGTCGCCCCAGCGCATGGACGAAGTGCCGGTGAACCACCGGGCCCGCGTGGCCGGGACGTCCAAGTACGGCCTGTCGCGCACCTTCCGGGTGATCACCGACCTGCTGTCGATGCACTTCTTCCTGAACTACGGCACCCGCCCCGGCCATTTCTTCGGCGGCATCGGGCTGTTCACGGGCAGCGTCGGGGGCGCGATCCTCGCCTGGCTGGGCGTGCAGAAGTTCTTCCTGGGCCAATCCATCGGCGGCCGGCCGCTGCTGACCCTCGGGTTCTTCATGGTGATCGCCGGTTTGCAACTTTTGCTCACCGGCGTGCTCGCCGAGCTGCTCATCCGCATCTACTATGACGGTCGCCACGCGCAGCCCTACCATCACGGCAAGGGCAGCACGCCGACGGATGACGCCGGCTGGCATTCGAACCGCTAGTCGGTCCGCCTCCAACATCCCCTGCAAACGTCGATGTCGGCCCTGCCCCCGCCTCCGCCCTCCTCCCCGTCGCCAGCCCCGGCTCCCGCGCCGAAGCCGCCCGCGCCGCCCGCAGCGCCGAAGGAAGACCCTCCGGCGCTGATGCCCTACGACGACCTGTTCGGGGGCGAGGATCGGCCGCCCGAGACGGCGCCCAACCTCACGTTCAACGTCGCCGCCGAGCCGCTGCCGCCGCCCCCGCCGGCCAAGCTGCCCTCGGGCGCGCCCAAGCCGCCGCCGCCGGTCGAGGTGCCCGGCGTCGTCGTCGGCGACGACCGCCCGGCCTGGGTGCCGCCGGCCGACGAACCGCCCGATCCGATCCTGCAGTCGCCGATCGCGCCCACGCCTGCGTCGGCGGCCAAGCCGGCCTACGTGGCGCCGCCACCGCCCAAGGCCAAGCCCAAGTCGATCTCCGAGCTGATGGAGACGGTGGGCAAGTCGAAGCAGCCCGAGGACGACGGCCGCCCGTCGCAGCCGCCGCAGATGTGGTCGGCCGCCGACGCGATGTCCGGCAAGGCCGCACCGGCACCGGCGCCGGTGAGCCCGCAGGCGACGCCGCCGGGGCAGGCGCCCAAGCCGCGGCCCAAGTCGATCTCCGAGCTGATGGAGACGGCGGGCAAGCCCAGGACGCCCGAGGGCGATGGCCGCCCCGGCGACCCGCAGATGTGGTCGGCCGCCGACGCCGCCGCCGGCAAGGCCCCGCCGGTGCCGCCGCGCCCGCCCGCGCCCGCGCCGCGTCCCGCTGCGCCGCCGCCCGTCACCGCGCTGCCGCTCGACCCGCTGCCACCGACGCCGCCGCAGCGCTCGTTCGACAGGATCGCCCCGGCCCCGGTGCGCACGCCGCCGCCGTCGGCCGCGGAACACCGCGCCTCGCGCCCGATCCCGCTGACGATGATGACGCGCGACGACGAGCACGACTACGCACGCGCCTTCGCGTCCGACGACGAGGACACGGTGATCGCGAGCGGCCACCACCCGGCCTCGCCCGAGGCCGACACCGTCATCGCCGTCGCCGCGCCGATGAGCCGCGCGCACGGCGCCACGCCGTCGCTGCGCCTGCTGGGCCTGCTGATGACGGTGCTGCTGGCGCTGTGGATCGCACGGCTGGGCGCGGCGCCGTTGTTCGACGTCGACGAGGGCGCGTTCGCCGAGGCCACGCGCGAACTGACGGTGGGCCACGACTGGGGCAGCACCACGCTCAATGGCGTCGACCGTTTCGACAAGCCCATCCTGGTCTACTGGTTCCAGGCGATCAGCCTCAAGACGTTCGGCCTCAACGAGTTCGCGGTGCGCCTGCCGTCCGCGTTGTGCGCGTTCCTGTGGTGCCTGGCCGTCGGCCAGTTCGCGTGGCGGCGCTTCGGACCGTCGGTGGCCATCGCGGCGGCCGGCATCCTGGCCACCAGCCTCGGGCCGATGCTGATCGGGCGCGCGGCCACCGCCGATTCGCTGCTGAACCTGCTGCTCACCCTGGCGGCGCTCGACCTCTGGCGCCATCTCGAGAACGGCAAGGACACGCCGCGCCGGCGCGCCTTCGCGTGGATCGGCCTGGGCCTGCTGGCCAAGGGGCCGGTCGCGCTGCTGATCCCGGCCGCGGCCGCCGCCATCTGGCTGGGCGTCAACCGCGACCGCTCGCGCCTGCAGCGCCTGGTGAGCGACCCGAAGGCATGGGCGCTGATGGTGCTCATCGCCGCGCCGTGGTACGTCTACGCGATCGCGCGCCACGGCATGGCGTTCATCGACGGCTTCCTCCTGCACCACAACGTCGAGCGCTTCACCGGCTCGCTGGAAGGCCACGCCGGCAGCCTGTTCTACTACCTGTGGATGCTGCCGGTCGAGATGATGCCGTGGACGCCGCTGCTGGTGCCCCTGGCCCTGCACGCGAAGGCGCGCTGGAACGAGCCGATCGGCCGCTTCCTGCTGGGGTGGCTGGGTTTCGTCGTCGTGTTCTTCTCGCTGTCGGGCACCAAGCTGCCGCACTACGTGCTGTACGGCTTCACGCCCCTGATGCTGCTGGCGGCGCAGGAGCTGGTGGGCGCCGGGCTCAAGCTGCGGCTGGCCCTGTGCGCGACGCTCGTGGCGGTGGTGGCGCTCGGCGCGGCCAGCCCGTGGCTCGCGCATTCGCTGGCCGAGACCACGCACGATCCGCTGTACAAGGCGCTGCTGTCCACCGCTCCGCCCGCGCCATGGGTATGGGTGGCGGTGCCGGTGGGACTGCTCGTGTTCGCGCTGACGATCTGGGTGCCCAACGTGCGCAACTACCTCAGCGAGGCCGACGGCGCGATCGGCGCCGGCCTGCTGACGGCGGGCTGGCTGGTGCTGGCCGTCCTGCCCTGGTGGGGCCAGACGGTGCAGGATCCGATCCGCACGCTCGCGCGCACCGTGCCCATCGCGCAGATGACGCTGCTCGATCGCCAGCGCGTCGTGCAATGGCGCCTGCACCAGCCCAGCATCGCGTTCTACCTGAACCAGACCGCCGAGCGTGCCGACCCGAAGGGCGGCGACTGGGCGTTCACCCGCATCGACCGCGTCAAGCCGGACGAACTCGCCAAGCTCGAGGTCGTGCAGCAGGTGCGCGGCTATGCCCTGGTGCGCCCGGCGCCGGCGGCGTCCGAGCCGCTGTCTCGCATCGGCGCCGAGCGCGACGCGGCGCAGGCCGCGAGCGAGGCCGCGTCGGCGCAGGCGTTGGCCGTCGCCGCCGCCAAGGCCGCCTCCGAGGCCGCCGAAGCGGCCAGCGCGGCCGCCGCGGCGGTGGCCGCCAAGCTGAATCCGGCGTCCGCGCCCGCAGCGGCCTCCGCGGCCGCGCCGGTGCCGGCTCCGGCGCCTGCGACCGCACCGGCCGTGCCGCCCGCGAAGAAGTCCAAGTGAGCTTACGCCCGGCCGCTCGGAATGAAGCTCGCACCGCAGCCGTCGGGCGGAGGGTCGCCTCGTGAGTCACGTCCCGACCGCCCGCGCGGCGCGCCGCGGCTGGCGCGCCCGCCACAAGGCCGGCTGGATCGGCCTGACGGTGGCGCTGCTGCTCGCCTGGATCTTCACCGCCTGGCCGCAGCTCGACCTGTGGGCCAGCGGGCTGTTCCACGACGAGGCCGGTGCGTTCATCGGCGACCAGTTCGCTTTCGTGCGCCTGCTGTACCACGGCATCCCGTGGTCGGGGAAGTTCTATGCGCTGGTGGGCCTGGTCGTGATCGTGCTGTCGATCTGGCGCCCGCACCCGATCGGCGGACGCTGGTCGCGCCGGCTCGCGGCGCTGGCCTGGGTCAGCATCCTGGGCTCGGGCCTGCTGGTCAACGCCGGCCTGAAGGAATACTGGGGCCGTGCGCGGCCCGTGCAGGTCAGCGAATTCGGTGGCAAGGCGCGCTTCTCGCCGGCGCTGTCACCGACCGACCAGTGCGAGCACAACTGCTCGTTCGTCAGCGGCCACGCCACCTCGGGCTACATCCTGATGGCCGTCGGCCTGATGGGCAGCGTGGCCACGCGCCGGCGCTGGCTGTGGATCGGCATCGCCTGGGGCGCCATCGTGAGCCTGGCCCGCATCGCCGAGGGCGGCCACTTCCTCAGCGACACGCTGTTCGCCGGCCTGGCCGTCTGGGCCAGCGGCTGGCTGATCCGCGAGGCCTGGCTGCGCCACGTGGCGCTGCGATGGCGGCGACTGCGGCGGCGGCGCGAGGCGCTGGAAGCTTCGAAATAACCGACGGCGGCCCGCGAGCCGCCGTTTCTCATCGAAGCGGCCGCTCGCTCAGGGCGTATACCCAACTCGTCGGGGTCAGGTCTTGAACCTTGCAGGGTCAGGTCTTGAATCGCGCACTCAAGACCTGACCCTGCAACGTTCAAGACCGGCGGAGTCAACCGGTCAACGCAACATCTCGGATAGCACTTCGCCCGGGC
>JAEKKH010000430.1 GCA_019510465.1 Burkholderiales bacterium
AGGTCTGGGCCTATGTCCAGAAGTACGACGTGCCCTACAACCCGCTGCATGACCAGTTCATGCCCAGCATTGGCTGCGCGCCCTGCACGCGAGCCATTGCCGTCGGCGAGGACTTCCGCGCCGGCCGCTGGTGGTGGGAGGACAGTTCCAAAGAGTGCGGTCTGCACGTGAAGTCATGAATGCTGCTGTGAAACCCGAACAACTCATCGCCGACGTCGACCATGCGCATCTGGATGCGCTGGAAGAGGAAGCCATCTTCATCCTGCGCGAGGTGGCCGCCAGTTTCGAGCGTCCCGCCCTGCTCTTCTCCGGCGGCAAGGATTCCTGCGTCGTGCTGCGCCTGGCCGAGAAGGCCTTCAAGATGAAGAACGCGGCCCACCCCAGCGGCTACTCGGGCCACCTGCCCTTCCCGCTGGTGCACATCGACACGGGCCACAACTTCCCCGAGGTCATCACCTTCCGCGATCAGCGCGTCGCGGACATGGGCGAGCGCCTCATCGTCGGCCACCTGGAAGACAGCATGGCCCGCGGCACCATCCGCCTGAGCCACCCGCTGGAAAGCCGCAACGGCCACCAGACGGTGACGCTGCTGGAGACCATCGAGGAGCACAAGTTCGACGCCCTCATCGGCGGCGCCCGCCGTGACGAGGAGAAGGCGCGCGCCAAGGAGCGCATCTTCAGCCACCGAGATTCCTTTGGCCAATGGCAGCCGAAGGAGCAGCGCCCCGAGCTGTGGACGCTGTTCAACACGCGCATCCGCCCCGGCGAGCATTTCCGCTGCTTCCCGATCAGCAACTGGACCGAACTGGACGTGTGGCTCTACATCGCCCGCGAGAACATCCCGCTGCCGCAGATGTACTTCGCGCATGAGCGCCAGGTCATCCGCCGCAAGGGCCTGCTGGTGCCGCTGACGGACGTGACGCCACCGGAAGCCGGCGAGACCGTCGAGACCGCCACCGTGCGTTTCCGCACCGTGGGCGACATGACCTGCACCTGCCCGGTCGAGAGCCCCGCCGCCAACGCCAGCGAGGTGGTGGCCGAGACGCTGACCGTCACCGTCAGTGAACGCGGCGCCACGCGCATGGACGACCGCACGAGTGAAGCTTCCATGGAGAAGCGCAAGAAGGAAGGGTATTTCTGATGCAGGCGCTTCGATTCCTCACGGCAGGTTCCGTCGACGACGGCAAGTCCACGCTGATCGGCCGGCTGCTGTTCGACGGCCAGGCCATCCTGGCCGACCAGCTCGACACGCTGGAGCGCCGCGCCGCCGGCCGCCCCATCGACCTGAGCCTGCTGACCGACGGCCTGGAAGCCGAGCGCGAGCAGGGCATCACCATCGACGTGGCCTACCGCTACTTCGCCACCAAGACGCGCAAGTTCATCATTGCCGACGCCCCGGGCCATGAGCAGTACAC
>JAEKKH010000431.1 GCA_019510465.1 Burkholderiales bacterium
CGGTGGTCGCCGATCGCAGCTGCATCGTGTGGGGGAAGCCCCGCCAAAACCGCACGCCGCGACAATTGCGCGTATGCCATCCCAGTCCCCCCGCGTGCTAGCCGTCATCCCGCCGATGACGCAGCTGAACACGCCCTACCCGTCCACCGCCTACTTGACCGGCTTCCTGCGCTCGCGCGGCGTCGATGCGCAGCAGGTGGACCTGGCGCTGGCCCTGGTGCTGGAGCTGTTCACACCCGCCGGCCTGGCCCGGCTGCATGAAGCGGTGCCGGCCTCGCCCGAAGCCCAGCGAACGCCGCAGACCGCCTGGTTCGCCGCCGAGTTCGACGCCATCGCCGCTGCCGCCCCGCGGGTCATCGCCTTCCTGCAGGGCAGCGATCCCACGTTGGCGCATCGCATCAACACGCGTGCTTTCCTGCCGGAGGGTGCGCGCTTCGCGTCGCTGGACGCCTACGTCGACGAGGACGGCGGCGACCCTCTCGCCTGGGCCTTCGGCGCTTTAGGCTTGCAGGACCGCGCACGCCACCTGGCCACGCTGTTCCTGAACGACCTCGCCGACGTGCTGCGTGACGCGGTGGATGCGCGCTTCGAGTTCGTCCGCTACGCAGAATCGCTGGCCGCGGCGCAGGCGCATTTCGACCCGCTGGCTCAAGCCCTTGCCGCGCCGCCCAACCTCGTCGACGCGACGCTGCAACGCCTCACGCTCGCCGCGCTGGAGCAGCACCAGCCCGACGTTGTGCTGCTGTCCGTGCCCTTTCCCGGCTCGGTCTACGCGGCGCTGCGCATCGCGCAGACGATCAAGGCCGCGCGGCCCGACGTCGTCTGCGTGCTGGGCGGCGGCTACGTGAACACCGAGCTGCGCGAACTGGCCGAGCCGCGGCTGTTCGACTTCGTCGACTACGTGACGCTGGACGCGGGCGAGCGGCCGCTGCTGGCACTGCTGGAGCACGTCGGCGGCAAGCGCTCCAAGACGCGGCTGGTCCGCACCTTCTGGCGCGACGCCGGGCAGGTCAGGTACACCAACTTCATCGAGCCCGACATTCCCTTCGACGACGTCGGCACGCCGACCTGGGACGGCCTGCCGCTGGATCGCTACCTGTCGCTGCTGGACATGCTCAACCCGATGAACCGGCTCTGGAGCGACGGCCGCTGGAACAAGCTGACCGTGGCCCACGGCTGCTACTGGAAGAAGTGCAGTTTCTGCGACGTGAGCCTGGACTACATCTCGCGCTACGAGGCCGCGAGCGCCGAGGTGCTGGTGGACCGCATCGTGGCCATCGTCAAGGAGACGGGGCAGACGGGTTTTCATTTCGTCGACGAGGCCGCACCGCCCAAGGCGCTGAAGGCGCTGGCCGAGGAGCTGATCCGCCGCGGCGTGGCTATCTCGTGGTGGGGCAACATCCGCTTCGAA
>JAEKKH010000255.1 GCA_019510465.1 Burkholderiales bacterium
ACGCGCCAGCCCTCGCCGTCGACGCGCGGGCGCACCGTGAAGGCCAGGCGCTCGTTGTCCAGCCAGTAGATCGCACGGATGTCGGCCTGGCCGAAGGCCTTGAGCGGCAGCGCCTCGCCCGGCTTGTCGGTGGCGACGATGGCCAGGCTGGTCGTCTTGCCGTCCGGGTTGACGATGGCGGCGACATGGCGCCCGTCGGGCGACAGCACTGCGTTCGTGAAGGCGGGCGGGCGCTGGAAATCCTCGATGCTGGGTGGGGCGGCTTGGGCGGCTTGGGCGGCTTGGGCGGCCTGGGCGAGCGAAGCGGCGAACAGAAGAGAGAGGGCGAGCTTCATCAGGGCTGGGGATTGGGGTTCGCGAGGTTTCGGGCCAGGAAGCGCTCGACCCGACCCCAGAAGTCTTCGTTGGTTTTGAGCTGGCGCCAGCCGTGGCCTTCGTCAGGGTAGACGACCCATTCGAGCACCTGGTCGTCACGCAGCGCGGCCTTCATGTCGGTGCCATGCTTGATCGGTACGCGGCGGTCGTCACCGCCGTAGGCCATCAGCAGCGGCATCTTGACCTCCTTGGCCCGCAGCAGCGGCGAGGTGTCGCGCATCTGCGCGGCATCGGTGGCGGGGTCGGCGACAAGCTGGGTCATGCCGTAGCGCTTCCACTCCTCGGAGGCGTCGCTCCAATGGATGCTGGACATCAGGCCGATGTCGGTTACGCCAATCCAGTCGATGGCACATTTGAAGGTATCGCCCTGCTTGATGGCGCCCATCAGCGCGGCATAGCCGCCGTAGCTGGCGCCGGCGATGCAGGCGCGCTGCGGGTCGGCCCAGCCCAGCTTGACGGCCCAGGCCAAGGTGTCGGCGAGGTCGTCCTGCATGGCCAGGCCCCATTGCTTCCATCCGGCCCGGAATTGAGCGGAGCCGTAGCCGGTGCTGCCCCGGAATTCGGGCTCCAACACCAAATAGCCGCGGCTGGCGAGGAACTGTGCCTCCGGCTCCCACGCCCAGTGCGTGCCCCGCACATAGGGGCCACCGTGCACGAGAACGACGGTAGGACGCTTGACCGGATTGCCGCCCGCGGGCTGGGTCACCAGTACCGGGATCTCCAGACCATCGCGAACCTTGATGCGGTGGTAGTCGCGTTGACCCATCTCCGCCGGTTTGATCTCCGGACGCAGCGCCGCCACCGGCCGCAGCTGCTTGTCGGCCGGCTTGTAGAGGTAGTAGACCGGCGGGCGCTGGTCGGAGTAGGCCGTCACCAGCAGGTTCTGGGAGCTGAGGCAACGGCCGCAGGCGATGCGGTTGGCGGTACCGGGCAGCTTGGTGTCGATGTCGGCCTGGTGGGCCTTCATGGTCGGGTCGAACCAGACGGTGCCAATCCCGTCGGTTTCATAGTGGATTCCGAGCAGGCGGCGGGCCTCGGAGTCGTACTCGATCGAGCCCTTGAAGTCGAAGCCCTTGAAGCTGAGCAGCGGCTGGGTCTCGGCCTTCAGTGTGATGGTGTCGAGCTTGAAGACGGCGTTGTAGCCCTGATAGGCATCGATGACCAGCACCTGACCGTCCGGCCCGAACCATTGCGGCTCGATCGACTCGTCTCTAACGCTGGGTTGGTCCTGCCAGAGCCGCCAGCCGTTGCCTTGGCGCAGATAGATCCTGTGACGCCCATTCAGCACGGTGTCGACGGCGCGTGGCTCGCCCAGAGAGTCGATATGCCAGCCGACCACCCCGTCGGGCAAGCCGAGGCTGAGGTTGCGGCGCTCGCCTGTGCGGGTGTTCAGGCGCGACAACTGCACCGGCGTGCTGTCCTTGTCCTCTGCCCAGGGCAGGCGTCCGACGAGGATTTCGTCGCCATCGCCGTTGACGGTGTCAGCAAAACGCCAGTTCAGCTCCAGGCGCTTGTCGATGACGCGGCTGCCCGTGGCCGCGTCGTTTGCGGCCCAGGCACTCATGATCAGTTGCCGGTAGTTGCTGCCGTCGCGGTCCACCGCCCAGAGGCCCGGGGCAGTCACGCGCGTGCTGCCGTCCTGGGAGTCGGAGATCTGGAACACCAGGCGCTCGTCGTTCACCCAGTAGTGGGCATGGATGTCGGCGTCATTGAAACCGGCGACCACCTTGGGCGCCGCCATGGTCTTCAGGTCGATAACGGCCAGCCACAGGCGCTCGTTCTTGCCGGCCACCTGCACCGCCAGGTAACGGCCGCTGGGGCTGAGCTTGGGCGCCTGGACGGCCGGCGTCTTGAAGAAGTCCCGGATGGGCGGTGGCGCAGCGCTGGCGGCCTGCGCCAAGCCCAGGCCCGCCAGCAGCGCGGCAGCGGTGATCATCAGTCGTCGAATCATGGCTCTCCCTCCGGCCTTCGTGAGGCGGTCTCACTGCGGCGCCGCAGCGCCGATGTTGCGCGCCAGGAAGCGCTCGACGCGCCCCCAGAAGTCCTCGTTGGTCTGCAGGTTGGACCAGCGGTTGGATTCCCTGTTGTAGACGACCCATTCGAGGGGCTGATCCTCGCGCAATGCGGCCCTGAGATCGCTGCCATGTTTGAGCGGCACATAGCCGTCGGAGTCGCCATAGGCCACCAGCAGCGGCATGCGGATCTCCTGGGCGCGCTGCAGCGGCGAGGTGGCGCGGATCTGTTCGCCGTCGGTGTCTGGATCGGCGACCAGGCGCTTCATGCCGTAGCGCTTCCATTCCTCGGAGAAGAAGCTCCAGTGAATGCTCGACATCGCGCCGATGTCCGTCACGCCTCCCCAACTGACGGCGCACTTGAACTGCTCGCCCTGCCGGACCGCCCCCATCAACGCCGCATAGCCGCCGTAGTAGCCACCGCCGACGATGCAGGCCCGCTGCGGGTCCGCCCAGCCCTGCTTGACCGCCCAGGCCAAGCTGTCGGCGAGATCGTCCTGCATGGCCAGGCCCCATTGTTTCCAGCCGGCGCGGAAGTGCTCCTGCCCGTAGCCGCCGCTGCCGCGGAACTCGGGCTCGAGCACCAGGTAGCCGCGGCTGGCCAGGAACTGCGCCGTCGGTTCCCAGGCCCAGTGCGTGTTGCGGATCCCGAGGCCGCCGCGCACCAGCACGATGGTGGGATGGGCTTGCTTGCCGACACCGCCGGCGGGCTGGGTCACGAGGACGGGCGTCATCCGCCCATCACGGGCGGGCGCGCGGTGGTAGTCGCGCAGCCCCATGTCCCGCCGCTTCAGGTCGGGCCGCGGGCCGGCCACCACCTGCAGCTGCTTCTCCGCTACTCGGTAGATGTAGTAGACCGGCGGCTGCTGGTCGGAGAGTGCGGTGACCAGCAGGTTCTGCGAGCTCAGGCAGTTGCCGCAGGAGATGCGGTTGACCGAGCCGGGCAACTTGGCGTCGATGTCGGCCTGGTGGGCCTTCATGGCCGGGTCGAACCATGCCGTGCCCTGAGCGTCGAACTCGTAGTGGATGCCGACCAGTCGCCGGGCTTGAGGGTCGTATTCGGCATCGCCGTTGACATCGAAACCCTTGGCGCTCAGCAAGGGCAGCGCGTCCCGCTTCAACGTGGAGCGGTCCATCTTGAAGAGGGCCGTGTTGCCGTCGTGCTGGTCCATGATGAGCGTCGGGCCGTTCTCGCTGGACCAGAACGGTGTGGCCACACCCTCGTAGGTCGGCACCTCCTGCCATAGCCGCCAGCCTTGGCCTTCGCGCAGGTAGATCTGGTTGCGCCCCTTCAGGTCGGCATTGACGGCCCACAGTTCGCCGTCCGAGCTGTGCCAGTCGAAAACGCCATCCGGCAAGCCGAAGCTGAGGTTGCGCCGTTCACCGGTGCGCGTATTCAGTCGCGCGAACTGCACGCCCGTGGTGTCCCTTTCCTCTACATAGGGAAACCGAACGACGAGGATCTCGTCGGCCTCACCGCCCATGACGCTGACAAGGCTCCAATTCAGTTCCAGCCGCCGATCCTTGATCTGGGTGTGTACGCTGCCCTCCGCATTCCAGGAGCTGAGGATCAGCTGTCGCTGCTGACCGCCGTCGCGGTCCACAGCCCACAGCCCAGGCGTCATGACGCGCGTGCTGCCATCCTGGGAATTGGCGAGCCGGAACACCAGACGCTGGTCGTTCAACCAATAAGGCGTCGAGACATCGGCGTCGTTGAACCCGGCGACCACCTGGGGAGGGCCCATGGTCTGGAGGTCGATCACCGCCAGGCGCTGACGGCCGTCCTTGCCCTCCACTTGCACGGCGAGGTAGCGGCCGCTCGGACTGAGCCTGGGCGCCGTGATGGCCGGCTTCTTGAAGAACGCCGCGGCCGGTGGAGGTTCGGCGCGGGCCGTGGATGCGAACAGGCCTAGCCAGGCCGCCAGGCATACCGCGAGTCGCTGGATCAATGGGCTCTCCGGTCGGGGTGGTGAAGAGCGCCGGATTGTGGCGGCCTATCATGGCCGGTTCGATTGTGAAAACTGCCATGGCGCCTCCTGATTTGCCCTCCCCCCCCGAGTCGAGATTCATCCGCGTGCGCGGTGCGCGCACCCACAACCTGAAGAACATCGACGTCGACCTGCCGCGCCATGCGCTGGTCGTCATCACGGGGCTGTCGGGCTCGGGCAAGTCGTCGCTGGCCTTCGACACGCTGTACGCCGAAGGGCAGCGGCGCTATGTGGAGAGCCTGTCCAGCTACGCGCGCCAGTTCCTGCAGCTGATGGACAAGCCGGACGTGGACGTCATCGAGGGCCTGTCGCCGGCGATCTCCATCGAGCAGAAGGCGACCAGCCACAACCCGCGCTCCACGGTCGGCACGGTCACCGAGATCCACGACTATCTGCGCCTGCTCTACGCCCGCGCCGGCACGCCCTTTTGCCCGGACCACCACCTGCCGCTGGAGGCACAGTCCGTCAGCCAGATGGTGGACGCCGTGCTGGCCATGCCGGACGAATCCAAGCTGATGCTGCTGGCGCCGGTGGTGCGCGACCGCAAGGGCGAGTTCGTCGAGCTGTTCCAGGAGCTGCAGGCCCAGGGCTACGTGCGCTTTCGTGTCGACGGCGCGACGGTGGAGGCGCCGGATGTCCCCGCGCTGAAGAAGACCGAGAAGCACGACATCGACGTCGTCATCGACCGCATCAAGCTGCGTGCCGACGCGGCCGACAGCCTGCGCCAGCGCCTGGCGGAGAGCTTCGAGGCGGCCCTGCGCCAGGCCGATGGCCGCGCGCTGGTGCTGAACATGGACAGCGACCAGACGACGCTGTTCTCCAGCAAGTTCGCCTGCCCGGTGTGCTCCTACTCGCTGCCGGAGCTGGAGCCGCGGCTGTTCTCCTTCAACTCGCCGGTGGGCGCCTGCCCGAGCTGCGAGGGCCTGGGGCAGGTGACGGTATTCGACGCGGAGCGCGTCGTCGCCTTCCCGACGCTGAGTCTGGCCAGCGGCGCCGTGAAGGGCTGGGACCGGCGCAACCCGTACACCTTCTCGCTGCTGGAGTCGGTCGCGGCCCACTACGGTTTCGACGTCGAGGCGCCGTGGGAGAGCCTGCCGGCGACCGCACAGCAGGTGCTGCTGCAGGGTTCGGGCCAGGAGGACATCGCCTTCATCTATCAGGCTGAGTCTGCCTCGGGCAAGAAGCGCCAGGTCAAGCGCCACCACCCGTTCGAGGGCATCCTGCCCAACCTGCAGCGCCGCTACAAGGAGACGGACTCGGCGGCGGTGCGCGAGGACCTGGCGCGCTACATGGCCGCCAAGCCCTGCCCCGCCTGCGAGGGCTCGCGGCTGCGCCGCGAGGCCCGCC
>JAEKKH010000429.1 GCA_019510465.1 Burkholderiales bacterium
GTTGCGCGGCTGCGGCAAAATCGCGCGCCATGCTTGAACCTCTCGCGTCTGTCTCCCGCCGCCGCGGCCTCGCGGCCCTGGCCGCCCTCGCAGCCTCTTTCGGCGCCAGCCCCGCGCTCGCCCAGGTGCGCATCGACATCGCCGGCGTCGGCGGTACGCGCGTGCCGGTGGCCATCGTCGACTTCCGCGACGAGTCCAAGTCGCCCCAGCCCATTGCCGCCATCGTGCGTGCCGACCTGGAGCGCAGCGGCCAGTTCCGCAGCGTCGACGCGCCCGGCGCGCTGAGCGAAACCAGCAGCCCGGTCTGGCCCGACTGGCGCGCCCGCCAGGCCGACGCGCTCGCGGCCGGCTCCGTCAACCGCCTGGCCGATGGGCGACTGGACATCCGCTTCAAGCTCTGGGACGTCGTCAAGGGCACCGAACTCGTCGGCGAGGCCCATGCCGTGCTGCCCGACGATGCGCGCCTCGCGGCCCACCGCATCGCCGACACCATCTACCAGAAGCTCACCGGTGAGCGCGGCGTGTTCGCCACGCGCATGGCCTACGTCACCAAGGCCGGCCCGCGCTACAGCCTCGTCGTCGCCGACGCCGACGGCGAAGGCGCCCGCGTCGCGCTGACCAGCCCCGACCCCATCATCTCGCCCGCCTGGGCACCCAACGGCCGCGAGCTGGCCTATGTGAGCTTCGAAAGCCGCAAGGCCACCGTGCGCATCCAGGACGTGCAGACCGGCCATCGCCGCGTGCTGGCCGACTTCAAGGGCACCAACAGCGCGCCGGCCTGGTCGCCCGACGGCCAGCAGCTCGCGCTGAGCCTGTCGCGCGAGGGCGGCACCCAGCTCTTCGTCATCAACCGCGACGGCTCGGGCCTGAAGCGCCTGACGCAGAGCGGCGCCATCGACACGGAGGCCAGCTACGCGCCCGACGGCAGCAAGATCTACTTCGTCAGCGACCGTGGCGGCGGCCCGCAGATCTACCGCATGCCGGCCAGCGGCGGCGCGGCCGAACGCGTGACCTTCAGCGGCAACTACAACATCAGCCCTGCGGTCAGCCCCGATGGCCGTACGCTGGCCTACATCACCCGCATCAGTGGGGCCTTCCGCTTGTCGGTGATGGACCTCGGCACTGGGCAGTCACAGCAGATCAGCGAAGCCAACGACGATGAAAGTCCGTCGTTCGCGCCCAATGGCAAGCTCATCGTGTATGCGAGCCGTGCCGGCGGCAAGGAAGTGCTGATGACGACGACGCTGGACGGCAAGATCAAGACGCCGTTGCTCGTTACTTTGGTTGAAGTGCGCGAGCCCACTTGGGGCCCTTTTACACGCCAGTAACTTGACAGTTCGCACCATGTTGGACAATGGCGCGCCCGTGCCGCCGATGGCGCTGTGCCCCCTCATCCCCGCCCCCC
>JAEKKH010000230.1 GCA_019510465.1 Burkholderiales bacterium
TCGGCACGCCCACCAGCGCCAGCGCGTGCGAGGCGAGCATCAGGGAGCCCTCGATCGCCTCGGGCACGACCTCGGTCGCGCCGGCGGCCTTGAGCGTCTCGAGATCGGTGTCGTCGATCGTGCGCACGATCACGGGTACGCGCGGCGCATGCTGTTGCACCAGGTGCAGCACCTTCAGCGCGGACGGGGTGTCGTGGTAGCTGCACACCACCGCTGCCGCGCGCGCGAGGCCGGCAGCCATCAGGCTGGACAGCCGCGCCGCGTCCCCGAACACCACGTTCTGGCCGGCGGCCGCGGCTTGGCGCACGCGGTCGGGGTCGAGGTCCAGCGCCATGAACGGGATGCGCTCGACCTCCAGCATGCGCGCCAGGTTCTGGCCGGAGCGGCCGTAGCCGCAGATGATCACGTGCTTCTCGGCGGTGATGGCGCGCTTGGCGATCGTCGTCAGCGCCACCGACTGCATGAGCCAGTCGCTCGAGGCCAGCTTCATGACGATGCGGTTGGCGTACAGGATCACGAACGGCGACGCGAGCATCGACAGCACCATGCTCGCCAGCACCGGCGCGACCCAGCGCTCGGGCAGGACGTGGTTGTCGGTGCCCAGCGTCAGCAGCACGAAGCCGAACTCGCCGGCCTGCGCGAGGTACAGGCCGGTGCGCAGCGCGACGCCGGCGGCGGCGCCGAACACCCGCGCGAGGCCGGCCACGAGGCCTGCCTTGGCGAGGATGGGCACCGTGGTCAGCACGATCACCGCCACCCATTCGTCGGCGAGCACGTGCCAGTCCAGCTTCATGCCGATCGTGATGAAGAACAGGCCCAGCAGGACGTCATGGAACGGCCGGATGTCCGTCTCGACCTGGTGCTTGTATTCCGTCTCCGCGATCAGCATGCCGGCCACGAAGGCGCCCAGCGCGAGCGACAGGCCGGCCGCCTGGGTGACCGCCGCCAGGCCCAGCGTGACGCCCAGCAGGCTCAGCATGAACAGCTCGTCGCTCTTGCGGCGCGAGATGGCGGTCAGGAACCACTTCATCACCTTCTGCCCGCCGGACAGCAGCACCGCCAGCACCACCACCGCCTTGATGACGGCGGGCACCAGGGTGCGGAACAGGTCGCGCGTGTCGCCGCCGAGGGCGGGGATGATCACCAGCAGCGGGACGACGGCCAGATCCTGGAACAGCAGCACCCCCATGACCCGGCGGCCGTGCTCGCTCTCGAGCTCCAGCCGCTCGGCCATCAGCTTGACCACCAGCGCCGTGCTGGACATCGCCATCGCGCTGCCCAGGATCGCGGCGGCCTGCCACGTGAGATCCCACTGCCGGCCGAACAGCGTGAAGATCCAGGTCAACGCGAAGTTGCCCGCCATCGCGCCGAGGATCGTCAGCACCACCTGCGAGGCGCCCAGCCCGAACACCAGCGTGCGCATCGCGCGCAGCCGGGGCAGGTTGAACTCCAGCCCGATGACGAACATCAGGAACACGACGCCGAACTCGGCCAGGCTGTGGACGCCGGCGGTGTCGTGGGCCAGCTGCAGCGCGTTGGGGCCGATGATGACGCCGGCCACCAGGTAGCCGAGCACCGGCGGCAGGCGCAGCATGCGGAAGGCCACGACGCCGGCGATGGCGGCCGCGAGGTACAGCAGGACGAGTTCGAGGGTCGAGGCCATGCGGGACCAGGGCGGGTGCGAGGCGAACCGCGCGGTTGGAGGGGTCGAGCGGCCCCGGCCCGCGCAGGTTGGCGGGAGGCCCGGGACACTAGAATCCTCCCATCCTAGAACACAGGCAGCCCACTTTGACAAACGACTTGCCGTTCGACGCCGAACGCGCATTGCACCTGGCCCGGCAAACCTTCGCGATCGAGGCCGACGCGCTGCTCGGAATGCAGCGCCGACTGACCGCCGAGTTCTCGCGCGCGGTCGAGACGATCCTGCGCTGCGAGCATCGCGTCGTCGTGATGGGCATGGGCAAGAGCGGTCATGTGGGCCGCAAGATCGCCGCCACGCTGGCGTCCACCGGCACGCCGTCGTTCTTCGTGCATCCGGCCGAGGCCGCGCACGGCGACCTCGGCATGGTGACGGCGGGCGACGTGTGCCTGCTGATCTCGAACTCCGGCGAATCCAACGAGCTGAGCGCCATCGTCCCGGCGCTGCGACGCCTCGGCGTCACGCTGGTCGCGCTGACGGGCCGTTCCGACTCGTCGCTGGCGAAGGTGTGCGACATCGTGCTGTCCTGCGCGGTCGACAAGGAGGCCTGCACGCTCAATCTCGCGCCCACCGCCAGCACGACGGCGCAGATGGCCATGGGCGACGCGCTCGCCGTCGCCCTGCTCGATGCCCGCGGCTTCCGCGAGGAGGACTTCGCGCTGTCGCACCCGGGCGGCGCGCTGGGCCGCAAGCTGCTGATGCACGTGTCCGACCTGATGCGCTCGGGCGACGCCGTGCCCCTGGTTGCACGCGATGCGAGCTTCTCGACGCTGTTGCAGGTCATGTCCAGCAAGGGCCTGGGCATGGCGGCGGTGGTCGACGGCCGCACGCCGGTGGGCATCTTCACCGACGGCGACCTGCGGCGCCTCATCGAGACCGGCGCCGACCTGCGCCAGCGCGTCGCGCACGAGGTGATGCATCCGCGCCCGCACCTCATCCGCGCGGGCGCGCTGGCCGTCGACGCCGCCGACCAGATGGAACGCCACCGCATCACCAGCCTGCTGGTGGTCGACGGCAAGGGCGAGCTCGTCGGCGCGCTCAATACCTACGACCTGCTGCACGCGAAGGTGATCTGATGGCCGGCGCTCCCCGATCGCACCTGAGCTTTCCGCCCGACGTCCTCGTCAAGGCCCAGGGCGCGGGCGCGGGCATCAAGGCCGCGATCTTCGATGTCGACGGCGTGCTCACCGACGGCAGCATCTGGATCACCGAGGCCGGCGAGACGCTGAAGAACTTCAACGTGCTCGACGGCCAGGGCCTGCTGATGCTGCGCAAGGGCGGCATCACGCCCATCGTCATCACCGGACGCGACTCGGCGGCGGTGCGCCGTCGCGTCGCCGACCTCGGCCTGCCGCACGCGTCGTTCGGCGCGTCGGACAAGGTGGCCGCGGCCAACGACCTCCTGCAGCAGCTGGGCGTGGACTGGGGCGACGTGGCCGTCATCGGCGACGACTGGCCCGACCTGCCCCTGTTCGCCTGCGCCGGCTTCGCGTGCGCGCCCGCGAACGCGCACGCGGAGGCGCGCGGCGCCGCCGCCTACGTCACCGAACGCGAGGGCGGCCGCGGCGCGGCACGCGAGTTCTGCGACCTGCTGCTGATGGCCAACGGCCTGTACGTGCCGCTGATGACCAAGCTCCTGGTGACGCTCGACTCGAAGTGATCTGCGGATGAAGGGCGAACTCCACATCCCCGACCTGCCCGAGGTGCCGGTCGCGCTCAGCCCGCTCAGTCCGCCGGTCGACGACCAGCAGCGCCGGACGCGGCCGAGCTGGCCCGTGCGCATGCGCGAGAGCCTGGTCGGCTACTTGCCGCTGATGCTGATGGTGGGTCTCGCGCTCGGCACCTGGCTGGTGGCCAAGAACACGCCGGGGCTGCTGTCGTCGTCGGGGCCGGCCATCGTCAAGCACGAGCCCGACTACACGCTGGACCAGTTCAGGCTGCAGCGCTTCGACCCGGCCGGTGCGCTCAAGGTCGAGATCCAGGGCGAGCACATGCAGCACTACCCGGACGACGACATCATGGAGGTCGAGCAGATCCGCGTCGTCACGACCGAGCCCGACGGCCGCCGCATGATCGCCACCGCCCAGCACGGCCGCGCGCGCGGCGACTCGACCGAGGTGTGGCTCGATGGCCAGGCGCAGGTGGTGTCCGAGGCGCCGGACGAACTGCCGATCCAGATGAACGGCGAGCACCTGCATGCGCTGCCCAAGCTGCGTCGCGTCGATTCGAAGTACATGGTGGTGGTGCGCCAGGGCGACAGCGAGTTCAACGCCGATGGCCTGGAGTACGACGACCCCACGCGCCTGCTGACGCTGCATGGCAACGTGCACGCGCTGATGCAGCCGACGCTGCGCAAGTCGATCGCGAGCAGGAGCGACGCCAAGCGATGACGGCGCCGCTGCTGTTCATCACCGGCGCCTCCAGCGGGATCGGCCAGGCCATGGCCCTCGAGTGGGTGCGGCGGGGGGGCCGGCTCGCGCTGGTGGCGCGGCGCGGCGACGAGATGCGCGCCTGGGTCGCGGCCCAGGGCTGGGGCACCGATCACGCGGAGGTCTATGTCGCCGACGCACGCGACCTGCCCGCGATGTGCGCCGCCGGCCGCGACTGCATCGCACGCCAGGGGCTGCCCGACGTGGTGATCGCCAGCGCGGGCATCAGCGTGGGCGTCGACCTCGGCGACGAGGCCGACCTCGAGGTGCTGCGCGCCGTCGTCGAGACGAACAACCTCGGCATGGCCGCCACGTTCCAGCCCTTCATCAAGCCGATGTGCGAGCGCCGCGCCGGCCGCCTGGTGGGCATCGCCAGCGTCGCCGGCATCCGCGGGCTGCCAGGGCATGCCGCCTATTCGATGAGCAAGGCGGGCGTGATCAGTTTCTGCGAGAGCCTGCGCGTCGAATGCCGGGGCTTCGGCGTGCGCGTCGTGACCATCGCGCCCGGGTATATCGATACCCCGCTGACGCGCGGCAATTCATATTCGATGCCGTTCCTCATGCCGGCCGACAAATTCGCGCGGCAGGCGCTCGATGCGATTGCCGCCGGGGTCGGAATGCGGGTGATTCCGTGGCAGATGGGCGTGTTGGCGCGGGCTCTGCGAATACTGCCCAACTGGATATACGACCGCGCCGTGGCCGGCCGCGGACGCAAGGCGCGCACGACGCAGTGAGTACCCGCTCAACGCGCGGGGCTTGAATATCCGGCGATGCGGTGTCGCCGCTGCGGGGCCTGCGACGCGGCCGTGCGCCAGCCTCGACCGCCGCGGATGGCCTGCTCCGTAACCGGCGCCCGCGCCGCGCAAAACGGCGGCAGCCAACTCGACCCTATTCCTGCCGGGAAAGAAAAAAGCCCGGGCGCTGCGAGGCGCCAGGGCTTTTGTTCAGTCGATCCGGCTGGTTTTCAGCCGGACAGACGGATGCGTGTCAGAGTAACGGAGCGGGTTGCTCAGTAGCCGCCGCGGCCACCGCCGCTGCCGCCATAGCCGCCGCCACCGCCGGAGCGGCCACCGCCGCCACCGCCGTAGCCGCCGCCACCGCCGGAACGGCCACCGCCGCCACCGCCGCCGTAGCCGCCACCACCACCGCCACCACCGTAGCCACCACCACCACCGCCGCCGGAGCGGCCACCGCCGCCGTAGGGGCTGCGCGGAGCGCCGCTGAAGCCGCCCGGACGCTCTTCACGGGGACGTGCTTCATTGACGACCAGGGGACGGCCTTCCAGGGGCTGGCCGTTCATGCCGTTGATGGCGGCTTGCGCTTCTGCGTCCGAACCCATTTCCACGAAGCCGAAGCCCTTGGAACGTCCGGTTTCGCGATCCATCATGACCTTGGCGGACGTGACAGTGCCGAACTGGCCGAACGACTCTTGCAGCGACTCGTCGCGCACGCTATAGGCCAGGTTGCCTACGTAAAGTTTGTTTCCCACGGGGGAAGCCCTTTCAAAGAAAAAAAACCATGTGGAGCTTCAACCCAGCGTGATCCATCAAGCGAAGGCGGCGCAACCAGACACAGCATCAT
>JAEKKH010000231.1 GCA_019510465.1 Burkholderiales bacterium
GCCGGCGACGTCTCCGCGTGGATCAGCCAGGTGGGGATCGCGTCCAGGTAGCCGCGGAAGCGGCCCTTGGCGATGAAGCGCTCGCGGAAGGCGGAGCGGTCGATCCAGTCGCCCAGGCGCGGCACGATGCCGCCGCCGATGTAGACGCCGCCGCGCGCACCCAGCGTCAGCGCCAGGTTGCCGGCGACGCTGCCCAGGAACGCGAAGAACAGCTCGATCACCTCGACGCAGCGCGCGTCGCTGCCCGCCATGGCGGCCGCGGTGACGCCGGCCGGGTCGAGGCTGGCGGCGCTGGCGCCGTCGATCTTGCACAGCGCCTCGTACACGGCGACCAGGCCCGCGCCCTGCAGCGCACGCTCGGCCGAGGCATGCCCGAAGCGCTCGCGCAGCACGGCGATCACCGCATCCTCGCGCGCGTTGGCCGGCGCCAGGCTGACGTGGCCGCCCTCGCCGCCCAGCGGCACCAGGTGGCCCGCGGTGTCGTACAACAGGCCGGAGACGCCCAGCCCGGTGCCCGGTCCCAGCAGACCGATGGCGGCCTTGGGATCGGCGCTGCCCGCCGTGCCGATGCGCCGCAGGTGTTCCGGCTGCAGCGACGGCAGCGACAGCGCGAGCGCGGTGAAATCGTTGATGAACAGCAGGCGATCCAGGCCCAGCTCGACGCGAAGCGCCTCGATCGAGAAGGCCCACGGCGAATTCGTCATGCGCAGGAAGTCGCCCACGATCGGGTTGGCGATGCCCACGGCGCCCTGGCGCGGCTGCGGCCCGACCACCCGCCCGAGGTACGCCTTCATCGCGCCGTCGATGTTGGCGTGGTCCGCGACCGCGTACGTCCTGACCTGCGACGGCTGCGCGCCGGGCGCTTCCTGCAAGGCGAAGCGCGCGTTGGTTCCGCCGACGTCGCCCATCAGGCGCGGGAAGCTGGAGGTGTTGGCAGCCGTCATGGACCGGAGGATCTCCCTGGATTTTCAGGTGGGCGCGGGCAAAGCGCTGCCCGCATTCGCGACAAAAGTCGTGAATGTAGTTTACCTACGCTTCCAGATCAACTGCGACGCATCAAATTCCGCACCCCCGGTACGCCGCCACGGCGCTCGAACCAGGCTCGAGGGTCGCGGTCGTAGTCTGCATACACCTTTACGCCTGATTAACGCGAGCTTTCCGGGCGCAGCTCGAAGATCCTGACCGATCGCGCCGGCAGCTGGACGGTGGCGCCCAGCTTCACCTGCTTGCCGGCCAGCACGTCGCGCGCGGTCGCCGGCGTCCTCAGCACCTCGGCAAAGCGCGCCAGGTCCAGCGTCGTCTCGGCCTGGTTCTTGTTGATCACCACCATCACCGTCGAATCGGCGTCGTGGCGGAACCAGGCGTAGGTGCCGTTCTCCGGCACGAAGTGCACCAGCTTGCCGTGGTGGACGGTGGACTGCGTCTTGCGCCAGTTCAGCAGCGTGCGCACGAAGGCTTGCATGTCCTTCTGCTTCGCGCTCAAGCCCTTGCCGGTGAAGGCGTCGACCTTGTCGCCAGCCCAGCCGCCCGGAAAATCCTGGCGCGCCTTGCCGTCGTCGCGCACGGTGGGGCTGGTCATGAGCACCTCGGTGCCGTAGTACAGCTGCGGCACGCGCGGCATCGTCATCACGTAGGCCAGCGCCATCTTCGTGAGGCCGACGTCCTCCTTGAGCACGCTGAACAGGCGCGGCAGGTCGTGGTTGCCCTCGAACAGCACCATGTTCCCGGGCCGCGGGTAGAGCACGTCGTTGACCAGGCCCTCGTACAGGTCCATCAGGCCCGCATGCAGGTCGTCGGTGTCGCTGGCCAGGGCCTTGCGCAGCGTGCCGTTCAGCGGAAAGTCCATCGCGCTGGGCAGCGGCGTGCCCTTCGCGTCGCGGCCGCCGCCCAGCCAGTGCATCAGCACCGTGGGCTGCGCGGTCCATTCCTCGCCGACGATGTTCAGGTTCGGGTACTCCGCCATCACGCGCCGGGTCCATTCCTGCAGGAAGGCCTGGTCGGAATAGCCCCAGGTGTCCACGCGCAGCCCGGACAGCCCGGCGTACTCGACCCACCAGATCGCGTTCTGGATCTGGTAGGTGGCCAGGAACGGGTTGCGCTGGTTCATGTCGGGCATGTTGGGACCGAACCAGCCGTCGGTGTAGACCCGTGCGTCGGCGAGCGACGCATACGGGTCGCTCGCGGTGGTGCGCGCGTGCTGGGTCTGGACGAACCGGCCGTCGAAGCCGATCCAGTCCGGCGCGGGCATGTCGTGCATCCACCAGTGCTCGGAGCCGATGTGGTTCAGCACCACGTCCATGATGACGCCCATGCCCTTGGCGCGCGCGGCCTGCACCATGCGGCGATAGTCCTCGTTGCTGCCGAAGCGCGGGTCGATCCTGTACGTGTCGGTGGCGGCATAGCCGTGGTACGAATAGCGCGGCTGCCTGTTCTCGGTCAGCGGCGTGGGCCACAGCATCGTCACGCCGAGGTCGTGGAAGTAGTCGAGGTGGTCGACGATGCCCTGGATGTCGCCGCCGTGGCGGCCGGCCTCGTCGTCGGCCCGGTTGGCCGGGTCGCCGTAGCCGGGCACGTCGTCGTTGGCCGGGTTGCCGTTGGCGAAGCGGTCGGGCACCAGGTTCAGGATGACGTCGGACGAATCGAAGCCGCGCCGCTGCGCCGAGCCGGGCGAGCGCTCGCGCAGTTCGAACGGCGCGTGGAAGCGCTCGTCGCCGTGGCTGAAGACGATGTCGACGCGTCCGGGCGCCGCGTCGGGCGCGATGCGCAGGTCGATGAACAGGTAGTTCGGGTTGGCCACCCGCGATACCGACTCGATGCGCACGCTCTTGGCGGACGCGTCGCCGATCTGCGGCGCGGCGTCGGCGATGCGCGGGCCGTGGACGAGCAGTTGCAGCTTGTCGCTGTTCATGCCCACCCACCAGAACGCGGGCTCGATGCGCTCGATCTGCGCGGGCAGGGGCGGCATGTCGGGCGCCGCGGCGCTCGCCCCGAGGGACGAGGCGGCGAGCAGGACGGCGGCGGAGAGTTGGCGGGGATGGTGCATGCGAAAGGCTCTCGGAGAAACGTTTCAGCGCGCGACGAAGACGACGGCGGCGCGGGCGGGGACGGTGAATCGGCCAGCAGCGTCGTCGACCACCGCATCCCTGGCGATGCGGGTGTCGGCGGCGTGCGCGGCGAGGTGGACGGGATGCAGGCGCCAGTGGCGGCCCTTCAGTTCGGGCAGCTCGAGCGCGTGCGACTGCCTGTCGACGTTGAGGACGGCCAGCACCGCGCCGAACTTCGCCCCGTGCAGGCCGTGGCCGTCGATCAGCTCGGCGACGACGGTGGGCTCCTGCGACGGGCCGCTGGCCGGGAAGCTGACGCGCCGGCGCACGTCGTCGGCGCTGGCCAGGTGGAACAGCGGCGTGCTGGCGCGGATGCGCAGCAGGTCGCGGAACGCGTCGCTCGTCCAGGCGATGTCGGCCGGCGCCGGCTTGAGCGACGCATCGGCCAGCAGCGGGCGCTCGATGTCCCACAGCGCGCCGTTGTCCTGCTTGGGCGGCAGGCCGGCGCCGAAGCCGTTGTCGCGGCCCGTCCAGTCGAGCCGGTTGAACCAGTCGCCGGAGTCGAAGCTGTTCTTGTCGAAGGACTTCGAGCGCAGCAGCTCGACGCCCGCGTGGAAGTACGCCACGCCCTGGCTGAACGCGACCACCGCCGCGCCCAGGATCTGCACGCGGGCGCGGTCGGCGCCCGAGGTGGCCAGGGGCAGCTTCAGCTCGTCGTTGTCGAACAGCGTCTGGTTGTCGTGGTTCTCGACATAGTTGACCGCCTCGCCCGGCTGGCTCGCGTAGCCCGCGGGCTGGTTGCCGTACGCGATCTTGTCGAACGGCGTCGACTGGCCACGCCAGGTCGTCAGGACCATCTCGCGCAGCGAACCGGCGAGGCCCACCCGGATCATGTCGGCGGCGGTCGACAGGTCCTCGCGCGTCGCGTGGGAGAAGCCGTTCGGGTCGTAGAACTCGCCGTTGATCCAGCCCTGGTCGGCGCGCAGGTGCGAGCTGTCGGTGGACGAGCCGCCGCGCACCGCGTCGCGCGCGCGGTCGCTGAAGCTGCCGATGCCCGTGCCGTTCAACGACAGCTGGGAGGCCTGCACGAAGCGTGCGCCGTCGGCCACCTCGCCGAAGTTCCAGCCCTCGCCGATCAGCGGGATCGCGTGGCCCGTGGCCACCTTCAGGCGGCGCTGCAGCGCCTCCATCACGGCGCGCGGCTGGTGGCCCATCAGGTCGAAGCGGAACGAGTCGACGTGGTACTGCACGGCCCATTGCGTCACCGAGTCGACGAGCAGCTTGCCCATCATCAGGTTCTCGGTGGCCGTGTTGTCGCAGCACGTGGAGTGCTCGATGCCGCCGTTCGCATCCAGCCGCTGGTAGTAGCCCGGCACGACGCGATCGAGCACCGACTGCGCCTGCTGGCCGCTCGTGCTCGTGTGGTTGTAGACGACGTCCATGCCCACGCGCAGGCCGGCGTGGTGCAGGCCCTGCACCATCGCGCGGAACTCGTGCACGCGCACCGGGCCGTCGTTCGCGTCGCTCGCGTAGCTGCCTTCGGGCGCGTTGTAGTGCAACGGGTCGTAGCCCCAGTTGAAGCAGTCGGTGGCCGCGCCGGCGACGACGGCCGCCTGCTGGGTCTCGTCGGCCGGCCCGCCCGCGATCGCCGGCGTCGTGCAGCCACGCTCCGGGACGCTGGCGATGTCGAACACCGGCAGCAGGTGCACGTCGGTCAGCCCGGCCTGCGCGAGGCGCCGCAGGTGGCGCATGCCGGCGCTGTCGGCGTCGGTGAAGGCCAGGTACTTGCCGCGGTGCGCCGCGGGCACGCTGGCGTCGCCGATGGAGAAGTCGCGCAGGTGCAGCTCGTAGATCGCCATGTCGGTCGAACGCTTGACCGTGGCGGGCGCGGCGTCGCGTTGCCAGTGGCGCGGCCGCGTCGCGGCGTCGTCCAGCGTGCCCAGCCAGGTGCGGCGCGAGTCGGCGTTCAGGCTCACCGCGTACGGGTCGGTGACGCGGTTGCGCACGAGGCCGGTGCCGGGCACGAACACGTCGACGAGATAGGTGTAGTAGTGCCCTTTCTGCTGGCCCGGGAGGCCGCCGCGCCAGGCGCCGCTGGCGTCGTCGCGCGCGAGCTCGACGACGCCGCTCGAGCCGCCTTCGGCGTCCGGATAGACGCACGCGCGCACGGCCTGCGCGGTCGGCGCCCACAGCGCGAGGTGCATGCCGTCCCGGCTGCGCGTCGCGCCCAGGTCGTCGAGACCGCCGGCGGACGCGTACAGGTCGTCGAGCGCGCCTGCGACCTGCAGCGCGCTGGCGGCCAGCACGCGGCCCTGCTCGTCCTCGCGCACGACCAGCGCCTGTCCGCGCAGCGCGCGCGCGACGCGGCCGCGCTCGCCTGCGCGCAGGAGCACGCCGTCGGCCACGTACTTGAAGCGCTGCGCCAGCGCCGCCGGGACGGGCTCGGCGGACGGCTCGAGCGCCAGCGTGTCGTCGGCGCCCGTGACCGGCTGGCCGGCCTGGACGACCAGTGCGCCGCGGGCCGACGAGACGAGCACGTAGCGCCCCTGCGCCGGCGCGCCCGGCCAGCGAACGAGCGACTGCGACAGCCAGAC
>JAEKKH010000440.1 GCA_019510465.1 Burkholderiales bacterium
GTGACGCGCGTGGCGCGCGAGGTGGGCACCGAAGGCATCCTGGGCGGCCAGGCCGACGTGCAGGGCGTGGCCGGCACCTGGAAGGACCTGACCGAGTCGGTCAACTTCATGGCCGGCAACCTGACCAGCCAGGTGCGCAACATCGCCGAGGTGACGACCGCGGTGGCCGCCGGCGACCTGTCGAAGAAGATCACCGTCGACGTGAAGGGCGAGATCTCGGAGCTCAAGAACACCATCAACACGATGGTCGACCAGCTGCGCTCGTTCGCTGCCGAGGTGACGCGCGTGGCGCGCGAGGTGGGCACCGAAGGCAAGCTGGGCGGCCAGGCCGACGTGCAGGGCGTGGCCGGCACCTGGAAGGACCTGACCGACTCGGTGAACCTGATGGCGTCGAACCTGACCAGCCAGGTGCGCAACATCGCCGACGTGACCAAGGCGGTGGCGGCCGGCGACCTGTCGAAGAAGATCACCGTCGACGTGAAGGGCGAGATCCTGGAGCTGAAGGCCACCATCAACACGATGGTCGACCAGCTGTCGTCGTTCGCCGCCGAGGTCACGCGCGTGGCGCGCGAGGTCGGCACCGAAGGCCGGCTCGGCGGGCAGGCCCAGGTGCGCGACGTGTCGGGCACCTGGAAGGACCTGACCGACAACGTGAACTTCATGGCCGGCAACCTGACCGGCCAGGTGCGCGGCATCGCGAAGGTGGTGACCGCGGTGGCCAACGGCGACCTGCAGCAGAAGCTGACGGTGGAGGCCAAGGGCGAGATCGCCGCGCTGGCCGAGACCATCAACAGCATGACCGAGACGCTCGCGACCTTCGCCGACCAGGTGACCACGGTGGCGCGCGAGGTCGGCGTCGAGGGCAAGCTCGGCGGCCAGGCCAAGGTGCCCGGCGCGGCCGGCACCTGGAAGGGCCTGACCGAGAACGTCAACCAGCTCGCCGCCAACCTGACCACGCAGGTGCGCGCCATCGCCGAAGTGGCGACCGCGGTGACGCAGGGCGACCTGACGCGCTCCATCACGGTGGAGGCGCAGGGCGAGGTGGCCGCGCTGAAGGACACCATCAACGAGATGATCCGCAACCTGAAGGACACCACGCAGAAGAACACCGAGCAGGACTGGCTGAAGACCAACCTGGCGAAGTTCAGCCGCATGCTGCAAGGCCAGAAGGACCTGCTGACGGTGGGCCAGCTGATCCTGTCCGAACTCGCGCCGGTGGTCGGCGCGCAGCAGGCCGAGTTCTACGTGCTGACCGGCAGCGGCGGCCTGGGCCCGCGCCTGAAGCTGTTCGGCAGCTACGCGTCGGGTGGCCAGGCCTCGCACGGCAAGGAGGTCGACCTCGGCCAGGGCCTGGTCGGCCAGTGCGCGGTCGAGAAGACC
>JAEKKH010000441.1 GCA_019510465.1 Burkholderiales bacterium
CTTCCTGCACGACCAGCGCTTCCTGTGGGGCGACTTCGCGGCTGCGGCCGTGCTGTCGGGCCTGCCGATCACGCTGGTCTTCCTGCTCGCCCAGCGCTGGATCGTCTCCGGCCTGACGGCGGGCGGCGTCAAAGGCTGATCGTCATGACCAAGTCGATTGCGCTGCTCGCGGCGCTGCTTTCGTTCGCCCCCATGAGCCAGGCCGCCGACTGCATCAAGCCGCCGCTGGGCGCCGCCACGCTCTACCTGCGCGGCAGCCTGAACAACTGGGCCGCGCAGGACGAGCAGGCCTTCAAGTTCAGCTGCGACGCCTATTACTTGAACGTCGAAGTCCAGGGCACGCAGGAGTTCAAGGTCGCCGATGAAGACTGGACACTCGCACTGACCATCGGTGCCGACGCCAAGGGCCAACCCGCCCGCGGCCCCGCCATCGTCGGCAACCTGAAGCGGGACTTCACCGGCCCGCACACGCTGCGCCTGGCCTTCGACAGTGCCGGCCAGCCCAGCCTGAAGGTCGGCCCCAAGACCTTCGTCGACCCCGGCACCACGCCCATCCAGGACCGCGTCGCGCTGACCACCCACTTCGACTCCCGCGACACCGACTTCAAGGCCCCCTTCGGCGCGCAGCCCAGGGGCACCGAGTTCACCTTCCGCATAGGCAACGACGTGCCCGGCCTGAAGCGGGCAACCCTCGTCATCGAGCGCCGCCGGATGAGCGGCAACCAGGAACAGCTCGACTACCAGCCGTTGAAGCGCATCGCCATGACGCCCGAGCCGCATGGCCTGGGCACCGGCTTCGCCGCGCACTACCGCTTCGCCGACATTGGCGTCTACGGCTACTGGTTCGAAATCGAGACCGCGCAAGGAAAGTACGCGCTGCAGAACAACAAGGACAGCGTCTACTGGACTCGCGAGCAGGGCTCCATGGGCGCGACTGCCCTCGAGCGCCTGCCCGAGAGCGCCAAGCGCATCCGTCGCTACCGCCAGACCATCTACGCGCCCGATTTCCAGGTGCCCGACTGGGCGCGCGACGTCGTCTATTACTACGTCTTCCCCGAGCGCTTTCGCAACGGCGACCAGACCAACGACCCGAGGCCCGGCGGCGGTCGGCCGCAGGACCGCTATCAGAACCATGACGTCGAGCACCACGCGAAGTGGAACGAGCAGCCCTTCCGGCCCGGCTCGGGCGATGGCTCCGACGCCGTCTACAACAACGACTTCTTCGGCGGCGACCTGGCAGGGCTCATCGAAAAACTCGACTACATCAAGAGCCTGGGTGCCAACGCCATCTACATGACGCCGGTGTTCCGCGCGGCCAGCAACCACAAGTACGACACGGCCGACTACAGGAACGTCGACCCCGCCTTCGGCAGCAACGCC
>JAEKKH010000232.1 GCA_019510465.1 Burkholderiales bacterium
AAGAAGCCGACGGCGTACAGGCCCAGCTCCATGATGCGCTGCGACAGCTGCTGCGCCTTGACGGCGTCGCCGATCATGATGGGCACGATCGGGTGCTCGCCCGGCTTGATCTCGAAGCCCGCGGCGGTGATGGCCTGGCGGAACCAGGCGGTGTTGTCGGCCAGCTTGTCGCGCAGCTCGGTGCTGGATTCTAGCAGGTCGAGCACGGCCAGCGAGCCCGCGACGATCGCCGGCATCACGGTGTTGGAGAACAGGTAGGGTCGCGAGCGCTGGCGCAGCAGCTCGATCACTTCCTTCTTGCCGGTGGTGAAGCCGCCCGACGCGCCGCCGAGCGCCTTGCCGAGGGTGCCCGTGATGATGTCGATCTTGCCGAACACGCCGCGGTGCTCGTGCGTGCCGCGGCCGCGCGCGCCCAGGAAGCCGGTGGCGTGGCATTCGTCGATGCCCAGCAGCGCGCCGTAGCGGTCGCACAGCGCACGGATCCTGTCCAGTTGCGCGATGGTGCCGTCCATCGAGAACGCGCCGTCGGTGAAGACGAGCTTGAAGCGCGCACCGGCGGCGTCGGCGGCCTGCAACTGCGCCTCGAGGTCGGCCAGGTCGTTGTGCGCGTAGCGCAAGCGCCTGGCCTTGCACAGGCGGATGCCGTCGATGATCGACGCATGGTTCAGTGCATCGCTGATCACCGCGTCCTCCTCGCCCAGCAGCGGCTCGAACAGGCCGCCGTTGGCGTCGAAGGCGGCGGCATAGAGGATGGTGTCCTCGGTGCCCAGGAAGCGCGCCAGGCGCTGCTCCAGCTCCTTGTGGATGTCCTGGGTGCCGCAGATGAAGCGCACCGAGCTCATGCCGTAGCCGTGCGTGCGCAGGCCTTCATGCGCCGCCGCGATCACCTTCGGGTGCGAGGACAGCCCGAGGTAGTTGTTGGCGCACAGGTTGATCAGCTCGCGGCCGTCGGCCAGCTTGACCAGCGCGCCCTGCGGCGTGGCGATGATGCGCTCGGACTTGAACAGCCCCGCGGCGCGGATGCCGTCCAGCTCGGCCTGGATGTGTTGGTGGAATGCGGCGACGTCTGCCATGTTCATTGTCCTTCAGGCACAATCATGTTCAATGCGAAATCTGTTGTTCGATATATCGAACGAGAATGCAGTATCGTGAACAACCGCCGATCCGTCAAGCGACGGACGATCGGCCAGGACGACCGCCATCATGACCCGCAACCCTCCCGTGGAACCGCCGAAGGTCGGCAATACCCTGGCGGAGCTGCGCCAATTGCGCGCGCTGTCGCTGGACGAGCTGTCGCGGCTGGCGGGGGTGTCGAAGTCGATGCTGTCGCAGATCGAGCGCAACCAGGCCAACCCGACCGTCGCGGTCGTCTGGCGCCTGGCCAACGCGCTCGGCGTGCCGCTGGGCCAGCTGCTGGATGGCGAGCGCCCCGCCCTGCCCGCCATCACGACGGTCGCAGGCCACGCGACGCCGTCGCTGCGCAGCCCCGACGGCAAGTGCGAGCTGCGCATCCTAGGCCCGATCGAGCTCGCGGGCCAGTTCGAGTGGTACGAGCTGACGGTGCAGCCCGGCGGCCGCCTGGAATCGCAGGCCCACGAGCCGGGCTCGCGCGAGCACCTGACCGTGCTGGGCGACGGCCCGCTGGAAGTGCGCTCCGGCACGGACGTGACCACGCTGCAGGCCAACGAGACGGCGCGCTACGTCGTCGACGTGGCGCACGCCATCTCCAACCCGGGCGAGCGCGTCGTGCGCGCGCTGATGGTGGTCGTGCACGCCGGCTAGCGCCAGCTCAATCGGGCTGGCACAGCAGCGGCGCGCAGATCGGGTCCAGCGAAATATCCACCACCCCTTCCCGGCGCGCGTAGGCCAGCATCTGCTCGCGCATCGCCGCCGGCAGCGTCACGGTCAGCGAGCCCGCGGAGCCCCATGCGGGCAGGCCCTGGCCGGCCGACATCAGGCGCAGGCAGACGGCGCCGGCCGACTGCGCCAGCTCGCCATCGCGTCCGCGCGCGGGCAGCAGCACGGCGTAGACGAAGCGCTTGCCGGCCGCGTCGCGCTCCAGCGGCAGCGGGTCGCGCCAGGCACCGACGCGCCGGCCAGAGTCGCACAGCGCCGCCTTCACCTCGGGGTAGGCGTTGTCGTCGTGGGTCTGGCGGAAGATGTCGACGTCGCTCTCGACGCGCACCAGCACATACCCCATGACGTTCAGGGCCGCGCCGCCGCCGGCCACCTTCTCGCGATGGTCGACGAAGCGCAGGTCGACCAGGCGGAAAGCCCAGCGCTCGTGCAACGCCAGGGCGGCGCCGGCGACGGCGGCTGCCAGCAGCACGCCGGCCACCAGCCACGGACGCCAGGCTCTCGATGCGGTTGCGGTGGCCATCACGGTCGCGTCGGGCAAGCGGTGTGCTCAGGCAGGCAGCACCTCGGACAGCAACAGGCCGTCCACGCCCAGCCGGCTGCGCGCCGGCGCCAGCGCCTCGACGGGCGCGAGCAGCAGCACGTCGACGAGCGGCACGAGCCGCGTGTGCGCGGGGTCGCACAGCAGCACGTAGCGCGGCTGGTTCTCCTCGTCGAGCCGTCCGACCCAGTCCAGCGCCATCAACGCCTCGAGCACCGACTCGATCTGCAGCGGATCCATGCGCAGGCTGTCAGCCAGCGCGATGCCGTTCATGCCGTGCTCGCCGGCCTCGCGGCTGCGCTGCAGGCGGCGCACGATGTCGAGTGCCAGCGCGAAGCGCTGCCCCGGCACGCGGCCATGTTGCACGAGGTTCAGCTTCAGGCTGGGGGCGTACGCCGCGATCACCGCGCCCAGCAGCACGATCACCCAGCCGAGGTAGATCCACAGCAGGAAGATGGGCACCGTGGCGAACGCGCCGTAGATGCTGGAGTACGACGTCATGTGCGTCAGGTACCAGCCCAGCGTCCGCCGCGCCACCTCGAAGCCGACCGCCACGAACAGGCCTCCGGCCACGGCGTGGCGCCAGGCCACCGGTGCGTGCGGCACGTAGTGGTACAGCGCGCTCATGGCGGTGGCCAGCGCCACGAACTCCAGCAGCGACAGCGAGAAGCTCACGCCACCCGACATCTGCGCCACCATGCCGCTCGACGCCGAGATCGCGTAGGACATCAGCGTCAGGCTGGCTCCCAGGATCAGCGGCCCCAGCGTGACGGCGGCCCAGTAGATCAGCACGCGTTGCGCGATCGGCCGCGGCTTGCGCACGCGCCAGATCGCGTTGAGCGTGCGGTCGATGGTCAGGATCAGGGCCATCGCGGTGAAACCCAGCGCGATCAGGCCGAACGCACCCAGCCGGCTCGCCTTCGTCGCGAACATCGTCAGCGCGCCCAGCACCGGCTTGGCGATGTTGGGCGGCACCAGCGTCTGCAGGAAGTACTTCTCCAGTCCGGCCTGGAAGTTCGAGAACATCGGGAACGCCGTGAAGATCGCCAGCATGACCGTCAGCAGCGGCACCAGCGAGATCAGCGTCGTGAACGTGAGGCTGCTCGCGGTCAGGCCCAGCCGGTCGTCGCGAAAGCGCGCCCGCAAGGTGCGCAGGGTCTCGAA
Organism: Burkholderiales bacterium; assembly: GCA_019510465.1. GTDB lineage: Bacteria > Pseudomonadota > Gammaproteobacteria > Burkholderiales > Burkholderiaceae_C > Scleromatobacter. The sequence continues at coordinate 3,563 of JAEKKH010000232.1, forward strand.
CCAGGGCCAGTTGCGCAGGGTCTGCATGGGGCCGGCGAGCAGCGAGCCCATCGGCGTGGTCAGCGTCTTGGAAACCGTCATGGCGACTATCATGCCAAACATGGCCGCGCCCCCGCCCGAGTACCCCACGACGCCCGACCGGGTCACCGCCATCACGCGCCTCGTCGCGGTCGGCACGACCCTCGGGTTGATCGTGCTGGCGCTCGCCTGGGAACTCGCGCTCGCGCGCACCGGCCGCGGCACGCTGGCCTTCAAGGCGGTGCCCCTGGTGCTCGCGCTGCCGGGGCTGCTGCGCCATCGCATGTACACGTACCGCTGGGTCAGCCTGCTGGTCTGGCTCTACGTGGCCGAGGCCGCCGTGCGCGTCGGCGACCGCTGGCCCTCCAACGCCTGCGCCTGGGCCGAGCTGGCGCTGTCCATCACGTTGTTCACCGCTTGCGCGACGCAGGTGCGCTGGCGCCATGCGGTCGCCAGGCGCCTGCCGCCTCCCGACGATCCCCGCGCGAGCGCCGGCACCGAACATTGACATGACGACGCTGCTGGACGACCTTCGGGCGATCGTCGGCGCAGCCCACGTGCTCGTCGACGACGGCAGCGACGCCCTCCTCGCCTATGAGCGCGACTGGCGCAAGCGCTACCGCGGGCATGCCCTGTGCGTCGTGCTGCCCGGCAGCACCGACGAGGCGGCCGCCGTCGTGCGCCGGTGCGCGCAGGAGGACGGCCTCAGCATCGTCGCGCAAGGCGGCAACACGGGGCTGGTCGGCGGTGGCGTGCCCGACGCGTCGGGCCGCCAGGTCGTGCTGGGCACCAAACGGCTGCGTGCGGTGCGGCGGATCGACGTCGACAACCAGACGATCACCGTCGAGGCGGGCCTCGCGCTGCAGGAGGTGCAGTCGGCGGCCGCCGATGCCGGCCTGCTGTTCCCGCTGAGCCTGGCCTCCGAGGGAAGCTGCACGATCGGCGGCAACCTCGCCACCAACGCCGGCGGAACGCAGGTGCTTCGCTTCGGCAATGCGCGCGAGCTGTGCCTGGGCCTGGAGGTCGTCACCGCGCAGGGCGAGGTGTGGAGCAGCCTGCACGGCCTGCGCAAGGACAACACGGGCTACGACCTGCGCGACCTGTTCGTGGGCAGCGAGGGCACGCTGGGCATCGTCACGGCCGCGACGCTGCGGCTGTTCCCGCGGCCGCGAGCCGGCGTCACGGCCTGGGCGACCTGTCGCACGCTCGCCGACGCCGTCACCCTGATGCGCCGCCTGCGCGCCGCCTTCGACGCCGAGCTCGTCGGCTACGAGGCGATGAACGCCGCGTCGCTGGCGCTGGTCGGACGCTACTTCGAGGCGCTGCGCGCGCCGCTGGCGCTGACGGATGCGGCAGGCGCGCCGTTGTGGTCCGTGTTGATCGACCTGGCGTCGCCGCACGAGCAGGCCGTGCTGCGCGAACGCGCCGAGGCGGCGCTGGCCGCGTCGCTGGACGCGGGCGAGACCGTGGACGTCGCCGTGCCCGCCAACGAGGCGCAGTCGCGCGCACTGTGGCAGCTGCGCGAGGCGATCCCGCTGGCGCAGGGCGTCGAGGGCCTGAACATCAAGCACGACGTCGGCCTGCCGCTGTCGTCCCTGGCGGCCTTCGTCGAGTCGGCCGACGCCGCGCTGCAAGCCGTGGTGCCCGGCGCGCGCCACATCACCTTCGGCCACCTGGGCGACGGCAACCTGCACTACAACCTCCAGGCGCCCGCGGGCGGCGACGCCGCGTCCTTCCTGGCGCGCCACGAAATCGCCGTCAATGCGTGCGTGCACGACGTCGTCGATCGCTTCGGCGGCACGTTCTCGGCCGAACACGGCATCGGCCGGCTCAAGCGCGGGGAAATGGCCCTGCGCAAGCCCGCGCCTGCCGTGGCGATGATGAAGGCGATCAAGGGCGCGCTCGATCCGCGCGGCCTGCTCAACCCCGGCGTGTTGCTGCCCGATTGAGCCGCCGCTTGTCTGGACATGTCCAGGCAGGACTCGAGGGTCGACCGCGTCGGCACGAGCCCCCGGCTTTCTCATTCCGGCGTCACAGGCAGGACTCGAGGGTCGACCGCGTCGGCACGAGCCCCCGGCTTTCTCATTCCGGCGTCATGCAAATGCGGCAGGATGTCCAGCGACACGGCATCGGATCGCCGGCCGCCGGCCCTGCACGGTCCCACCACCAGCCGGCGGCGCAGCGGCGGCCGGGGCCTGAAGGCCGCGCGCGGTGCGCGGCACGCGCTCATTGCAGCGAGGACTTGGGCGGCAGCACGGTCGGCAGCGTGAAGACCTCGATGCCCTCGTCGGCCAGCGCCTCGCGCTCCTCGGACGTCGCCTGGCCGCGGATCGCCTTGGCCTCGCTCTCGCCGTAATGGATGCGGCGCGCCTCCTCGGCGAAGCGCGAGCCCAC
>JAEKKH010000233.1 GCA_019510465.1 Burkholderiales bacterium
ACGCCGAAGAAGAAGTCGTCCAGGTCGATGTTCCTCAGCACCGCGTGGCCGGGATCGACGTTGGCGGGAAAGGTGCGGCTGCGTTGCCACTGCGGCGCGGTGGTGTCGCGCCACCACACGCGGTAGGCGGCCACGCCCGGCTGCGGCGTCCACGTCATGACGGTGTCGGTGGTGACCGCGCCGCCGATCGTCACGCCCTGGACCGGCGCCGGCGCGCTGGCCAGCGCCGCGAGCGTGATCGCGTTCAGGCGCGTGACCTGCGCGAGGTAGTCGAAGTCGACGCGGTCGATCGTGTCGCCGAAGCGAACGCCGTGCTCCGTGCGGAGGTCCTGGTGCTCGTTGCGGTAGTCCTCGTGCGGCTCGGTCAGGCGCAGCGCCGGAAAGCCGGCCTCGAGGAACGGCACCTGGTCGCCGCCGCGGCCATAGCGGTCGGTGCGGTAGACCATGTTGACGCGAAAGTTCACGAGGTGGCGATCCGCGAGCCCGGCGACGAAGCGCGCCAGGTTGCGCGACGGCGAATCGAGCTCGCCGCCGTTGTAGCGCCGCTTGCCGGCCTGCTCCGGCGTCTCGAGCGCCTTCGTGCCTTCGGAGAACACGCGGACGACGCCGTTGTCGTTGACGCCGTCCTGGCCATGGCTGTTGCCGACGATGTCGTTGTTGAGGTCGGCCTCCACGCGCCAGCCCTTGGCCTTGGCGTAGTCTGCGAGGACCTTGCCGCCGTACAGGCCCTGTTCTTCCCCGGACAGCACGCCGTAGACGATGGTGCCCGCGAACCGGTGCTTGCTGAGCACGCGCGCCGACTCGATGACGGCGGCCGTGCCGGAGCCGTCGTCGTCGGCGCCGGGGGCGTCGTGCGCCGCGTCCATCACGTCGGTGACGCGCGAGTCGATGTGGCCCGTGATCGCAACCACGCGTTCCGGGTCGGCGCTGCCGCGCTGGATGGCGACGACGTCGACGATGTCGACCCCGTCCGGCACGCGCTTGCCGATCACGTGCTGCGACGGCGTGACGATCTCGAGGCAGCCGCCGCACTCCCTGGAGATCGCCTCGAAGCGCGCCTGCGTCCAGCGGCGGGCGGCGCCGATGCCGCGGGTGTCCGACCTGGTGTCCGACAAGGTGTGCCGCGTGCCGAAGCCCACCAGCTTCTCGATGGTGGACCGCAACGCGCGCGGGTCGACCGCATCGGCGATCGCGCCCAGCGTGGCATCGGGCGAATCCGCGGCGAACGCGGGCGTGGACAGGCCGATGGCGATGGCCACGGCGAGGCGGGCGAGGGCGGGCGTGTGGGGCATGCCGCGGATTATGGGCACGTCGCGCCGCCCGTGTCGCCGGGCGGTCTTGCTCGTCGGCCGATCGGCCCGCGATGTTCCGTCGCACAAGGGCCTGCCCGACAGATCGTGCAACCCGACGGTTGCACAACGTCTCGATCCGGCGTACAAACGACCCACGTCAAGGAGACCCGCATGTCCAGCACCAACGAGATCCGTCAACACAAGCTCATCCAGGCGCCCCCCTCGCGCCTGTGGCGCGCGATCACCGATGCCGCGGAGTTCGGCGCGTGGTTCCGCGTCAAGCTGGAGTCGCCGTTCGTCGTCGGCCGGGAGACCGCCGGCCACATCACCCACCCGGGCTGGGAGCACGTGCGGTTCACGCTGCGAACCGAGGCGATCGAGCCCGAGACGCGCTTCGCCTACCGCTGGCATCCGTACGCGATCGACATGAATCGGGACTACTCGGACGAGCCGATGACGCTGGTCGAATTCCTGCTCGAGCCGCGCGACGGCGGCACGCTGCTGACCATCGTCGAGTCCGGCTTCGACCAGCTGCCGCCCGGGCGCATCGACGAGGCCTTCCGCATGAACGAGCGCGGCTGGACCGAGCAGCTCGACAACATCGCCGCGCATGTCGCCTGACGCCGCCCGCCGCGCGCGGCAGGCCGCGCCGCTGTTTGCCGCGCTGGGCGACGCGACGCGGCTGCAGCTGCTGATGCGGCTCGCGGCCAGCGGGCCGGAGTCGATCGCGCAGATGAGCGGGAAGTCGGACGTCTCGCGCCAGGCCATCACCAAGCACCTGCGCGTGCTGGCCGACGCCGGCTTCGTGGCCGGCCAGCGGCACGGCCGCGAGCACGTCTGGCGCCTGCGCCCCGAGCGGCTCCAGGAGGTGCACGCACAGCTCGATCGGATATCCAGGCAGTGGCAAGATGCCCTCGAGCGCCTTCGCGCATTCGTCGAGGACGACGTCGAGTGAGCGCACGCCCGGCCGCTCCGAAGGGCGCTCGCACCGCAGCCCGCAGGGCAGAGGTTTCCCGATGATCAACGAGAACGACCTCCAGCGCTTCGTCGACGCCCAGGAGCCGCGCATCGCCGACGCGATGGCCGAGCTGCGTGCCGGACGCAAGCGCACGCACTGGATGTGGTTCGTGTTTCCGCAGCTGCGCGGCCTCGGCCGCAGCCAGATGGCCTGGCGCTTCGGCATCGCCTCGCGCGACGAGGCGGTGGCCTACCTCGGGCATCCGGTGCTCGGGCCGCGCCTGCGCGACTGCGTGGCGCTCGTGCTGGCGGTGCGCGGCCGCAGCGCGCACGAGATCTTCGGCTCGCCCGACGACCTGAAGCTGCGGTCCTGCCTCACGCTGTTCGCCGAGGTGGAGCAGGGCAAGGGCGACGGCGTGTTCGACCGCGCGATCCGCCAGTACTACGACGGCCAGCCGGACCCGGCGACGCTCGAGCTGCTGTCCAGGGCCCGATGAAGCGCCGCAAGCCGCTCGCCATCGACTTCGATGCCCCGTCCGAGGACGTCGCCCGCGCGTTGATCGGCGCCACGCTGCTGGTGGACGGCGTGGGCGGCGTGATCGTCGAGACCGAGGCCTACGACCAGGCCGATCCGGCGTCGCACACCTTCATGGGGCCGACCGCGCGCAACGCGGCGATGTTCGGGCCGCCGGGCCACGCCTATGTGTACCGCTCGTACGGCATCCACTGGTGCCTGAACTTCACGTGCCGCGAAGCGGGGCACGGTGCCGGGGTGCTGATCCGCGCGATCGAGCCGCGCGCGGGCCTCGAGCTGATGTCGCTGCGCCGCGGCGGCATCACCGATCCACGGCGACTCTGCTCCGGCCCGGGCCGCGTGGGACAGGCGCTCGGCATCACGCTCGCGCACTACGGACTGCCCCTGGATCGCCCGCCGTTCTTCGTGGCGGCTCCCGACGAGGCCGCCGAGGCGATCGTCGGGCCGCGCATCGGCATCAGCAAGGGCGTCGACGCGCCGTGGCGCTTCGGGCTGGCGGGCTCGCCCTTCCTCAGCAAGCCGTTCGCGAAGGGTTGAGCGGCGACACGTCCACCTCGACGCGATCGACCTGCGGCAGCGTCGCGAGCAGGCCGCGATCGAGCGACTGCAGCACCCGGGTCATGTTCTTGCCGCACCACGAGGCGAGGTCGTCCAGCGGCTTCCAGGCCCAGGCGTCGGCCTCGGGCGTGGGCCGGCCGGTGTGGTGGTGCGGGAAGAAGCTGCGGCAGGTGCAGCGGTCGACGTCGACGCCGCCGGAGGCGACGCGCAGTGCGAACAGGTGCAGGCGCTTGGCGGGCAGGTAGGCGAACTCGCCGAGGTCCTGCAGCGCGTCGCCAGGCAGCCGCAGGCCGGCCTCTTCCCAGGCCTCGCGCACGGCGGCGTCGCGCGGATCCTCGCCGGCGTCGGCCAGGCCCTTGGGCAGGTCCCAGCGCGGGGTGCCGGTCGTGTGGCAGACGAAGATCTCGTCGCGCCGGTTCACCAGCAGCACGCCGCACGAGACCGTCGGCGCCGCCATCAGGACTCCATCAGCACGATGACCGCGCCGGCACCGCCCTGCGGCCCCGTGGCCTGCGCGAACGCGATGACCTCCTGGCGCTGCGCGAGCCACTTGTGCACCTTGGACTTGAGCACCGGCTCGCGGCCTGGCGAGCCGTGGCCCTTGCCGTGGACGACGCGCAGGCAGCGCAGCCCGCGCTGGCCCGCGCTGCGGATGAACGCGCCGACCGCCTCGCGCGCCTCGTCGCGGCGCATGCCGTGCAGGTCGAGCTGGTCCTGGATGGCCCACTTGCCCTTGCGCAGCTGGCCCAGCACGTCGAGGGACACGCCGGGCCGTCGGAAGCCCAGGCCGTCGTCGGTGAGCAGCAGCGACTCGACGTCGACCTCGTCGGACATCGCCTCGGCCAGCGCGCGTGCCTCGTCGAGCTCGCGCTGGCGCGGCAGCGCCGGGGGCGCCGGCGGGCGGACATCGGCCCGCGGCGCGGCCTTGACCGGCTTGACGGCGCCCACCGCCAGCGCGAACTGGCGGCGCTCGCGGTCGAGCCGCGCCGCCTCCTCGGCGGCCCTGTGCGCGGCCTCGGCCGCCTCGCGCCGCGCGCGCGCCAGCGCGTCGCGCATGGCGCCGAGATCCTGCAAGCTGCGCATCTTCAAGACGATGTCCTCTCCGGGCCCGCGCACGTCGACGGGCTTATTTCATCGGGCATTTTCGCCGACTGGGCGATGTCCTCGATGCCGGATGGATTCCGATCGGGCAAGATGGTTCCGGCACAACCTGAAAGGAGAGAACCCGCCATGCCCGCCAAACCCCGGATCTCCGGCCTGTCCGGCAACGAGATCTACTGCATGCATCTGAAGGGCTTCACGCCCGTGGGCATCGTCGTCGGCAACAGCGTGCGCTCGATGGGCTTGCTCGGCGGACTGACCGCGGGCGTGCGCGGTGTCATCGGCGGCGAGATCCCCGAGATCACGGAGATCATCCACGAAGGCCGCCAGTCCGCCTACGACCGCATGGTGGCGGAGGTCAGGCAGGGCAGCGCGCACGGCGCCGTGGGCGTCGCGTCCGAGCTGCGCGCCCTGGCCGGCAACACCGAGTACCTGTTCGTCGGCTCCAGCGTGCGCCATTCCGGCGTCGACGAGTTCTTCACCAGCGCCGGCGACGCGCAGGAGCTCTATTGCCACATGGACGCCGGCTACAGGCCGCTGCGCTACGTGTTCGGCAACATCGCGTACTCGATGGGCGCGGTCGGCGGCATCGTCGGCGGCCTCAAGACCATGGTGCGTGGCGAGATCAAGGAGTTCAGCGACATCTTCAACGCCACGCGCCACCATGCGCTGCAGCGCGTGGTGGACGAAGCCAGGCGGGCCGGCGCCAATGCGGTGGTGGGCATCCGCACCAAGGTCGAGCGCTTCAGCGGCGCGCACGAGATGTTCATGGCCGGCACGGCGTCCGTGCACCCGGCGCTGGCGCAGCACGCCGGCCACCCGGTGACGAGCGATCTCACCGGCGAGGAACTGTGGAGCCTCAGCGCGCTGGGCTTCGCGCCGGTCAAGCTGGTGATGTCGACCTCCGTCTACTCGCTCGGCGCCATCGGCGGCCTGAAGGCGATGTTCAAGGGCTTCGTCAAGGGCGAGATCAGCGACCTCACCACGATGGTCTACGACGCCCGCGAGCACGTGTTCGAGCGCCTCGAGCGCGAGGCCGCGCAGGTCGGCGCCGACGAGGTGGTGGGCGTCAAGACGTACATCATCGAGCTGGGCTCGGGGCTGATCGAGTTCGTCGCGGTGGGCACGGCGGTGCGGCGCGTCGCCGGC
>JAEKKH010000438.1 GCA_019510465.1 Burkholderiales bacterium
CCACCGCCAGCTTGACCGGGCCATCGCCAAAGACCTGCAGCACCAGCGCGCCGTTGAACTTGATGTTCGCCTGCATCAGCACGGCCGCGGCGCTCATCTCGCCGAGCAGGTCGCGCAGCTCGGGCGGGTATTCGTGGCCGGGCTCGCGGCGGCTCAGCACCTCGCGCCAGGCGTCGGTCAGGCGCACCAGCATGCCGCGCACGGGCAGGCCATCGAACAGAAACTTGTGAAGTTCACTCATCGAATTCTTTTCAGGCCGGCCGCATACCGGCGGCCGTTGTTGACGTAATGGGCGGCGCTGGCCTTGAGCCCGGCAATCTGCGCCTCGGTCAGCTCGCGCACGACCTTGGCCGGCGCGCCGACGATCAGGCTGCCGTCGGGGAATTCCTTGCCCTCGGTGACGAGGGCGCCGGCGCCAACGACGCAGTTGCGGCCGATGCGTGCGCCATTCAAGACCACCGCCCCGATGCCGATGAGGCTTTCGTCACCGACGGTACAGCCGTGCAGCATGACCTGGTGGCCCACCGTCACGTTCCGGCCGATGACGAGCGGGAAGCCGTGGTCGGCATGCAGCACCGAGCCGTCCTGGATATTGCTGCCGGAGCCGATCGTCAGTGTGTCGCTATCGCCGCGCAGCACCGCGTTGAACCAGATGCTGACGCCTTCGCCCAGCGTCACGCGGCCGATGACCTCGGCACTGTCCGCCACCCAGGCCGAGTCGGCCACGTCGGGAATGTGCTCGTCGAGCTGGTAGATCGCCATCGCGGGCCTCCCGTCAAAACGGGCGATTCTAAAATTCCGCCGATGTCCGACCTCCGCCTGGCCACGCTAGCTCCTCTTCTGATCGCCGATGCACCCGCCAAGGCTGCTGCCACGCTGGCGCTGGACGCCACGCTGCCAGTCGATGCCGACGCCGTCATCGCCGAACCCGCGGGCATCCCCGGCCGCCCCGAGCGCCCTCGCCTCGTCGGCCACATCACGCTGAAACCACCGTCCATGCGCACGCCCGCGGGTATCGCCGCGCTGGTGCATGCCATCGCCCACATCGAGCTGAACGCCATCGACCTGGCGCTGGACATCTGCTGGCGTTTCCCTGGCATGCCCGAGGCCTTCTACCGCGACTGGCTGCGCATCGCGCAGGAGGAGGCCAAGCACTTCATGCTGCTGCGCGAGCACCTCTTGAGCCTGGGCTTCGACTACGGCGACTTCGACGCCCACAACGCGCTGTGGGACATGGCCGAGCGGACGAAGCACGACCTGCTGGCCCGCATTGCGCTGGTGCCACGCACGCTGGAAGCGCGCGGGCTGGACGCGTCGCCGGCCGTCAAGCGCAAGCTGGTCGGTGCGGGCGACAGGAAGGCCGGCG
>JAEKKH010000442.1 GCA_019510465.1 Burkholderiales bacterium
GGACGTTCTCGTTGAAGCCGTCGTTCCACTGCATCGCCACTTCGACGCCGATGTTGGTCTGCTGGTCGCTCATCTTGTCGCCGATGGCGTGGAAGATGTTCGGGTGCAGGGTGGTCTTGCCCTTGTTGATGAACTCGACAAAGCCCTTCACGCCGCCCGCGTAGGCGAAGTTGTCTTCCTTGTTGTTGCGCTCGTCGACGAGGCGGATCTTGACGCCGTTGTTCAGGAACGAGAGCTCGCGCAGGCGCTTGGCGAGGATGTCGTAGTGGTAGTCGTTGTTCTCTTTGAAGATCTCGGTGTCGGGCAGGAAGTGGACCTCGGTGCCGCGCTTGTCGGTGTCGCCGATGACCTTCATCGGGCTGGTTTCCACGCCGTTGACGATGACGATCTCGCGGTCCTGCGGGATGCCCTGGGCGAACTCCATGAAGTGAGTCTTGCCGCCCTGGCGCACGGTCAGGCGCAGGAACTTGGACAGACCGTTCACGCAGCTCACGCCTACGCCGTGCAGGCCGCCGGAGACCTTGTACGAGTTCTGGTTGAACTTGCCGCCGGCATGCAGCTCGGTCAGCGCGATCTCGGCGGCCGAGCGCTTGGGCTCGTGCTTGTCGTCCATCTTGACGCCGGTGGGGATGCCGCGGCCGTTGTCGATGACGGTGATGGAGTTGTCGGTGTGGATGGTGACGACGATGTCGTCGCAATGGCCGGCCAGGGCCTCGTCGATGGAGTTGTCGACCACTTCGAAGACGAGGTGGTGCAGGCCGGTGCCGTCGGAGGTGTCACCGATGTACATGCCGGGGCGCTTGCGCACGGCTTCCAGGCCTTCCAGGATCTGGATGGAGTTGGCGTCGTAGACCGCGCCCGACTTGGCTTCGGCCGCGGCGGCCGCCTGCTGGTTGGCGTTCAGGCCATCGGGGTGTTCGGCGCTGCTGGAAACATCACTCATGGGGCACTCTCAAGGCCGCAACGCGGCCGATACAACTCTCAAACTAGAACCCCCCGCTTGGCGGGGGGCCGGGGGGTGCGCAACGGACGGGCACCGCCAATGAGGATCGCTAGATCCTCATTGGCATCACGACGTACTTGAAGCCAGTGGTGTCGGGGATGGTCAGCAGCGCACTGGAGGCGCTGTCGTTGAGGTCGATACAGACCATGTCCTGGCTCATGTTGCCCAGGGCATCCATCAGGTAGGTGACGTTGAAGCCGGTCTCGATTTTGTCGCCTGCATAGTCGATCTCGATCTCTTCCTTGGCCTCTTCCTGCTCGGCGTTGCTGGACGCGATGGACAGCAGGCCGGGCTCGAAGGACAGGCGCACGGCCTTGAACTTCTCGCTGGTCAGGATGGCGGCGCGCTGCAGGCTGCTCA
>JAEKKH010000443.1 GCA_019510465.1 Burkholderiales bacterium
CCGATGGATAGCTTCATCATGGATGTCTCCTCTTTCGTGGCCCTCTGTGCAGGGCGAGCCATGCTAGCGTTGTCGGGCGGTGGCAAAACCACGAATTCATCACGCAAACCGGCCAGACTGCACTGAGAGCGCAGAAGGACGGCGCATGGACAAGGTCCCGTCGACCCACTGGGTGGCAGTGCGGCATTGCCTGGTTGCCCCGGCAGCCGCGGAGGCGAGGGGGCTGACGCCTCAGCGCGACGCCGCCAACAGCGCCAGATAGTCCTGCGGGCTGGCTACTCGCGGGTTGGTCTTGTGGCAATGGTCGACGAGCGCATGTTCGACGATGTGCTCGTCCAGCTCGGGCCCCACGCCCATCGCCGCCAGGCCCGAGGGCAGGCCCAGGCGGGCGTTGAGCGCACTGATCGCGTCGGCCACCGCGTCGGCGTCACTGCCGGCCAGGTTCATCGCCTGCGCCAGCCGTTCGATGCGGCGCTCGCGCCGCACGCTGTCGGCGGTGGCGTTGAAGCGGATGACGGCCGGCAGGAAGACCGCGTTCAGCGTGCCGTGGTGCAGGCGCGGGTTGATGCCGCCCAGGGAATGGCTCAGCGAGTGCACCGCGCCCAGGCCTTTCTGGAAGGCCATGGCGCCGTGCACGCTGGCCAGCATCATGTCCAGCCGCGCATCGCGGTCCTGGCCGTCGCGCGTGGCGCGCTCGATGGCGGCCCAGCCGCGGCGCAGGCCCTCCAGCGCGATGCCATCGGCGGGCGGGTTGAAGGCCAGTGCCAAAAAGGTTTCGATGCAGTGCGCAATCGCGTCCATGCCGGTGGCCGCGGTCAGCCCCGGCGGCAGCTTGAGCGTCAATGCCGGGTCGCAGATGGCGGCTTTGGGCAGCAGCTCCCAGTTGTGAAAGCCCAGCTTGCGGCCATCGTCCACGATGATGATGGCGCCGCGTGCCACCTCGCTGCCGGTGCCCGAGGTCGTCGGCACGGCGATCAGCGGCAGCACCTTGGAACTGATGCGGCCGGCGCCGCCCTCGATGGTTGCGTAGTGCGTCAGCGGCCCCTCGTGCGTGGCCGCGATGGCCACGCCCTTGGCCAGGTCCATGCTGGAGCCGCCGCCCACGGCGATGAGGCCGTCGCAGCCGGCGTCCTTCACCCTCTGCACGGCCAGCCGCACGGCGGCCTCGGTCGGGTTGGCGGGTGTCTGGTCGAAGACGGGCGGCTTCACGTCGAAGGCGGCCAGCGCTTCGTCCAGCACGCCTGCCGCACGCACGCCGGCATCCGTCACGACGAGCGGGCGGCGCATGCCGACACGCTCGCACTCGGCCGGCAGCAGACGGCTCGCGCCGAACTCGATCTCGATGCGGGTGAGGTAGAGGA
>JAEKKH010000234.1 GCA_019510465.1 Burkholderiales bacterium
GTTTCCGGAGTGGCACGAAGTGTGAACGCAGGCGGGCTGCGCTGTGGCAATCTCGCGGGCCGATTGACCTCGCTGCAAGCCCGATGAAACCCAAGCTGCTGTCCTGTCTCGCCGCGCTGCTGTTCGCCGCTGCGGCCCGGGCCGATCCCGTCACGTTCGCGCTGTCGGCGCCGCAGGCGCGCCAGGTCTTCCTGGCCGGCGAGATGACGGGTTGGGACGCGCACAAGCGGGCGATGGCGCGTGGCGCTGACGGCATCTGGCGACTGCGGCTGGACCTGGCGCCGGGCCAATGGCTCTACAAGTTCATCGTCGACGGCCGCTGGCAGCACGACCCGGCGACGCCCGACCACGACGCCGACGGCCAGGGCGGCCAGCACTCCTTCGTCTTCGTTGGCGAAGGCCCCTGGACGCCGCTGGCGAGCGGCGCCGGCCGCGTCGAGACGCAGCAGGTGCCGTCGGCCGCCTTCGGCCAGGCCGTCAAGGTCAATGTCTACCTGCCGGCCGGCTTCGAACGTGGCCAAGCGTTGCCGGTGCTGTGGCTGCTGCACGGTGGCGGCATGGACGCGGACCAGTGGTTTCGCACCGGGCATGTCGAGCGTTATGCCGATCGCCTCATCGCCTCCGGACGCGTGCGGCCCTTCGTCATCGTCATGCCCAGCAGCAATGGCCGGCGCTATGACGGCCCGGCCGAGCGCTTCATCGTCGACGAGCTGCCGGCCTGGCTGCAGGCGCGCTACGGCCTGGCGCCGACGCGTGCGCAGTCGGCGATTGCCGGCATGTCCCTGGGCGGCTATGGCGCGGTGAAGCTGCCGCTGGCGGCGCCGCAGCGTTGGGGCCATGCCCATGCGCTGGCCGGCTGGTATCCGGACGAACTCATTGCCGAGGTGAAGCGCGCGGGCGGGCTGCCGGTCGAACTGGTGCTGCGTTGTGGCACCGAGGACGATCTGCTGCCCGGCAACCGCGCGCTGCTCGCGGCCTTGCCCAGGCGGCCCGACTATCGCGAAGACCCGGGCGGCCACAGCTTCCATTACTGGAGCCAGATCACCGAGGAGATGTTGACCAGCGTGGACGCCTTCTTCCGCGCCGGCGCGCAGCCCTAGAGTCAGCTGCGCGGGCCGGGGCGCGGCGCGGTGCCAATGCCAGCCATGAAGTCCGGCAGATCCTGCGTCATGTCGGCCTCCATCGCATTCAAGCCTGCACCACGTTGCGGCCCTGGTTCTTGGCGCGGTACAGGGCCGCATCGGCGCGCGCCAGCACCATGTCGCCGCTCTCGTCCTCGCGTCCGCCCTCGGCGATGCCGAAGCTCGCGCTCAGCGGCCAGTCCTGCTCCAGCCAGCGCAGCGGCGCGGCGTCGACAAGGGCGCGCATGCGCTCGGCCACCAGGGCGGCGCCGGCGAGGTCGGTGTCGGGCAGCAGCACGCAGAACTCCTCGCCGCCCAGGCGCCCGAAGCGGTCCACCTCGCGCAAGCAGGGCTGCAGCTCGCGCACCATCTGGCGCAGCGCCGCGTCGCCGGCCGCGTGGCCCAGGCTGTCGTTGAGCTGCTTGAAGCGGTCCATGTCGATCATGACCAAGGCATAGCCGCGGCCGCGCTTGAGCCAGGCATGGGCATGCTCCAGCGACTGGTCGAAGGCGCGGCGGTTCAGCGTGTCGGTCAGCGGGTCGCGCTCCAGCAGGCGTTCGATGCGCAGGATGAGGCGCATCAGCACGAGGAAGGCCAGCGTCGCGTTCTGCAGCAGCGTCAGCACCAGGGCCGTCCACAGGAAGACGAGGTTGAACTCGGTCGGCAGGCGCATGTCCGGCGCGGTGCCGGGGTGGGCGACGGTTTCCAGGCAGCGCGCCGCCATCAGCAGCGCGATGAGGAACAGCGGCAAGGACAGCGGCGCGGGCGTGCGCCGGCCGTTGGCCTGGCCGCCCAGGCTGCGCCAGGCGACGATGCCGGCCACCAGCGTGAGGGCCGCGCCGGCGCCGTCGACGAGGCGGGCCTGCCAGCGCAGGTCGCCGTCCTGGGGCAGGGCGAGCAGCACCAGGGCCACGACGACGACGACGGCGGCCCCGGGCTTCCAGGTCAGCTGGCGGGTGGTGATGGCCGACACGGCGGCACCCAGCAGCGCGAAGGACGCCACGGCGAGCACGTCGCCAGGCCAGTAGGCGAGGGCGTCGGGCAGCACACCGCGCAGCGCATGCAGGGTCAGCGACAACGCGGCGGCCGCGTTCGCGCAGGCCATCGCCAGCGAGGCACGCGGCGCGATGCGTGCGATCAGTGCCAGCGCCAGCCACACGAACGTGGCCAAGGCGGCCACCAGGATGATGGCGGCCAGCAGCGTCTGCGTCTGGGCGGCGGTGATCATGCGCCGGCCATTCCGGTCAGGTCCGCCGCCACGCAGACGCGGTTGCGACCCTCGGCCTTGGCGCGGTAGAGCTCGGCGTCGGCGCGCGCCAGGCCGACTTCGCCCGCGGCGTCGCTCGTCACCGGCAGGGCCACGCCGAAGCTCGCGGACAGAGGCAGTTCGATGTCCTTCCAGCGCAGTGGCTGGGCCGCGAGGCTGCTGCGCAGCCGCTCGGCGACGACGGCCGCTGTGGCCAGGTCGGCCGGCGCGCCCAGCGGCAGCAGCGCGCAGAACTCCTCGCCGCCGACGCGGCCCAGGCGGTCCACTTCGCGCAGGCCCGCCTGCCAGACGCGCACGCAGTGCTGCAGTGCTGCGTCGCCGGCCTGGTGGCCGTGCTCGTCGTTGATGCGCTTGAAGTGGTCGATGTCGATCATCGCCAGCGCGAAGCCGTGGCCGCGCTGCAGCTGGGCCTGCGCCTCGGTCAGCGCCTGCTCGAAGGCGCGGCGGTTCAGCGCGCCGGTCAGCGGGTCACGGTAGGTGAGGTGCTGGATGCGCGTGATGAGGCGCCAGATCATCAGGGCGATCAGGCTCAGCGTGATGCCGGCCGTGACGACGAACCACAGCACGGCGCGTGCCGGCGTCGGCAGCTGGCCGCTGAGGATGTGGTCGTCCCAGCCGGGCACGAGCAGCAACTCGGTGGTGTGGGCCAGGCCGAGCAGGGCCATGGCAACGAAGGGCAGCGTGGTGCAAGCCGTGATGACGGGCGAGAGCCGGTCACCGATGCCACGCACGACCTCTCGCACCGCCAGCGCGGCCAGCACGGTCACGCTGGCGGTGCTGGCGAGCTGCGGCGCCAGGCCATCGCCGCTGGCCAGGCCGGCGGCGATGGCCAGCGCACCGACGCCGCTGACCCAGCCGATGTGGCGCTGGCGCAGTCGGCTGCGCAGCATGCGCCGCAACGCCAGCAGCAGCAGCACGGCGCAGGCCAGCAGGCCGAACTCGGGCAGGGCCTGCCGCAACAGCGCGGGCCAGCCGGCCGTGCAGTCGCCGCAGCCCTGCGAGACGATGCGCACCAGATGACCCGCTGCCATCAGCCGGCCGGCGCGCGGCGCGATGCGGAAGGCCTGGGCGAGCGTCAGCCAGGCCAGGGCCGCCATCAGGTTGAAGAGGGCACTGACCTTGAGGACCGTCGGGACGTCGAGGAATTCCATGCAGCGGGGTGGAGCAGGGCGAGCATCTTCTCCGACAACGCCACAATGCCGCGCATGACGGCTTGGGTCTTGATCACCGGAGGCTCGCGTGGCATCGGTGCCGCCACGGCGCTGTGCTGCGCCAGGGCCGGCTGGGATGTGGCCATCAACTTCGCGCAGGATAGCGCCGCCGCCGAAGCGCTGGCAGCCAGACTGCGCGGACTCGGCCGGCGCGCGCTGACCCTGCAGGCCGACGTGGCCGACCCGGCCCAGGTGGCCGAGATGTTCGAGCGGCTGGACGCGGCCGGCGGGCCTGGCGCGAGGTTGGCAGGCCTGGTCAACAGCGCCGGCATCGTCGCGCCCGCCGCGCGGCTGCAGGACATGGACATGGCGCGCTGGCGCCGCCTCTTCGACGTCAACGTGATGGGCACGCTGCTGTGCTGCCAGCATGCCGCACGGCGCATGAGCACGGCCCGCGGCGGCGCGGGCGGATCAATCGTCAACCTGAGCTCGCGTGCGGCCGAGTTCGGCTCGGCCGGCATCTACGTGGACTACGCCGCCACCAAGGGCGCCGTCGACACGCTGACCAGGGGCCTGGCGCGCGAGCTCATCGCCGAGGGCATCCGCGTCAACGCCGTGCGGCCCGGCATCATCGAGACCGACATCCATGCCGACAGCGGCGTGGACGCGGCCAGCGTCGCTGCATCCATCCCCATCCAGCGGCTGGGCCGCGCCGACGAGGTGGCCGAGGCCATCGCCTGGTTGCTGTCCGAGGCGGCGAGCTACACGGTGGGCGCGTTGCTGGATGTGGCCGGCGGGAGATGAGGCCCCTCGCCCAACCTCGCCGCTGAACGCGGGCGAGCCTGGTCGGTCCCCCGAGGGGACGGCGACGCTTGCGGCATCGAGCCGCAAACATCGCCCAACGCGGGCCGGCTTGGGGGCGGCCCGGCGCTCGGCCCGCAGGGCGCGCCCGGACTCAGCGTTTCTCGATGAGGCTGGATTCGAGCCCGCCCTCGTCGCGCAGTCGCGCAGCCGTCGCGCGCGCCTCGTCGGCGCTTGGGAAGGGGCCGGCACGCAGGCGGTGCAGCCCACCCTCGCGCACGATGGTCAGCAGTGGCAGCAGCGTCAGGTCGGCCTCGGCGATGCGCTGGCGCAGGGCTTCCGCGCCATCGAGCTTGGCGAAGGCACCGAACTGCAGCCAGTAGTTCGGCCCCGCGGCAGTCGCGGCGACCACCGCCGTCGTCTCGCGTTGCGGCGCGCCGGGCGGCGTGTCGGGCACGAAGACGGGTGGCGGTTCGTTGGCCGGCCCCTCGCCTGATTTTTGCCAGGCCCCGGCTCGGATCTCGGCATAGGTGATGCGCTGCACCTCCACGGGCGCGACGCCGCGCAGCAGGTCGAGCTTGAGGGCGGCCGTGTAGCTCAAGTCGATGATGC
Source organism: Burkholderiales bacterium (assembly GCA_019510465.1). Taxonomy (GTDB): domain Bacteria; phylum Pseudomonadota; class Gammaproteobacteria; order Burkholderiales; family Burkholderiaceae_C; genus Scleromatobacter. The sequence goes on from JAEKKH010000234.1 coordinate 4,953, forward strand.
GACCCTTGTGAAAGGGGCCGCGATCGTTGATGCGCACGATGACCTCGCGGCCGTTCGCCGGGTTGCGCACGCGCGCATAGCTGGGGATGGGCAACGTCGCATGCGCGGCCGTCATCGCATACATGTTGTAGACCTCGCCGCTGGCCGTGGGCCGGCCGTGGAACTTCCTGCCGTACCAGGAGGCGAGGCCGCGGTCGGCGTAGGGCGCATCGCCGGTGATGGGCTCGTAGCGCTCGCCCAGCACCTCATAGGGCTTGTTGGGGCCGCCGTTGCGGATGGGTTCGACGCGCGGCGCGGCATCGGGCACCTTGGCGAGGTCGGCCGGCGGGTTGGGCAGGGCGCCGTCGCGGTCGATGCCGACGGGCGCGACCGTGCCGCGCGTCGCGCAGCCGGTCATCAGCGCGAGCAGCAGCAAGCCCAGGACGAGCCCAGTATGCTGTGCGCCGTCCCTCCAATGTCGAAGCCATGCCATGAGCAATTTCGTCTTTCCTGCGGCCGAGATTCCCAGCGCCGCCGTGCGCGGCACGGACGCCCGTTATGCGGTGAGCCGCATCTTCTGCGTCGATGCCGATCATGCCCGCGAGATGGGCGCCGACCCGACGCGCGAGCCGCCGTTCTACTTCACCAAGCCCGCGAGCGCGCTGACGCCTTCGGGCAGCACGGTGCCCTACCCGACCGAGACCCGGAACTACCACTACGAGATGGAGCTGGTGATCGCCATCGGCGCGCCGGTGTTCAAGGTCACGCCCGAGGTCGCCAAGGCCGCCATCTGGGGCTATGCCGCGGGCCTGGACATGACGCGACGCGACCTGCAGGCGGCAGCCAAGGCCGCCGGCAAGCCCTGGGACACGGCCAAGGGCTTCGACCAGTCGGCCATCCTGACCGACATCGCTCGCGTGGCCGACGTCGGCCTGCTGGAGAAGGGTGCCATCACGCTGGGCGTGAACGGCGTCGAGAAGCAGCATGGCGACCTGGCCGACATGATCTGGAGCCAGGCCGAGGTCGTCTCCAACCTCTCCCATCTGTACCGCCTGCATCCGGGCGACCTGATCTACACGGGCACGCCGGCCGGCGTGGGTGCCGTGGTGCCGGGCGATGTGCTGGTCGGTCGCATCGAGGGCCTGGGCGAGATCACGTTGACGGTGGGGCCGGCCGAGTGATGTTTGAAAACGAAACCTTGGACGGCGCGCGCGAGCGCAACATCCGCGAGGCGCTGGCCGAGGACATCGGCGGCTGCGACTGGACGGCCCAACTGGTGCCCGCGGGCCGGCGCGTGGCCGCACAGGTGCGGGTGCGCGAGCAGGCCCTGCTGTGCGGGCGCGACTGGTTCGACGGCGTGTTCGCCGCGCTGGACGCGACGAGCCGCATCGACTGGCTGTACGACGAAGGTGCGCCAATGACGGCGGACAGCATCGTCTGCCGCATCGAGGCCGATGGCCGCGCGCTGCTGTCGGCCGAGCG
>JAEKKH010000041.1 GCA_019510465.1 Burkholderiales bacterium
CGATCACGTAGAAGAAGCCGTTGCGGTCGGCCTTGCCGCCCACGCGCTTGCCGTCCATGTCGAAGGTGACGAACTCGTTGACGCCGTCGAAGTCCCAGCCGTCGTTGGGCGTGCCCTGGTAGTGCCACTTGATCTGGCCCGTCTTGACGTCGATGGCGATCGTGGAGCACGAGAACAGGTTGTCGCCCTTGCGCATGTGGCTGTTCCACGGCGCGGGATTGCCGGCGCCGAAGTAGGCCAGGCCGGTCCGGGCGTCGTAGGTGCCGCCCAGCCAGGTGGCGGCGCCGCCGGTCTTCCACAGGTCGCCGGGCCAGGTCTGGCCGGCCGTGCCGCTGACGCCGTTCTCGTGCTTCGTGCCGTCGGGGTCGTAGGTGTAGCCCATGTGGCCTTCGACCGTCGGGCGTGTCCACACCAGCTTGCCGGTGCGCGGATCGCGCGCCTCGACGCGGCCCACCACGCCGAACTCGCCGCCCGACACGCCGGTCAGCAGCAGGCCTTGGGCGATCAGCGGCGCGGCCGACGCGGAGTAGCCTGCGGCGTAGTCGTCGATCTTGGTCTTCCACACCACGTCGCCCGTGGCCTGGTCCAGCGCGACGAGCTGCGCGTCGAGCGTGGCGAAGATCACCAGGTTGTCGAACAGCGCCGCGCCGCGGTTGACGACGTCGCAGCACGGCATGATGCCCTCGGGCAGGCGGTGCTCGTACTTCCACAGCTTCTTGCCGGTGGCGGCGTCCAGCGCGAACAGGCGCGAGTACGAGCCCGTCACGAACATGCGGCCGTCGTAGATCACCGGCTGCGATTCCTGGCCGCGCTGCTTCTCGCCGCCGAACGAGAACGCCCACACCGGCGCCAGCCGCGACACCGTCGCGGTGTTGACCTGCTTCAGCGGCGAATAGCGCTGACCCTGCGTGTTCACGCCCCAGGTCAGCACGTTGCCCGTGGCGGTGGCCTCGGACTGGATCATCTGGTCGGTGACGCCGCCCGCGGCGCCCGCTGCGCCGAAGGCGGTGGCGAGCCCGCCGGCGATCATCAGCGTCAAGAGTCTCGATTGCATGTTGTCTCCTCGTAGGGGTTGCTGCGACGTCCGCGCGCCGCGAGGCCGTCGTGGGGATCTGCGCAATGTCCGTGCCATGCGCGTCGACGGCGATCGAGGGCCCCTGCGGCCCGTTCGTGCCGGCCGCGTTGCGGGTTTCCCCGTTCGGCACGCGGTGGACTGCTACAGGTTCGAACACGGCCGCGCGGCCGCGTGACACGGCGTCTCAGGCCGCGCCGGCAAAAGAGAGGAGGAGGGGTCAGGTCTTGAACGTTGCGCGCTGGGGAAGAGGGGTCAGGTCTTGAAAGTTGCGCGATGAGGAGCCCGCATGAAGCGGCGGGCTCGACGCGCAACTTTCAAGACCTGACCCCGTCGCCGACCCCGTCGCCTGTCGCCAGGTTCGAACACGGCCGCGCGGCCGCGTGACACGGCGTCTCAGGCCGCGCCGGCAAAAAGAGAGGAGGAGGGGTCAGGTCTTGAACGTTGCGCGCTGGGGAAGAGGGGTCAGGTCTTGAAAGTTGCGCGATGAGGAGCGCGCATGAAGCGGGGGGCTCGACGCGTAACTTTCAAGACCTGACCCCGTCGCCTCGTCGCCTGACCTCGTCGCCTGTCGCGCAACGTTCAAGACCTGACCCCATCGCCGTCGCCAACGAGACCTGGCCCCATCGTCGTCAGGCGCTTGCGAGCGCGAGGCCCGGGGTCGCGCTCCAGCGGCCGGACTTGGCGATCCACAGCGCGTCGACGTTCCAGCCCTGTGCCACGGCCAGCGCCCGCGCCGGGCCGGCGATGAAGAAGACCTTGGTCAGCGCGTCGGCCAGCGCGCCGGTGGGCGCGGCGACCGTGACGCCGGCCATCTCGGGCGGTGACCAGCCGGTGTGCGGATCGAGGATGTGGTGGTGGCGATGGTCGGCGCTGAACGTCGTCTGGTCGTCGCCGGAGGTGGCGACGCAGCGGCCGTCGGCGAACAATCGCGCGACGAGGCGGTGTTCGTCGAGCGGGTCGGCGATGCCCAGCGTCCAGCGCCCGCCTGCGGGGTCGTGGCCGGCCATCGCGTATTCGCCGGCGTCCACCAGCGCATGCCGCACGCCGTGCGCCAGCAGCACGCCGCGCACGCGGTCGGCGGCGTAGCCCTGCGCGATGCCGTCGAGCGTCACGCCCATGCCGGGGCGCGCGAGGCGCACCTCGCCCTGGCCGAGCCGCAGGCCACGCCAGTCGACGAGGGTGCGCGCCGCGGCGACCTCGCCGGCGGTCGGCAGCCGGCCCTGCGCCTGCGCGTGCGCGAACGCGAGCCACAAGGGCTGCACGGTGGGATCGAACGCGCCGTCGCTGTGCCGTGCGATGCCGAGCGCGATCGCCAGAAGCTCGCGCAGCTCGGGCGGCGCTGCGTCGAGTCGGCCGTCGCGGTTCAGGCGCGACAACGCGCTGTCGTCGCGGAACAGGCTCATCTGCGCCTCGATGCGCTGCAGCGTCGCGACCGCGGCGTCGAGCGCGGTCGCCAGCACCTCCTCGTCGGCGTGCGCGGCCTGCAGCGAGAGCACGGTGCCGAAGCCGACGAGATCGCGCCGCTGCCAGCGCAGCGTGGTCGACGCGGGGCCGGTGCCCGCCAGCGCAAGCGCGCCCCCGCCCAGCGCCACGCGCAGCACCTGGCGCCGTCTCATGCCGTGCCTCCGGGCCCCGGCAGCGGCCGGATGCGGATCGTGCGATGGCGCTTGCCCTGGATCAGCGGGGCGCAGCGCTCGTCGCTGTCATGGATGGCGACGCACTCGAGGCACTGGAAGCACTCCGCGTAGACGACGCGGCCGTCCGGCTCGATCGCCTCGTAGTCGCAGCGGTGACGGCAGGTCTGGCAGGGCGTGCCGCATTCGGCGCGGCGCGCGATCCAGTCGATGCGGCGCAGCCTGCCCAGGATCGCCAGCCCGGCGCCCAGCGGGCACAGGTAGCGGCAGAAGCCCTTGAAGACGACGGTCGACAGCAGCAGCAGCGCGACGGCCCAGGCGACGAACGGCCACGAGCGCGCGAACACGAGGGTGATCGCCGTCTTGAACGGCTCGACCTCGACGGCGCGGTCCGTCCATGGGCTCGCCGCCGCGCCGAACGCCGCGCAGCCGACGATGCCCGCGAGCACGACGTACTTGATGCGCTTGAGCTTCGCGTCCAGCCCCGCGCGGATGCGCCGCGGCCGCAATCCGAGGGCGCGCGTGAGCTGGCCGAGCAGCTCCTGCAGCGCGCCGAACGGGCACAGCCAGCCGCAGAAGGTGCCGCGGCCCCACGCGAACAGCGTCACCGCGACGAATGCCCAGAGGACGACGGTCATCGGGTCGTACAGGAAGAAGCCGGGGCCGCGGCCGGCGGCGACGGCCTGCACCAGCGCCGTCACGTTGACGATGGACAGCTGCCCTTGCGCGAACCAGCCGATGAACACCAGCGTGAAGACGAGATAGCCGGTACGAAAGCGGGCGAGCCGGCGTGCGTCGGCGACGAGCCGGCGCGGCCGCGCGAGCACCACCGCGAGCAGCGCGAGCCCCAGCGCCAGCACGCCGAGTTCCCAGGCGCGCGAGCGCCAGATGCCTTGCCAGGACTTGTTGTCCGCGCGCGGCAGCACGACCTCGTCGACGGGCAGCCGGTAGGGCAGCGCGAAGTCGCGCGCGATCTTCTCCGGGTAGATCAGGCCCTTGTTGCGCACGACGTGCAACGCGACATCCAGCGGCTGCGCGGGATCGAGCCCGGCCGGCCCGATGACGCGAAAGACTTTCGCGTCGGCGCGCCGCAGTTCGGCCGGCAGCGCGAGCGCTTCTTCGAGGTCGAGATCGCGCATCTCCAGCGGCAGCTCGCCCTGGTGCAGCGTGATGCGGTCCGGCACGGCGCCGCGCACGAAGTCGTCGCCGACGAAGGTCCAGGAACCGCGCGCGATCGCCAGCAGCGCATGGTCGCCGTCGTCGAGCCGGCCCTGCAGGTGCGCCCAGCCCGCGTCGCCGAGCAGGTTGCGGCCGACGACGGGCGTCGACAGGTACGCGATCCACAACTCGGTGAAGGGTTCGTCGCCGCTGCCCGGTGCATCGAGCGGCTCCACGCCGCTGCCCGCGAACGCGCGCGCCGCCTGCGCCTGCGTCACGCGCACGTGCGCGACCAGGCCCGCGCGCGCGAGGCCATCCCAATCCAGCGGGCGCCACGTGTCCTGGCGCACGCGGGCGATCAGCTCCGGATCCCGGCCGCCGGCGAAGCCCAGCTTCGCGCGCGCCACGCGCAGCGAGGCGGAGAGCAGGCTCTGGTTGACGATGCGCACGGAGGCCGTCGCCTTGGCCACGCCGTCGATGTAGACGTTGGCGCTGCCGCGCTGTTCGCTCCGGTTGCCGTTGGAGCCGATCTTGATGTTCTGGCGCAGCGACAGCCCGCGATATTGCTCGACGAAGCGCGTCAGCGGCGCGGGCCCCAGTCCGTCGACGAACACGGGCTCGTGCTGCGACAGCACCTGCACGTCCATGAACGCGCCCTTGGCGTCCAGCGCCACCAGCAGGTCGGGCGGCGTGCCCGAGAAGCCGGGGATCGGGGCGAGGTCGACCGATTCGTAGACATAGCCCACCAGCGGCACGGCCGTGCCGTCCTGGCGGAACAGCGGCCACACCGGCAACTGGGCGTCGCGTTCGCCGACGATCAGGGGCGACGGGAAGCGCTGCTGCAGGTCGGCCTTCGTCAGCGTGCCGGCCGGCGTGCCGCCGACGAGGGCGCACGCCCCGGTGAGCGCCAGCGCGACGCGCCGCGCGCGGCCGCGCCGGTCAGTCGTCGACCAGCACGGCATTGGGCACCTGCCCGACCGCGATCGTCTTCAGCACCTGCGCACTGCGCGTGTCGATGGCGGTCAGGTCGTTCGACAGGCCGCCCGCCACGAACAGGCGCTCGCCGTCGGCCGACAGCGCCAGGGCCCAGGCGCGCCGGCCCACCGGCACCAGCGCGCGCACCCTGTGCGTGGCGACATCGACGAACGCGACCCGGTTGGCGCGGCCGAGCGCGACGTAGATCGTCGCTCCGTCGGGCGCGAGCACCATGCCCACCGGCGTGATGCCGTCGGCCGTGAGCCCGTCGACCACGACCGGCAGCGTGTCGACCACCTCCAGCGTGGCGGTGGAGATCACGCTGATCGTCGCGCTCTTCTCGTTGGTGACCCACAGCTGCGCGCCGTCGGCGGCGAGCGCGAGGCGGCGCGGCCGCCTGCCGACGGGGATGGTCCGCTCGATCTGCAGCGTGGCGGTGTCGATGGCGTAGACGACGCCCGCGACCTCCGACGTCACGTACACGCGCCGGCCGTCCGGCGACAGCTTCACGCCCTCGGGCTCGGGGCCCAGGGCGACGCGGCCGATCTCCTTCCTCGCGGCGAGATCGAAGACCGCCAGCGCGTGGTCGTCCTCGGCGGAGACGTAGGCGAGCCGGCCGTCGGCCGACAGGTCCAGCGCCTCGGGATCGTGGCCGAGCGGACTCGTGTCGACGACGCGGCGCGTGGCGAGATCGATCACGTCGGCCTCGCCCGCGTCGCCGCAGGCCACCAGCAGGCGCGTGCCGCCGGGCAGTCGCTGCAGGTGGCGCGGCCGCGCGCAGGTCGGGATGCTGCCGGTGACCTCGAGCGTCTTCGCGTCGATCAGCGTGAGCGTGTCGTCCTTCTCGTTGGCGACATAGACGAGCCCGGTGGCGGCGCGCGCGGCGAGCGCGGCGAGCAGCAGGACCGCGGCAATCGGGGAGCGCGGCGTGGCGGTCATGGCGTGGCGGCCTGCAGTGCATTGGAAGGCGCGGACAAGGCGAGCGAGGCCGCATCGCCGCGGAAGACGAGCCCGCCGCCCGTGGCCGCGCCCGGCACGAAGCGCAGCGGCGCCTCGCGCGTGCGTTCGACCGCGGCCGCGGCGGCGGCGTCGAGCAGCGCGTCGACGCGGCCGCGGTGCGCGCTCTTGCGGCACGCCGGGTCGGTGGCGGCCGCGTCGCCGGCCAGCAGGAAGGCCTGGCAGCGGCAGCCGCCGTGGTCGGCGTGGCGCTCGTCGCACGAGCCGCAGGTGTCGTTCATCCACGCGTCGCCGCGGTAGGCATTGAACGCGGCGCTGTCGAACCAGGCGTCGCGCACGGACGTCTCGCGCAGGTTGGGGAACTGCAGGCCGGGCAGCATGCGCGCGCTGTGGCAGGGCAGGGCGACGCCGTCGGGCGCGACGACCAGGAACACCGCGCCCCAGCCGGACATGCAGGGCTTGGGCTTTGCATCGGCGTAGTCGGGCGAGACCCACAGGATCTTCATCGCATGGCCCACCGACGCGAGGCGCTCGCGGTGCGCGACGACGATCGCCTCGGCGTCGCGCAGCTCGTCGACGGTGGGCATCAGCGCCGCGCGGTTGTGCCAGGCCCAGCCGTAGTACTGCGTGTTCGCGAGCTCGAGGAAGTCGGCGCCCATGCGCTCGGCCATGTCGACGATGCGGCCCACGTGCGGCAGGTTGAAGCGGTGCATCACGCAGTTGAGCACCATCGGAAAGCCGGCCTCCTTGATGAGGGCGGCGACGCGCGACTTCATGTCGAAGGTGCGCGTCGAGCTGATGAAGTCGTTGAGCTCGCGCGTCGAGTCCTGGAAGGACAGCTGCACGTGGTCGAGGCCGGCGTCCTTGAGCGCGCGGGCGCGCGCCGCCGTCAGGCCCACGCCCGAGGTGATGAGATTCGTGTAGAAGCCGAGCGAGCGCGCATGGGCGACGAGCGCCTCGAGGTCGTCGCGCAGCAGCGGCTCGCCGCCCGAGAAGCCCAGCTGCACCGCGCCGAGCGCGCGCGCCTCGCCGAGGACGCGCTTCCAGGCCGCGGTGTCGAGTTCGGCGCCGTGGCGCGCGTAGTCCACCGGGTTGGAGCAGAACGCACAATGCAGCGGGCAGCGGTACGTGAGTTCGGCCAGCAGCCAGAACGGCGGCTTCCCGGTGGCGGGGTTCACGACGGCGCTCCCGGATGCACCCAGCCGCGCTCGCGCGCCTGGCACAGGAAGGCGTGCACGTCGGCCGACAGCCCGTCGCACGCGAACGCGCGCTCGAGGTCGTCGACGATCGCCTCGACGGAGCGCCGGCCGTCGCAGCGGCGCAGGATCTCCGCGGCCGGCGTGTTGAGCTTGACCATGCCCTCGGGGTACAGCAGCACCCACGCGTCCTGCGCGGGCTCGAACTGCAGGCGATACATCGGGGCGACCGCGGGCTGCGCGTGGGAATCGATCATGGCTGCGCCTCCTTGGCGAGGTCGTCGGGGTAGGCCAGCGCGATCGCGTCGAGCATGGACCAGAGGATGTCGAGCTTGAAGTCGAGGATCGCGATCGCGCGCTCCTGGCGCTCGCGCGTCGTGCACCAGCGGCGCGCGATCTCCAGGCCATGTTCCACGTCGCGGCTGGCGAGCGGGATGCGGCTGCGGAAATACGCGAGGCCCTCGGTCGCGATCCAGGGGTACAGCGATGGCCAGCCGGCGAGGCGGTCGGCATGGATCTTCGGCGCGAACAGCTCGGTCAGCGACGAGATCGCGGCCTCTTCCCACGGCGCGCTGCGCGCGAAGTTGACGTAGGCATCGACCGCGAAGCGCACGCCGGGCTGCACGTGGCGCATGGCTTCGAGATCCCTGCGCGCGAGGCCCGTGGCGGTGGCCAGCTGGCACCAGGCCTCGATGCCGCCGGCGTGGCCGTTGCGGAAGTCGCCGCGGCCGTCGTGATCGAGGATGCGCTCGATCCAGCGCCGCCGCTCGGCGCGATCGCCGCAATTGGCCAGCACCGCCGCGTCCTTCTGCGGGATGCGCGACTGGTAGTAGAAGCGGTTGGCGACCCAGCCGCGCACCTGGAACGGCGCCAGCTCGCCGCGGTTCAGGCGCAGGTTGAACGGGTGATGGATGTGGTAGCGCGACTCGCGCCCGCGCAGCCGCGCCTCGAACTCGTCGGCGCTCCACGGAGTCTCCAGGGAAAGGCGGTCGTTCATAGCAGGATCTCCATGCCGTCGTGCGCCACCTCGATGCCCATCGCGGCCAGCGCGCGCCGTGACGTGCCGTCCTCGTCGAGGATCGGATTGCTGTTGTTGATGTGGATCAGCACCTTGCGCGCCGGCGTGGCGTCGCGCAGCGCGTCGACCATGCCGGGGCGGCCGGGGGCGCCCTGCTGCGGCAGGTGGCCCATGTCGCTGGCCGACTTCGCGCCCAGGCCGGCGGCCTGCATCTCGTCTTCCTGCCAGAAGGTGCCGTCGACGAGCACGCAGTCGGCCGCGTTCATCCACGCGAGCTCCTGCTCGCCCACGCGGGCGAGGCCGGGGGCGTAGAACAGGCTGCTGCCGTCGGCGATGCAGTCGATGCGCAGCGCGATGTTGTCGCCCGTCACCTGCTCGCGCCGGTGCGGCGAGTAGGGCGGCGCCTTGCCGGGAATGGCGAGCGCCGTGAAGCGCAGGCCCGGCGCCGCCTCGATCTCGAAATCGGATCGCGTGCACGATCCGTCGACGCCGATCATGTGCCAGCGCGTGCCGCAGTAGTGCCGCAGCACCCCGAGCAGCGGCAGGCCGCTGGTGAGGTCCTCGAACACGCAGCGCGTGGCCCAGAGGTCGATGCACGGGCCCTCGCGCAGGCCCAGCAGGCCGGTGACGTGGTCGATCTGCGCGTCGATCAGCACGACGGCCTTGATGGGCGTGTCGCGCAGGCCGTGGCGCGGATGCAGTTGCGGATGGCGGCGAATCTGGCTGCCGATGTCGGGCGATGCGTTGAGCAGCACCCAGGACTCGCCGTCCGCCGAGACCGCGATGGAGCTCTGCGTGCGCTCGGACGCGCGGATGCGTCCGGCGCGCTGTCCCGCGCAGTTGGCGCAGTTGCAGTTCCATTGCGGAAAGCCGCCGCCGGCGCCGGAGCCGAGCACGAGGATCTTCATGATCGAGGTTCGGGTTGAAGTCTGAGGGGAAGACGCGGCAGCAGGCGCGCGGCCGCGTCGCTCGTGGCCAGGTCAGCGCGCGGCGATGTACATCGTGATCTCGAAGCCGAAGCGCAGGTCTTCAAAGGCGGGTTGCGTCCATTGCATGGGGGGTCTCCTGGTGGGTTGGGACGCCGCCGGTCGGCGGTCGCCGCGCCCGCATTCGGCGGACACGAGCTCCACTTCGCAAGTCGCGTGCCGCGCGCGGCGAGCCTGCGCATCGCGCGCGATTTCGAGGGTTCACCCGCGCCGGCGCGCCTCTGCGCGCGCGCAGAGGCGCCGCGGACGCGTCACGCCCGCGCGGGATGTCCCACGATGGGACAGCAGGGATCGCCGCGCGGCACAGGGTTCACCCGTGGGCCGGCGCGCCGGCGCTCAACGCCAGCGCAGCTTTCGGTAGATGGTGTTGCGGCTGATGCCCAGGGCCTTCGAGGCCTCGGAGATGTTGCCGCCCGCCGCGTCGAGCGCGGCCTGGATCAGCGCGATCTCGGACTCGCCGAGCGTGCGCGCGGGCGCGGCTGCGGGCGCTGCTGCGGCCACCGCGGCGGCCGGGGGCTCCGCGGCGGCCGGCGGCGCGGCGGGCAGTGGCATGGACGTCGCGGCCGCCGCCGCGAGGGTGGCCGGCGTGGCTGTCGCGGCAGGCTGGCGCCGCACGTCCTCGAGGAAGTCCTCGGACAGGTACTCCTCGGTGATCTGCGGGTCGCTGCCGGCCATCACCACCGCCGTGCGCAGCACGTTGGCGAGCTGGCGGATGTTGCCGGGCCAGGCATAGCGCTCGAACAGCGACATCACCGAGGCGCTGATCTCGGGCGGCCCGTCGGGCGCCTCGGCCAGCACGATGCGGCGCGCCACCGTGCGCAGGTCGCTGCGATCGCGCAGCGCCGGCAGCCGTACCACCAGGCCGTTGAGGCGGTAGTACAGGTCCTCGCGGAAGGTGCAGGCGGCACACATCTCGCGCAGGTTGCGGTGCGTCGCGCTGACGACGGCGATGTCGACCGGGATGGACTTGTGGCTGCCCAGCGGCGTCACGCAGCGCTCCTGCAGCACGCGCAGCAGGCGCGCCTGCAGCGACAGCGGCATGTCGCCGATCTCGTCGAGGAACAGCGTGCCGCCGTTGGCCTGCAGGATGCGGCCGATCGCCCCCTTGCGGCGCGCGCCGGTGAACGCGCCGTCCTCGTAGCCGAACAGCTCGGCCTCGATCAGCGACTCGGGGATCGACGCGCAGTTCACCGCCACGAAGGCCTGGCGCGCGCGGTTCGAATCCTGGTGGACGGCACGCGCGAGCAGTTCCTTGCCGGTGCCCGTCTCGCCCAGGATCAGCAGCGGGATCTCCTTGTTCAGCACGCGCTGCACCTTCGTGACGACCGCCTCGACCTGCGCGTCGCCGGTGCTCAGGTAGTGCAGGCCGGACAGGCAGGCGCGCCGCGCGGCCTCGTCCCCCGGGACGCGCTGCGCTACGGCCGCGGCACCGCCGGACGGCACGCCGTCGTGGCGGGGCGCCGACTCGTTGACGGCGCGCGCGGCGGGCGCGCCGTCGAGGCCCGCCATCACCGAGCGCAGCGGTCCGTTGAAGCGCGCGGTGGCGTGGAACTGGCGGCCGTTGGACATCGTCAAGCGCATCGGCAGCGGGATCGGCATGCGGAAGTGGTCGATCACCGCGCCGATCGTCGTCTCGAACAGGCTCGTGATCGTGTGCATGCGCAGCGCGGCGCCGCTGATGTCGAGCTGGTCGAGCGCGCTGCGGTTGGAGCCCAGGATGCGGCCGTCGCCGCCCACGACGACGATGCCCTCCAGCAGCGTGCCGATGAACTCGGGACGCAGGTGGAAGTGCAGGCGCAGCCGGTTGCCGTAGTCCTCGGACAGCCAGTGGTTCTCGATCATGCGCGCCGACATGCGCACCAGCCCCATCGTGTGCTGGTGGTACGACAGCTGGTCGCCCGTGACGTCGAGCACGCCCAGCATGTTGCCGCGCGGATCGACGATGGGCGCCGCCGAGCACGTGAGGAAGCTGTTGGCGTGGATGAAGTGCTCGCCCGCGTGCACGAGCGTGGGCCGTTCCTCGACCAGCGCCGTGCCGATCGCGTTGGTGCCCTTGGACTGCTCGGCCCAGTTCACGCCGGGCGCCAGCGCCACCTTGCCGGCGCGCGCGAGGAATTCGTCGTCGCCCTTCGAGTGCAGGATCGTGCCCTGCGCGTCGGTCAGCACGATCATGCTCTCGGTGTTGACGATCTGCTCGAACAGCATCTCCATCACCGGCGCGGCGTGCGTGAGCAGGCGCTGGTTGCGCTCGCGCGCCACGACGAGGTCGCCGCGGATCATCGGCTCGAAGTCGGGCCGTTCCACGCGTGTCAGGCCGAGCGCCGTGCAGCGCAGGTGCGACTGCTCGATGAGCTCGGCGCGCGCCGGTGCGTCGGCGGCGGTGGGCGTCGTCCACCCTCCCGGGATGGGAAGGGTGCGGAGGGATGCTGACATGGGTCGCTTCCTCTGTTCCTGCCTCGACGGCAGGTTGTCTCTCGTTGTGCCGTCGAGCAACGGGGCATCCGGGCCACCGCCGCGTCGCGGACTGTTCGATCCTGGTACAGCGCGCCTGTCACAGCGTCGGGGCCAACCCTGACGAACGCCTGGCGGCGCGGGCCGTCGGTGGCATTTCAGGATAGCACCCGACCCTGCGGGTTCCCAGTGGGCGAGGCCCCGGTGGCCGGCGCGCGCGTCCAGTTGCTTGCGAATTCGCAAGAAACATTCCCGATGGGGCGCAAGGCGTTTTGGCACGGGCTTTGCAGACCGCCTGCCCGTTCCCAGACCTCTTGCAACGACACCGGAGACTGCCCCATGCGACGCCCTTCCCACCCCGCCCGTCCCCCGTCGCCGCGCCGCGCGCGACGCCCTGCCGCCGCCGCCGCCGTGCGCATCGGCTCGTTCCTGCTCACGCTGGGCGCCTGCGTCGTCGTCGCCGCGCACGGCAACGTCACGCCGCAGGCCGTCGATACCACCGGCCTCGCGCCCGTGGGCCAGGACTGGCTGAACGTGAACCCGTATTCGGGCAACCCGAAGGCGGTGGAGATCGGTTCGTCCGGCTTCAACCAGAACTGCGCGCGCTGCCACGGCCTGGAGGCGATCTCCGGCGGCATCGCGCCCGACCTGCGCCGCCTGGACAACGACTGCGCCGGCATGAAGGACAAGGCCGCGCGCGACGGCTGCGTCAAGGACAACGACGACTACATGATCACGACCGTGCGCCACGGCCGCACGCGCAACGGCGCCGTCTACATGCCGCCGTTCGAGGGCGTGCTGAGCCAGGAGGCCATGTGGGCGATCAAGACCTACCTCGAGTCGCGGCGCGAGAAGCCGCTGCCGGAGGCGCCATGAGCGCCCGCCCGGCCGCTCCGAAGGGCGCTCGCGCCGCAGCCGACAGGCGAAGGGCAGGTCCAGTGAGCGCCGCCCTCCTCGATCGGCGCGGCGCGCTGCGCGCGCTCGGCGCCGCGGCGCTCGTCGCTGCCGGCGGCGTGGCCGCCGCCGAGCCGGGCCTGGCCGGCGTGAAGGCGCGCGGCACGCTGACGGTGGCCGTCTACCGCGACATGCCGCCGTTCCACGACAAGGGCCGCGGCATCGACGTCGACCTCGCCGCCGCGCTGGCGGACGCGCTCGGCGTCAGGCTCTCGCTGATGGCGTTCACTGCCGGCGAGGACATGAACGACGACCTGCGCAACATGGTGTGGAAGGGCCACTACCTCGGCTACGGCCCGGCCGACGTGATGCTGCACGTGCCGGTCGATTCGCCGCTGATGGACGCCAACCCGCAGGTGCACATCTTCGCGCCGTATTGGCGCGACCGCGTGATGATCGCGCGCAACCTGCAGCAGCTGCCGCACCTGGAGACGCTGGCCCAGCTCAACGGCAAGCCGGTGGCCGTGCCGGGCCAGACGCTGGCGGGCTGGCTGCTGATCGGTGCCGACGGCGGCGCGTACAAGCAGCAGCTCACCACCACGTGGAAGGACGGTGTCGAGGCCGCCCAGGCGCTGCAGCGCGGAGAGTTCGCGGCCGCCGCGGGGCTGCAGTCGGAGCTGGAATCGGTGATCGGCGGCGACCCCCGCTTCGTCATGACGCCGCTGCCCACCGTCAGCAATTCGCGCAACGGCTGGGCCGTCGGGCTCGCGGTGAAGAAGGACGCCACCGACCTCGAGGCGGCGTTGCAGGCGGCGGTCGACGGGATGGTCGAGGACCAGCGGATGCGGCAGATCTTCGGCAAGGGCCGCGTGACCTGGCGGCCCGTGTAGCGCGGCGGCCCCGACCCTGGCCGGTGCAAGGTGAGGCGCGGCCGCGCGCCCGCGCCGCCCGACGCTCGCGGCACACTGCGTCGATGAGGCGAATGACCTGCTGCTGTTGTGCTGGCGACGAGGGACGCGACGCGCAGGCGCTCGGCGACATCGCGGCGGGCGAGGTCCCGCCCGGATGCGCCTTCACCATCGGCCACTCGACGCGGCCGATCGAAGCGTTCATCGGGCTGCTGCGGGCGCATCGCGTCACGCAGCTGGTCGACGTGCGCACGGTGCCGAAGTCGCGCCACAACCCGCAGTACGAGACGCATGCGCTGGAGAGGTCGCTGGCCGGCGCCGGCATCGGCTATGCGCTCGCGCCGGGCCTGGGCGGGTTCCGCCGCACGAGTGCCGAGTCACCCAACGGCGCCTGGCGCAACCTGTCCTTCCGCGGCTACGCCGACTACATGCTCACGCCCGAGTTCGACGAGAGCCTGGTCGCGGTGCTGCAGCTGCTGCAGACGGACCGCGTCGCGCTGATGTGCGCCGAGGCCGTGCCCTGGCGCTGCCATCGCTCGCTGATCGCCGACGCGCTGCTGGCGCGCGGCCACGTGGCCTGCGAGATCTCGAGCGCCACGCGGCTGCAGCCGCACAGGCTGCCGCCCTTCGCCCGTGTCGATGGCGCGACGGTCACCTATCCGCCGGAGCGGGCCTGACGGGGCGCGGGGTCACGGGCCGGGTCGCTCCTTCCGCCCTACACGCCCAGCTCGGCCAGGATCGCTTCGCGCAGGTCCTGCGCCTCGACGCTGGCGATGCGGCGCGGGTGCGGCAGGTCCACCGTGAACGTCGCCTGGATCGCGGTGGGGCGCGGCGACAGCACGACGATGCGGTCGGCCATGTAGATCGCCTCCTCGACGTCGTGCGTGATCAGCAGCACGGTGTGGCGCTCCTCGGCCAGGATGCGCAGCAGCTCGTTGCGCATGCGCAGGTTCATCAGCGCGTCCAGCGCCGAGAACGGCTCGTCCAGGTACAGGATCTCGGGCTTGACGATGAACGCGCGCGCCAGCTCCACGCGCTTGAGCATGCCGCCCGACAGCTCGTGCGGATAGGCGTTCTCGAAGCCCTTGAGGCCCACCATCGCGGCGTAGTGGTCGGCGAGCGCGGCGCGTTCCTGCGCGGTCTCCGCGTGCTCGGTGCCGTTGAGGCCGAACATCAGGTTCTCCTGCACCGTCAGCCACGGGAACACCGAGCCCTGCTGCGAGATCACGATGCCCTTGGGGCTGGGCGCGGTGACCGCGCGGCCGCCGATGCGCACGCTGCCCGAGTCCGGCCGTTCGAAGCCGGCCAGCATGTTCATCAGCGTCGACTTGCCGCAGCCCGACGGCCCGACGATGGCCAGGAACTCGCCCTCGGCCACCGACAGGCTGATGCCGCCGACCACCTGCAGCGCCTTGCCGCGCGCGCCGGTGAAGCTCTTGCGGATCGCGTCGACGACGATCTTGCCGTTGCCCTTTTCAGCGGACATAGCGCCACCGCACCGTCTTGAGTCGCTCGAGCAGGCGCGTGAGGCCGTCGAGCAGGAGGCCGATCAGGCCGATGATCACCATGCTGGCCACGACCAGGTCGTAGCGGTTGCCGGCGTTGCGTGAATCCATGATCAGGTAGCCCAGCCCCGAGTGCAGCGCGATCATCTCGGCCGCGACCACGACCAGCCACGCGACGCCGATGCCGATGCGCATGCCCACGATCACCTCGGGCAGCACGGCGGGGATCACGACCTGGCGGAACAGCACGCCGCGCGGTACGCCGAAGTTGGCGGCGGCGCGCAGGTAGCGGCGCTCGATGGTGTGCACGCCGGAGATCGTCTGCACGATCATCGGGAACACCGAGGAGATGAAGATCAGGAACACCGGCGACAGGTTGCCCACGCCGAACCACAGGATGGCCAGCGGGATCCAGGCGATCGGCGAGATCGGCCGCAGCATCTGGAAGACCGGGTTGAGCGTGCGGTAGGCCGGCGTCACCCAGCCCATCCACAGGCCCAGCGGGACGGCCACCAGCAACGCCAGCCCGAAGCCGATGCCCACGCGCATCAACGACGCGCCGATGTGCTCGAACAGCGTGCCGTCCTGCACCAGCTCCCACGCGCCGGCGACCACGGCCCATGGCGTGGGGAAGATCGCGCTCTCGTCGCGCGCCACCAGCCACCACCACAGCGCGACGATCGCCGCGATCACCAGCATCGGCGGGATCACCCGCGCGGGCCAGCCGTTCCATCGTGTCGTTCCTGAAGTCATGCCCTCGTCTTCTTCTTCAACCGGTTCCAGCGCCACAGGATGCGGTCCCACGGCGTGGCCGGCGCCTCGGCCACGACGATCGTCATCTGCCCGCTCGCGTGCGCGGTGCAGTCGAAACTGTAGGTGGACGCCTTCTCGAACGGCAGCCGGAAGCTCTGTCCCGGCATCACCAGCACCGGTCCGAACTGCTGCGGCACGTCGTCGAGGTTGCGCAGCAGCAGCTGGTCGTTCAGGCCCAGCGCGAGGTCGATGCGGTTCGGCAGGATCTCCACCTTGTCGCCGGCCATGCGGCGCGCCCAGGTGCCTGGCGGGATCTCGAACGGCTCGTCGCGCGACGCCACCGACAGCGGCGCGAAGGCGGCCCAGCCGAGCGCGGCCGACGCGAGCGCCGCCAGCGTCCACGACGCGGCATGCACGGCCTTCACTTGAGCGCCATCAGCTGGCGCACGTCATGCGCGAAGTCTTCCGCCGAATGGCCGAACGGCATCAGCGCGCGCAGCCTGCCGGCGCGGTCGATCAGCCAGATCGTGGTCGAGTGGCTCATCCCGTAGTCCGCGCCGCCGCCGGCGGGCGGGATCTTCTGCGCCGTGGCGCCGTAACGCTTGCGCAGCTCGGCCAGCACCGTGGGCTGGCCCGTGCCGCCGACGAAGCTCGCATCGAAGCCGGCGAGGTACGTGCGCACGTGTGCCAGGTCGTCGCGCTCGGGGTCGACAGTGATGTAGACGACCTGCATCGCCGCCGCATCGGGGCCGAGCAGCCGGCGCGCCTGCGCCAGCGTGGCCAACGTCGTCGGGCACACGGCGGGGCAGTGCGTGAAGCCGAAGACGAGCAGCAGCACCTTGCCGCGCCAGCGTGCGAGCGTGAGGTCGCCCCCGCCGGTGGCGTGCACGCCGGCGGGAAATTCGGCGGCGGGCTGCGGCGGGTCGAACACGCCGGCCTTCAGGCCGATCGGGTTCGGATCGGCGGCGAGCGCGAAGGCGCCGGCCGCCGCGAGCGCCAGCGCGAGCAGGGAGCGTGCGAGGCGGGTCACAGCGTGATGGCGGTGGGCTTGACGGCCTTGAAGAAGCTGTCGTCCACGTACTTCTCGTAAGGCACCGGCGCCTTGAGCGTGCCGGCCTCCATCGACAGCTGCATCAGGTCGTCGAACTCGGCGCGGATCATGCGCAGGTCGCCGTAGGTGACGCGGTCGGACGGGTTCTTCATGACGAAGTCGAGGATCTTCGGATCCTGGTTGAAGAACCTGCGGCCGGCGGCGATCTGCACGGCCTTGTCGCGGTTGGCGGGCGACTGGTCGAGCCACAGGCCGGCGCCCGCGACCATGTCGACCAGGTCCTGCACCAGCGGCCGGTTCTCGCGGATCAGTTCCTCGCGCACGGTGAGCACGCAGCAGATGTAGTTGCGCCACTCGTCGCGCGTCATGCGCAGCACGCGCGCGTAGCCGGCGCGCTGCGCGGCGGCGCCGAAGGGCTCGCCGGTGCAGTACGCGTCGACGGCCTTCGCGTAGAGCGCGGCGGGCATGTCGGCCGGTGCCATCTCCACCAGCACGATGTCCTTGGGCGACATGCCTTCCCTGGCCAGCATCTTGCGCAGGAACAGGAAGTCCACCGCGAAGCGGCTGGGCACGGCGATGCGCTTGCCCGCGAGATCGCGGAACTTCTGGTACGTCGAGTCGGTGCGCACCATGATGACCGCGCCGGAGCGGTGGCCCAGCGAGACGATCTTGACCGGGATGCGCTTGTCGGCGAGATCCATCACCAGCGGCGCGAGCATGTACGCGGCCTGGATGCGGCCCGACATCAACGATTCCTTGACCTCCGGCCAACCGTTGTAGCGGCTGTATTCGTATGCCAGCGCGCTGGAGCCCGACTTCTGGTTGAGCACGTTGCGCGCCGTGCAGGCGACGGGCAGCGTGAGGTTGCAGGTGACGGCCAGGCCGCCGACCACGAGCGGATCCGCGGCGGCCTGGGCGAGCGACGGCAGCAGGCCGGGCAGCGCCGCCGCGATGCCGGCGCCGGCGGCGGTGCGCAGCACGCGGCGTCGACCGGAGGGGTCGGGAGAGGTCGGGTCAGGGCGCATCGGGCGGCGG
Source organism: Burkholderiales bacterium (assembly GCA_019510465.1). GTDB lineage: Bacteria > Pseudomonadota > Gammaproteobacteria > Burkholderiales > Burkholderiaceae_C > Scleromatobacter. The sequence goes on from JAEKKH010000041.1 coordinate 17,597, forward strand.
TGGAACGGGTTCCAGGAGACTGTGCCAGCTCGGCGGCGAGTGTCCATCGGGATTGGCGGCGTTGAGCCGATGTCGCGACATGCGTCCGAAAAAATGTAGGTACGTCGCTGCGTTTCTCGGGTCGGCCGGCCCGGCCGGCGCCTCACCGGCGTCAGGCAGCCGGGCCCGTCCAGGTCCAGCGCGGGATGTCGCCCAGGTCGGCCGGCACGTCGCGCTTCGAGGCCGGATAGCGTGCCATCGCGCCGCGCGTCGCCCAGGCGAAGTAGCCGTGCAGTGCCTCGAACAACGGACTGTCGCCGGCCACGCCGACGTCCGCCAGCGCCTGGTCGAAGCACGCGATGGCGCGTTCGTCCATCTCGTCGTGGGCGCCGTTGCCGCTGTGCATGCGCACCACCTGCGCCTGGTCGCCATGGATGCCCGAGTACGCCCGCGGGCCGCCGAGCGCCTCGGCCCAGTAGGCGGCCAGGCGCTCGGTGTGGTCGGGGTGGAAGCCATGGCTGAACGCGTGGCTGACGACCTCGTCGGCCAGCACGCGTTCGTGCCAGGCGTGCGCCAGGCGGCGAATGCCGTCCATGCCGCCGGCGGCGTCGAAGAGCGTCTGCATTGCCGGATGTTGGCATCGCACGCTCAGGATGTCGAGCGTGCGGCCGCGAGAACTCTCCCTCGAAGCCCCGTGGCCGGTTGCCGATATCCGGAAGGTCCTTCAGTGGCAGCATGCACGGATCGCCTCGACATCGACCGCGAAAACCCGTGCGCGCCGTCCCTGCTGTTCATCAACGTGCGCACGTCCACGGCCGACGCCGAAGGCCGAGACCTTCGCGCCGGCGGCGGGGCGGGCGCGTCGCCGATGCGAGGGCGGGAAGCACCGGAATCCGGGACGACGCTACTTGAGGGCCTGCATCAACTGGCGCGCCGACTGCAGGTGCCGTTCGATGATCGGCGCAGAGGAGTCGGCCAGGCGGCGCAAGTTCGCATCCGAACCCTTCTCGGCATAGCCGCGCATCATGGCCAGCGCGCCGCTGTGGGCCAGCATCTGTTGGCGCGCGTATT
>JAEKKH010000434.1 GCA_019510465.1 Burkholderiales bacterium
GCAGGTTGACGACGCGGTCGGCCTGGATGAGGCGCACGTCCACGTCGGGGAACTCGCGCAGGAATTCGACGACGACGGGCAGCAGGTGCAGCCGCCCGAACACCACCGGCGCCGAGATGACGAGGCGACCGTGCGGCCGCGCGTACGCGCCGGCCGCAGCGCGCTCGGCCTCGTCCACCTGCTCCAGGATCTGGCGGCTGGCCTCCAGGTAGTCGCGGCCGGCGTCGGTCAACTCCAGGCGGCGCGTGGAGCGGGCGATGAGGCGGGTCTTGAGCTGCGCCTCCAGCAGCGTCAGCTTGCGGCTGACGGTGGCCAGCGGCTGCTCCAGCTTGCGGGCGGCAGCGGAGAGGCTGCCGGCCTCGGCGATGGCGACGAACACGGTCATGGCTTCGAAGCGGTCCATCGCCAACTCTTCCAAATATCGAGAGAAAGATTCCGAATCCTGCCGGCTAGTGCCCTTGGGTGCAAGTTTCTACATTCTCTTCACCGGCAGCCCACCGGGCCGAAACACCGAATCCACCCATCGAACACAAAGGAAACCACCATGAACCGCATCGCCACCCCCGCCTCCATCGACGCCGCCCCCGAAGCCGCCCGCCCGCTGCTGGAAGCTGTCAACAAGCAGCTCGGCTCCGTGCCCAACCTGTTTCGCATGGTGGCCAACAGCCCGGCGGCGCTGGAGGGCTATCTCGGCATGTCCGGCGCGCTGGCCAAGGGCCGCCTGCCGGCCCAGACCCGCGAGCGCATCGCGCTGGCCGTGGCCCAGATCAACGGCTGTGGCTACTGCCTGGCGGCCCACACCTACCTGGGCAGCAACCTCGCCAAGCTGGACGCCGCCGAGATCGCCGCCAACCGCGCCGGCCGCTCCAACGACGCCAAGGCCGACGCGGCCGTGCGCTTCGCCGCCAGCGTGGCCACGCAGCGCGGCCATGTGTCCGACACCGAAATGGCCGCCGTGCGCGCTGAACACGTGGACGAACTACATCAACGAAGTCGCCAAGACGGTCATCGACTTCCCCGAAGCCCTGCCGCTGGCTGCGTAAATCGCTTCACGCGCGCCGCGCCCTGCTGCGGCGCGCATCCACTTTCAACCCTCAGGAGCCCGCCATGTCCCGCCCGCCCTTTCCGCCGTTCTCGCTGACCACCGCCCTGCAGAAAGTGCGCCTGGCCGAAGACGCCTGGAACAGCCGCGACCCCGTGCGCGTGGCGCTGGCCTACACGCCGGACAGCCGCTGGCGCAACCGCTCGACCTTCGTGACGGGCCGCGAGCAGATCGAGGCCTTCCTGACCGCCAAGTGGGCGCGCGAGCTGGACTACCGCCTCATCAAGGAAATCTGGGCCCATGGCGAGGATCGCATCGCCGTGCGCTTCGCCTACGAATGGCACGACGCCGACGGCCAGTGGTGGCGCAGCTACGGCAACGAGAACTGGGCCTTCGACGAAGAGGGCTTGATGCACACACGGCACGCCAGCATCAACGACGTGGCCATCACCGAGGCCGGGCGGCTGTTCCACTGGCCCCAGGGCCGGCGGCCCGACGAGCACCCGTCCCTCAGCGACCTGGGGTTGTAGCCATGAAGCCCGCTCTCGCCACAGCCAGCGACATCGCTTTCACGCCGACCGTCAAGGCGCTGCAGACCCGCAAGGGCTCGCGCCACGCCTATGCCCGCATGGAGCAGGGCGGCGGCTGGGAGAGCCGCATCACGCCGGATCTGAAGGCCGAGATCGAGGCGCAGATCAGCGTCATGCTGGCCACGGCCAATGCCGAGGGCCAGCCCTATGTGCAGCACCGCGGCGGCCCGGCGGGCTTCCTGCATGTGCTGGACGATCACACCATCGCCTTCGCCGACTTCGCCGGCAATCGGCAATACATCACCCAGGGCAACCTGGCCGAGAACCCGCGCGCCTTCCTCTTCCTGATGGACTACGCGCACCAGCGCCGCATCAAGATCTGGGGCCGCGCGCGCGTCGTCGAAGGCGATGCCGAGCTGATGGCGCGGCTGATGCCGGCCGGCTACGCGGCGCGGCCTGAGCAGGTCGTCATGTTCGACGTGCAGGCCTGGGACGTGAACTGCCCCAAGCACATCCCGCAACGCTTCGAGGCAGCCGACGTACTGGCAGCAATCAAGCAGCGCGACGAGCGCATCGCCGAGCTGGAGAGCCGCCTGGCGGCGCTGACGGCGCCCCGCTGACGCGCCGTGGCGATCAGCGCCTGCGCTGCTCGTCGGCCAGGCGCTGCAGCACGCCGCGGATGCCCGCGCCTTCG
>JAEKKH010000435.1 GCA_019510465.1 Burkholderiales bacterium
GAGCTGCTCGATCATTGCGATGACCTCGGGCGTGTCGCGCGCCACCAGCAGGTTCAGCCGCTCGTCCACGAACAGGTCGCGCGTCTTGGCCATCATGCGCACCAGCGCCTGGGCCTGCTTCACGTCGGCGTTGTTCAGGTAGAAGCTGCGCGTGACGAGCTCCTGGTGCTCGCGCTGCTTCTGCGGCGTGTTGGGGTAGATCAGCACCGAGTTGTCGTTCAGCAGCTTGCGCTCCAGCTGCTGGGTGCTGAGCACCACGCGCATCGCCTCGTCGACGCTGACGTCCTTCAGGTAGAGGCTCACACGCGCATCGGCCTTCACGTCCTTGTCGAACACGAAATTGACGCCAGCGCCGCGGCCCAGCGCTTCGAAGACGGTGCGTAGCGGCGCGTCGCGGAACTCCAGGCTGACGGGCTTCTGGTAGGCCGCGGCGAGAGTCGACGGCACCGGCGGCGGCGCATAGCGCTGGCGCAGCTTCTGCTGCAGCGACAAGGCCAGCGGCTGGCCGGGGTCTTCGGCCAGCACTTGCGTGACGGCATCGCGTGCGGCGTCCAGCTGGCCGGCTTGCAGCTGACGCGACGCTTGGGTGAGCCTGGCCTCATGGCCGCGTGCGCGGCGCAGCGCAGCCTGCAAAGTGCGCGTGCGCGGCGCCTGTGCGTCGATCGCTTCCATGCGCTGCAGCAGCTCGGCCGTGGCGTCGAGCTGGCCGGTGGCGCGCGCGTTCTCGGCCTGGGTGGCCAGCGCCAACAGGCTTAGCTCGCGCTGGCGCTGCAGCGCGGTGCGCAGCTCGGTGTCCTGCGGTGCGGCGGCGCTGGCGTCGCGCAGCAGCCGCCAGGCGGCCTCGGGCTCGCCGCGGCGGGCCAGCACGTCGGCCTCGCGCAGCGCGGGATGGGTGGCGCAGGCGGCGAGCAGCAGGACGAGAGCGAGGGCAAGGAGTCGGATCATGCGGCGGCCGAAGCGGCAAAGGGAATGAACTGGGCCTGGCCCAAGGGCAGAAAGGTCAGGCGCAGGCCACCCGCCTCGATGGCGTCGACGCGCCACTGGCCGTCCACGACCTCGCCCACGCCGACGACGGCGCTGCGCTGCGCGTTGTTCAGGATGGCGCGCGGGCGACTGTCGGTCAGGCGGCCGACGAGCTGGTAGGGGAAGGGCGGGGCGGTCGGCGCTTGACCTTCTTCGGCTGCAGCCTCGACCGGTGGCGGCGAGGCAGGTGCAGCGACGACGGATGCGGCGTCGCCCCAGGCGCTGCGGGCTTGCGCGTCGAGGGCCGGCCACTCGGCGCGTGCGCTGGCGGCAGGGCCGGGCCAATCGGCCTGAGCCGCCGCTGCCGTCGCCAACGCG
>JAEKKH010000439.1 GCA_019510465.1 Burkholderiales bacterium
TGGTGGCGAAGAAATGGCGCCCGTCGCCCTCGACCTCCAGATGCGCGCAGGGCAGGCCTGCGGCGATGAAGTCGCGCACGTCTTGCGGGGTCGGGTCGGCCATCAATCTGTCCTCGGGAAAACCCCGGATTCTAGGGAAGGGTTCGCGCGGCGCCCCTTCGGAGCTGCGCAAACCATCCTTTAGGAGCGGATCTTGTAGCCCCGCTTCAGCAGCGACAAAGCCAGACCGGCGGTCACCGCGAAGCTGATCGCGACGACGGCCAGGCTCAACCAGGGCGACACGTCGCTGACGCCGAAGAAGCCGCGGCGGAAGCCATCGATCATGTAGAAGAACGGGTTCAGGTGGCTGGCCGCCTGCCACAGGCCCGGCAGCGAATGCACCGAGTAGAAGACGCCCGACAGGAAGGTCATCGGCATGATGATGAAGTTCTGGAAGGCGGCGAGCTGGTCGAACTTCTCGGCCCACAGGCCGGCGATGAGCCCGAGCGAGCCCAGCATGCCGGCGCCGAGCAGCGCGAAGGCGGCGATCCACCACGGCTCGGCGAACGACAGCGGCGCGAACCACGCGGTGGCCACCAGCACGCCGGCACCGACCACCAGCCCGCGCACGACCGCCGCACCCACGTAGGCCACGAACCAGGCCCAGTGCGACAGCGGCGCGACGAGCAGGAACACGAGGTTGCCGGTGATCTTGCTCTGGATCAGCGACGAGCTGGTGTTGGCGAACGCGTTCTGCAGCACGCTCATCATCACCAGGCCGGGGATGAGGAAGCTCGTGTAGCCGACGCTGTCGAACACCTTCACCCGGTCGGACAGCACGTGGCCGAAGATGAGCAGGTACAGCATCGCGGTGAGCACCGGTGCGGCCACCGTCTGGAAGCTCACCTTCCAGAAGCGCAGCACTTCCTTGTAGAGGAGCGTACGGGTCCCGGCCAGCGGCCCGGCGGCGCTCATACCGTCACCTCCACCGGCGGCACCTTCAGCGGCAGCGGCTTCGACTCGCCCTGCATGATCTCGAGGAACACGTTCTCGAGGTCGGCGCGGCCGATCTCCAGGTCCTCGGGCACGCAGCCGGCGGCGTGCAGCACGCCCAGCACGTGCTCGACCTCCTTCGCGTCGTGGGCCTTGATCTGGACGATGCGCCCGGTCACCCGCGACTGCGCCACGAGCTGGGGCGGCAGCGGCGTGTCCATCTTGAAGCGCATCATCGTGCTCGCCGTGCCGGCCAGCAGCGCCGACGTGCGGTCCAGCGCCACCACGCGGCCCTGCTTCAGCATCGCGATGCGGCTGCACAGCGCCTCGGCCTCCTCGAGGTAGTGCGTGGTCAGCAGCACCG
>JAEKKH010000042.1 GCA_019510465.1 Burkholderiales bacterium
GTCGTGCCGGCGCAGAAGGCGTCCTGCAGCGCCGCGTTGGCGATGCCGCTGGAAAGCGCGGTGACGTCGCGCGTCGTGTTGTCCGATTGCCGCCTGATCTGGTAGAGCGGCCCCGCATAGCTCGAGAGCAGGACGCGCGCGGTGCTGTGCGCCGCGACGCACGGCGTGCCGCCGGCGGCGTAGAGGTCGCAAGGTCCCTGCGCGGCGGCGTGCGCCGAAGCGGCACCCGTTGCAAGCAGCACGAGCGCAGCGGTCGTCTTCACCGACCTGCGGAGCCGCGCAGCCAGCTGCTGCAACATGGCGGGCAATGTCTTCCGTCCTGACGTGTCCATCTTGTCTCCTGTCGTTGAGGTGATTGGTCTGCTTTCCGGGAGCGCGCGCGGGAACCCCGACGGATACCCTGGCCGGAGTCGCGACCCATCGGGCAGTGGTCCTGCATTGCTCGGCGGGACGAGGCGATCCGCTCAGCCAAAGCCCGGTGGCGGCGTCACCGCTGAAGTCGACGCGTGACGCGGCCGTTCGTCGACGGATTCATGACCGTCTTCCGATTGCCGCGCGATTCGCGGCAACTCTCGTTGCCAGGGGCGATGACCCGCGAACGAATGAGCGGCATGCTAGCGAGCCGGGTTGCCGACAGTCCAATCGAATATTCGCCGCGACAGATATCGGATCCGGATTCAGGCTAAACCCCTATGGGTATCTGTCGAGCAAGCCGACACGTGCTGGAGCGGCAGCATCGGAACCCCGCTGCGCTGGCCCGACCGGCGCCTGCTGATGCTCGACATCGACACGGCGGCGTGCAATCGCGACGCGTCCTGGAGCGGTTGATCGCCGCCGAGAGCGCGCCCCGCGCAGGCGCTTCGCCGCGTCCGTACGGCACGCCCGATCGAGCCGCATGATGGTGATGCCCATTTGCGAGGCCGGCTCGGCCAACGTCGGCTGGTGTCGATGCGGTCCGCGGTGCGATGTTCCGATGGTTCAATCGCCGGCAGTGTCTTCGACCGGCACCAAGGCCATGTCGGGAACGCCAGCGTTCGTCGCGCTGCGGCTAGCCCCACCGTCGACACCAGCGGATATCCGCATCGAGGTGCAGCGCACGGACACGACGGACCAGCGGCGCAGCTGCAGGCTGGGCGGGCTGGCTGCGCGAGTGGCTGCGGTGATCCGCGTCGAAGCGGTGTGGAGGTACGCACTGTGGACAGACGAGCGCTTCCCGCACCGCGAAGGCGCGGCAAGGCGCTGGGCGCCGCGCTGCAGGGCATCGACCTCGGAGGAAGCGAACCTCGGGAAGTCCGACCTCGCCAGTGAGGCGGCATTGCATGGATGTGATCAAATAGTCCCTGTCGTCTGGCAGGTCAACCCATTGGAGGCTGCTGCAATAGACGATGATTGTGATCACATAAAAACGGAGCACGGGCTTTCCGCGCATCCCATGTCCAATCCCTTGCTCGATTTCCTGACCCGGCACCGAATCCACGAGGTGGAGTGCGTCATCCCCGACATGACCGGCATCGCGCGCGGCAAGATCCTGCCCAAGGATCTGTTCCTTGCCTCTGGTGAGATGCGCATTCCCAAGAGCGTGCTGCTCAATACCGTCAACGGCCAGCAGCCCGACAATGGCCCCTACGTCGGCGAGACCGATCCGGACATGGTGTGCCTGCCCGACGCCGGCACCGTGCGCATCGTGCCCTGGGCCGCCGAGCCCGTGGCCGTCGTGATCCACGATTGCCAGGAGTTCGACGGCTCGCCCGTGGAACTTTCGCCGCGCAGCGTGCTGCGGCGGGTGATGGCGCTCTACGCGGCCAAGGGCTGGAAGCCGGTGGTCGCGCCCGAGATGGAGTTCTACCTCGTCGCGCGTCAGCAGAATCCGCACGAACCGCTGCAGCCCCCGCTCGGGCGCACCGGCAAGCCCGAGGCGGGGCGGCAGTCGTACTCGATCGACGCCGTCAACGACTTCGATCCGTTCTTCATGGAGCTCTCGCAGTTCTGCGACGTGCACCGTCTCGGCGTCGAGACGTTGATCCACGAGGCCGGCGCCGGGCAGATGGAGATCAACTTCTCGCACGGCGACCCGATGGACCTGGCCGACCGCGTGTTCCTGTTCAAGCGCACGGTGCGCGAGACGGCGCTGCGCCACGGCATCTTCGCCACCTTCATGGCCAAGCCGATGGAGCGCGAGCCGGGCAGCGCGATGCACATCCACCAGAGCGTCGTCGACGCCGGGACCGGGCGGAACATCTTCTCCAACGCAGACGGCAGCGCCAGCGAGCACTTCGCGCACTACATCGGCGGCCTTCAGAAGTACGTGCCGCTGGTGATGCCGATGTTCGCGCCCTACGTCAACTCGTACCGCCGGCTGTCGCGCTTCATGTCGGCTCCGATCAACGTGCGCTGGGGCCACGACAACCGCACTTGCGGCATCCGCGTTCCCAAGTCAGGCCCCGAGGCGCGCCGGATCGAGAACCGCGTGCCCGGCGTCGACGTCAACCCGTACCTGGCGATGGCCGCGACGCTGGCCTGCGGCTACCTCGGCATCACCGAGCGACTCGAGCCGTCGGACGCCATGCGCGGCAGCGCCTGGGACTTCGACCACGAACTGCCAGGCCACCTCGAGGACGCGATCGCGCGCATGCGCGGGTGCGAGGCACTGTCGGACCTGCTGGGGCCCTTGTTCGTCAAGGCGTTCTGCGCGGTCAAGGAACTCGAGTACGCGACCTACAGCCGCGTCATCAGCTCGTGGGAGCGCGAGCACCTGCTGCTGCTGGTATGAGCCAGGCCACGCTTGCCAACGGCGGGCTGGACGCCACCCGCCTCGCTCGCTTCGCCGCCGCCGAGCGCGAACGCTTCGTCGCCGCCAATCCGCGCTCGCGGGCGCTCGCCGAGCGCAGCGCGCGACACTGGCTGATGGGCTCGCCGCTGCATTGGATGAACGACTGGTCGACGCCCTTTGCGGTGCATGTGGCCCAGGCCAGCGGCTGCCATGTGACGGACGTCGACGGCCACGAGCGCATCGACTTCTGCCTCGGCGACACCGGCGCCATGTTCGGGCACGCGAGCCCACCGGTCGTCGAGGCCGTGCGCGCCCAGATGGCGCGCGGGTGCACGACGATGCTGCCCACCGCCGACGCGGCCTGGGTCGGCGAGGAGCTCGCGCGCCGCTTCGGCCTGCCGTTCTGGCAGAGCGCGATGACGGCCAGCGACGCCAACCGCTTCCTGCTGCGCTGGGTGCGCGCCGCCACCGGCCGCACGCGCCTCGTCGTGTTCAACGGCTGCTATCACGGCACCGTCGATGACGTGTTCGTCGACCTCGTCGACGGCCGGCCGCGCATGCGCGACAGCCTCCTGGGTCAGGTCCAGGACCTCACCCGCCACACGATCGTCGTGGAGTTCAACGACCTCAGGGCGCTGGAAGCAGCGCTGGCCGGCGGCGACGTCGCCTGCGTGCTCGCCGAACCGGCGATGACCAACATCGGCATGGTGCTGCCCGACCCGGGCTTCTGGGCGCAGGCGCAGGCGCTGATCCGCGCGCACGGCGCACTGCTGATCCTCGACGAGACGCACACGCTGAGCAGCGGCCCCGGCGGCTATGCGCGCGTCCATGGCCTCGCGCCCGACGCGCTGGTGCTGGGCAAGCCCATCGGTGGCGGCGTGCCGTGCGCCGTCTACGGCTTCAGCGCGGAACTGGCGGCGCGCGCCGCGGCGGCGAAGCGGGCCGCGCCACCCGGCCACTCCGGCGTCGGCACCACCCTGACCGCCAACATGCTGGCGATGGCGGCGCTGCGAGCGACGCTGGAAGAAGTCGCGACGCCGGCTGCCCACGAACACATGACGGCGTGCGGCACGCGAGTGGCCGAGGGCCTGCGCGCGGCCATCGCGCGTCGCGACCTGGCGTGGTGCGTGACGCAGTTGGGCGCCCGCTGCGAATTCCAGTTCGGCCGGCATGCGCCGCGCAACGGCAGCGAGGCCGGCGCGCTCGCCAACCCGGCGCTGGAGCACCTGCTGCATCTCGCGCTGCTCAATCGCGGCGTCATGATCACGCCGTTCCACAACATGCTGCTGGCCAGCCCCGTCACCAGCGACGACGACGTCGCCCGCCTGCTCACGGCCTTCGACGACGTGCTCGCGGAGCTGTGCGCATGACCCGCGAACAGGAGACCTACGAGACGTTGCGCCAGTGGGTCACCGTCGGCCGCTTCCTGCCCGGCGAGCGGCTGAAGCTGCGCGACGTGGCGGCTGAGTTGGGCGTCAGCCTGATGCCCGTGCGCGCGGCGCTGCAGCGCCTGGCTGCCGAGGGCGCGTTGTCGTACAGCCCGAACCGCGGCGTGGCGGTGCCGCGGCTGTCGCGCGCCGAGTTCGACGACGTGCTGCAGACGCGCCTGCTGCTCGAGGGCGAAGCCGCCGAACGCGGCGCGCTGCGCCTGTCGCCGGCCGATCGCGAGGCGTTGCGCGAGGACGTGCACCTCATGGACGCCGCGCTGCGCCGCCACGATGCCAAGGCCTACCTGGCGGTCAACGAGAACTTTCACGTGCGGCTGTATCGCGCCGCCGGCTCGCCGCTGCTGATGACGCTGATCGAGACGGTGTGGCTGCGCATCGGGCCGCTGTCCAACCAGTTGTTCGAGGACGCGTCGGCGCCGGCCGTCCTGAACGACGCGCACGGCGACCTGATGCGCGCCCTCGATTCCGGCGACAGCGCCGCGGCGCGGCGCGCGATCGAGCGCGACCTTTTCGTCGCCGCCCAGTTCCTGCGCCGGCGCTGCGCCCATCCGACAGAGGCGAGATCGACATAGCGTGTGCGACACGGTCAACGCCTGCCGGCTCGGCCACCTTCGTCCGGGGCCAAGATCGATTCGGCAAGACCTCGCTCGTTCAGGTCTTGGCGGCGACGCGCGCAGAGCGCGGCGACACGACGTGCATCCTGGAGCTCCTTTCGTGGGGCATCTTCGTCTCGCCGAGCGCCTGTCTTCTGCGATCGTCAATCCCCCTGGCAACGCGGAAGCAAGGAGAACGCGAATGGCCTGCTCAGGCAGTACATGCCGAGCCGACATCGCAGGCGCGCTCTGTTCGTGCCAGTTCGGATCGCGTGGAACCCCAGACCGGAGTTGCCGGCCAAGGACTTGAGAACTGCAAAGCAGCTGCGGCAGACACCCGACTTCCCGCACGCGAGGTCGGCTCACCGCCATCAAACGGCCGTTCATGCCATGCTCGAGCCCCGCGTCAGGTTCGCGAGGTAGGCCCAGGGATAGATTCCACGTTCATGCCCATCGCTGAAAGTCAGCTGCACGGCGTAATGGCCGACTGGACGCGCATCGACTAGCTGGACCGCGCCGTCGACCTCGGCTGGCGTGCCGCGCAGACGCGCCGACTGGCAGGGCGCGCAGCGGCAAGCGCGCCGCAGCGTCGCTGCCTGGACACTCGATTCGCCGTCCTCCCAGGTGACGCTCAGACGCTCGGGCGACAGCGCGATTGCCTGGGCCGCGCTCACGACGAGGCTCCCGCTTGCAAGCGCGCGAGCGCGAGACGGGCTGCTTTTCGCACCTCCGGGTCGGGATCGTCCGCCGCCAGCGCGAGCGTCGGGGCCGCCTCCGGCGCGCCGATATCGCCGAGCGCGATGGCCGCCTCCTTGCGCAGGTTACCCATCGCGTGCGCGAGCGCCGGCACGAGCGCCGGAAGCGCGCGCGCATCGCGCAGGCGACCCAACGCACGCACCGCGCGCAGGGCCACCTGCCACGCCTCGTCGTCGAGCGCCTCCAGAAGTGCGGGCAAGGCCGCCGGCGGCGCCAGCTTGGCCAACGTCGTGGCAGCCTCTTCGCGCACCGGCCAGGCTGGGTCGCGCAAGGCGCCCAGCAGCGCATCCAGCACCTGCACATGGCCGCTCTCGCTGGACAAGCCGAGCGCACCGACGGCGACGCGCCGCACGTCCGCATCGCTGTCGGAACGCGCCAGGCGCGCAAGCTCGGGCAGCGCGTCATCGGCCTTCAGCCAGCCCAGCACGCCAACCGCTTCGCGGCGCACTGCAGCGTCGGCATGCGACAACGAGAGCCGCGCTGGCGCTGACGCCGCCGCGATGCGCAGTTCCTTCAGCCCACGCAGCGCGGCAGCGCGCACGAAAGCCTGCTCGTGGCCGGCCCAGGGCAACAGGCGCTCGCCGGCCCGGGCGTCCTTCAACTGCGTCAACGACGTCGCCGCGGCGGCGCGCACGGCCGCCGCGGGGTCCGAGAGCGCCACGGCCAACGCCTCCACCACATCAGGATCGTCCCGGCCCGCCAGAACGTGCGCCGCCTCGGCGCGGACCTCCTCGGACGTGTCGTCGCGCAGCGCGGCGGCCAGGACGGGCAGGTCGGCATCGTTCTCCGCGTCGGCCATGTCGAGGATCGCGATGCGGCGTACGCCGGCGTCATCGCTGGCGAGTCGTGAGTCGGAGATTGCGGCGAATGTCATCGGCGGCAGGTCATTCAGAGTGTGGCGATCGGAGGGCCCAGCGGCGTCATCCGCGGCAGCGGCGCGTCGGCCTCGCCCCGATGCAGCAGCCGCAGACAGTGCCGCTTGAGCGCGGCGAATTCGGACGAGGTGACCAGCGACTCGTCGCGCGGTCGTGCAAAGTCGAGCCGGCGATCCTCGATGATGCGACCCGGACGGGCGCTCATCACCAGCAGGCGGTCGGCCAGGAACAAGGCCTCGTCGATGTCGTGCGTCACGAACACGACGGTCGTGCGCACGCGGCTCCAGACTTCCAGCAGCAGTTGCTGCATGCGGGCGCGGGCCAATGCGTCCAGGGCGCCGAATGGCTCGTCCATCAGCAGCACCCGCGGGCGGTTGATCAGCACACGCGCGATCTCCACACGCTGCTGCATGCCGCCCGACAGCTGCGACGGGTAACGCGACTCGAAGCCCTGCAGCCCCACGCTCGCGAGCAGCTCATGCGCCTGAACGCGCCGCTGCGCCCGCGCGACGCCCTGCATCTTCAGGCCGAAGGCGACGTTGTCGATGACGGTCTGCCACGGGAACAGCGTGTGCTGCTGGAAGACGAGGCCGCGATCGGGATGCGGGCCGTCGACGATCGCGCCGTCGACACGCACTTCGCCGCCCGATGGCGCCAGATGGCCGGCCAGCGCGCCGAGCAGCGTGGACTTGCCGCAACCCGAAGGTCCGAGCAGGCACACGAACTCGCCCGGTGCGAGGGACAGGCTCACGTCATGCAGTGCCTCGAAGCGGTCGACGCCCGCGCCGACCTCGATGTGGACATGCGCGATGTCCACGCGTCCGGTCGGCGGCGCAATCATTGCGCCACCCCGTCGCGCGTCCACGGCATCATGGCCCGCGCCGTGGCGCGGATCAGCGCACTGCTGCCCATGCCGAGCAGGCCGATCAGCAGCATGCCCACGATGATGCCGCCGTAGTTCTGCACGGTGTACGACTCCCAGGTGTAGTACCCGATACCGAATTGGCCGGAGATCATCTCGGCCGACACCAGGCAGAACCAGCACGTGCCCATGCCGATGGCCAGCCCCGTGGCGATGCTGGGCGCGGCGGCCGGCACGATAACCTGCGCAAACAGCTGCCAGCGCCGCGTTCCCAGGCTGCGCGCCGACGCCACCAGGCGGCGGTCGACGCCCTCGACGCCGTGAATGGTGTTGAGCAGCACCGGGAACACGGCGCCGAGGAAGGTGATGAAGATCATCGACGCCTCGGTCGACGGGAACATCAGTACCGACAGCGGGATCCAGGACACCGCGGGGATCGGCCGCAGCAACTCCAGCGGCGGCAGCAGCGTGCGCCGCGCCCATGCGAAGCGACCGACGACCAGGCCCAGCGCGATGCCCACGACCGTCGCGATGGCGAAGCCCACCGCGACCCGCCACAGGCTGAAGCCGACGTGTTGCGCCAGCTTGGGGCTGTGCAGCAAGTCGAGCAGCGCCTCCCACGTCGCGACCGGCGACGGCACGTTGGCGAAGGTGACGATGCCCAGGTTCAGATGAAGCGACGTGACCGCCTGCCACGTGAGCAGGAAGACGGTGACCGACGCAAGCCGCAGGCTGCGCGCGAGCGCGCGTCGCGCCCACGGGTGGGATGTATCCGAGCGTGCGGGCCCATGCGCTGCGGAGGGCGCCGCGCCTGCGTCGCTGCTGGCGAGGGTGGCACTCATGGTCAACGGGCCGAGGCCAGGTGCGACGACGCCAGCCCGCGGGCCGCCGCGTAGTCCAACATCTGCGCATGGTTGGCCTGTGCCCAGCGCGCCGCGGCATCCTTCAGCAGGAACGCGTTCAGCCGCCCCTGGCTGTCCGCGGCGAACCAGGCCTGGTTGGCGAGCAGTGCGATGCCCAGGTCGCGGTCGTGCACGTAGATCACGCGGACGCGCTTGCCGGCGGCCTCGGCCTTGCGGGCCTCGGCGAAGGCATGCTCCGCCGAGCCGTAGTGGCGCACAAGCGGCTCGCCGGCGAACCACACCGAGGCGGCCCGCTTCTCGTCCGCGATGGGCTTGCCGTCGACCGGATCCTTCGCCTTCAGCGGCGACTTCGCGTAGTTCTTCAGCTGCGCGTCGTAGTCCAGGCTCGCGGCCTGGAACGCCGTGCGCACGTAGCTGTCGTCGATGAAGCTGTCGGCCGTCAGGTTGGAATCGTGGCGCTTGAGCAGGCGCAGCGTGTCGATGGCGGTGGCCAGCGCCTGGCGGTATTCGGGCTTCCACGTCATGTCACGGGTCTGCAGGCCCAACGGACCGTGGAACAGGTAGGCTACCTCGGCGTCGACGCCGGTGACCTTGGCGATGAGTTCGCTGTACCTTTCCGGCTCGGCGGCCAGCAGGCGGTCGGCCTCGATGGCCGCGCGCAGGTAGGCGACGACGATCTCGGGGTATTTCTTCGCGTAGTCCGCGGCCACCAGCGTGCCGTGGAACGTGGGCGCATCGGCCTGCGCGCCATCGTAGATCTTGCGCGCGAAGCCCTTGTACGGGAACAGGTCGGCGAATGGCACGAAGTCGGCGTGGGCGTCGATCTTGCCGACCTGCAGCGCCGGGCCGGCCACCTCGGGCGCCTGCGTGAGGACGGTGACGTCCCTGTCGAGATCCCAGCCCTGCGCTTTCAGGGCGCGCAGCAACATCCCGTGCGCGGTGGACGCGAACGGCACCGAGATCTGCTTGCCCTTGAGGTCGGCGATCGACTGCACCGGCGAGCCCACCGGCACCACGATGCCGTTGCCGCTGCCGATCGTCGACCCCGAGAGCACCGACAGGAAGATGCTTCTCCTGCCCGCCTTGAGGAACGCGGCGCCGTTGAGCGAGCCCGGGAAATCGGCCATCGCGCCGAAGTCCAGCTTGTCGGCCACCATCTCGTTGGTCAGCGGTGCGCCGGAAGTGAAGTTGTGCCACTCGATGTCGTACTGCGCGTCCTTGTACCTGCCGTCGTGCGGGAGGTACTTCTCGAGCAGGTGCAGCTCACGGATCATCAGGCCGCCGGCGGCGCAGTTGATGGTGGTGTCCTGGGTGCCGATGGCGACGCGAATGGTCGCGCCGAAGGCGGCGGGCGCGAACGCCAGCGCGGCTGCCAGCAGTGCGCCGGCGAAGGTCTGTCGATTCACGTGAGGTTCTCCAGGGTCAGCGAAGCAGGTAGGGGATGTCGACGTGAACGGCGCCGGTGGGACAGTCCTTCTCGCAGGGCATGCAGTACCAGCATTCGTCGTACTTCATGTACGCACTGCCCTTGACGAGGTCGATCGCGAGCACGTCCAGCGGGCAGACGTCGACGCAGACGGTGCAGCCCTTGTGGGCGATGCACTTGTCGGGATCGACGCTGACGGGAACGGCGGCGGGGTGCTGCGCGAGCGGGGCAAACGCGGTCATTGCTGGAACTCCGGGAAGGATTCGGATCGGACGGCGGCGGCCTCGGCCGCCGCGGGAACGCGCAGGCGCTGGTAGCTGGCGCGCTCGTCCTCGGCCATGGGCACGATGTAAGGCTCGATCGCGCGCTTGAAGCTGGTCATCGCGCCGTCAGCGCCCTTGCGGATCTGCGCGTGGCAGAACCAGTCGGCGTCATTGCGCTCGGGGAAGTCGACCCGCGCGTGGTAAAGGCCCCAGCGGCTCTCGGTGCGGAACAACGAGGCACGCGCGGCCATCTCGGCGCAGTCGCGGATCGCATGCACTTCCAGCGCGCGCATCAGCTCGTGCGGATCGCGCGCGAGCAGTTGGCCCAGGTCGTCCTGGATGGCCGTGAAGCGCTCCAGCCCGATCTCCATCTTGCGTGTGACCTTGGGCGGCTGCAGGTAGTCGTTGACCATGCGGCGCAGCTTGAATTCGACCTGGTTGGCCGGCAGGCCGCGCTCGCGCTGCAGCGGCGCCCACACGCGGGCGCGCTCGCGCTCGACCTGGCCGGCGTCGACGGGCGCGAAGTCGTGCTGCGCGCAGAACGCCGCGCTGCTCTCGCCAGCGAGCCGACCGTACACGAAGGCGCCCAGCATGTAGTTGTGCGGCACGCAGGCGAGGTCGCCCGCGGCATGAAGGCCCGGCACCGTCGTGCGCGCGTGTTCGTCCACCCAGACGCCCGAGGCAGAATGGCCGCTGCACAGACCGATCTCGGAGATATGCATCTCCACCATGCGCTGCCGGTAGTCGGTGCCACGCCCCGCATGGAAGCGGCCACGGCTCGGGCGTTCGTTGGTGTGCAGGATGGTCTCGATCTGCGAGATCGTCTCCTCGGCCAGGTGGTCCAGCTTGAGGAACACCGGGCCGTTGCCGCCCTGCAGCTCGCGCTGGAACTCCCACATCATCTGGCCCGACCAGTAGTCGCACTCGATGAAGCGCTCGCCGCGCGCGTTGGTGGTGTAGCCACCGAACGGCCCGGTGACATAGGCGCAGGCCGGGCCGTTGTAGTCCTTGATCAGCGGATTGATCTGGAAGCACTCGATGCCCGAGAGCTCGGCCCCGGCGTGATACGCCATGCTGTAGCCGTCGCCGCAGTTGGTCGGGTTCTCGTAGGTGCCGAACAGGTAGCCGGAGGCTGGCAGGCCCAGGCGGCCCGCGGCGCCGGTGGACAGTACCACCGACTTCGCGCGGATCACGTGGAAGTCGGCCGTGCGGCAGTCGAAAGCCATCGCACCGGCCACGCGGCCGTCGACGTCGGTGAGCAGGCGCGTGGCGACGAGGCGGTTCGTGATCTCCACGCGAGCGCGCTTGAGCTGGCGATACAGCACCTTCTTGATATCGTGGCCCTCGGGCATCGGCAGCACGTAGGTGCCCATGTGGTGCACTTTCTTCATCGCATAGTCGCCGGTCTCGTCCTTCTCGAACTTGACGCCCCAGCGGTCCAGCTCCTCGATCATGTCGAAGCTGCCACGCGCGTAGGCCATCAACGTCTTCTGGTTGACGATGCCGTCATTGGCCGCGGTGATCTCCCGCACGTACTGCTCGGGCGTCGCGAAGCCCGGTACCACGGCGTTGTTGAGACCGTCCATGCCCATGGAGATCGCGCCGCTGCGCTTGACGTTGGCCTTCTCCAGCAGCAGCACGCGCAGCGCCGGGTTGGCCTGCCTGGCCTTGACGGCGGCCATCGGCCCGGCGGTGCCCCCGCCGATCACCAGTACGTCCACCTCGTGTTCGATCGTTTCCATCGGATGCCTTCGGTTTCCTGCCGCGCTCAGCCGCGCTGGCGCTCGATGCGCAGGCGGTACTGGAAGTTGTCGGCGCGGCAATACAGGTGTTCGTAGTCGACCGGGCGACCGGCGGCGTCATGAGTCAGCCGCTCGATCCGCAGCACCGGCGCGCCGGCCGTGATGCCCAGCTGCGCGCCAAGCGACTCGTCGGCCAGCCCGGCGTCGATCACCAGGTCGGCGTGCCCGAGCGGTGTGGCGCAGTCGTTCTCCAGGATCAGGAAGACGTCGCGCGTCGCCAGGTCCTCGCGCGCCAGCCGTTCGCCCAGCGCGCGCGGCACCCAGGTGACGTCGAGCGAGACCGGCTGGCGGTCGAGATGGCGCACGCGCTTGATCTCGGTCACCGGCGCGCCCGCCGCCAGGCCGAGGCGCGACGCCACCAGGGCACTCGCGACGATGTGCTCGACGGCCAGCACGCGATTGAAGGCCTCGTGGCCGCGGGCCTCCATCGCCTCGGCGAAGCCCTGCAGCCGGCCAAGCTCCTGGAACGGCCGCGTCTGCGCCACGTAGGCGCCCTTGCCGGCCAGCTTGAAGATCAGGCTTTCCTTCTGCAGCTCGCCGAGCGCCTGTCGCACGGTGATGCGGCTGACGCTGTACTGGGCCATCAGTTCGCGCTCCGAGGGCACCGGGTCGTTGGGCTGCCACGCGCCGCTGAGAATGCGTTCGCGCAGTTCTTCGCGGATGCGCGCATAGAGCGTGGTCGGCCGCGAGATGCTGGCGCGCTCAGCGGGTTCAGCGTTGGCGGGGAGGAGTCGCTTCACGGTTCATGACTGGTCATGACAAGTCACGAACGATAGGGATCCCGCGGCGATTCCTGAACGAAATGATTCGCGCATCGATCCTCGGGAAGTTCATTTGCCGGCAAGTGCCCCGGGCGATTCGGCCGCCATCGCCGCGGCCGATTGCCATGCCGGGCAAGCAGCGCAAGCTCGATGTGGTCCGTTGCCCGACGCGAAGACGCGGTCGAGCCGAGTACGGGTCGCAACAGTCGCCGAACGTCCCAGCCGGGCGTCGCTAGGCCGAGTCGCAGTCTGTCGGCGAAGCCGGGATGCCTGGCCGAGGCGAGCTATGCCGCCAACCTCGCGAGCGCCGCCTCGCCTGGATCCGATGTCTCCTCGAGCAAGTGCTCGAGGATGCGCCCCTCCAATTCGGCGAAGGCGGCCGAGCCGTGCGCGCGCGGGCGCGGAAGCGGGACCGGTTCGTCACGCGTGATGCGACCTTCCTCCACCAGGAGCACCCGGTCCGCCAGCGCCACTGCCTCGGCGACGTCGTGCGTGACGAGCACCGCCGTGAAGCGCAGCTCGCGCCACACCGATTCGATGAGGCGTTGCATCTCGATGCGCGTCAGCGCGTCCAGGGCTCCGAGCGGCTCGTCGAGCAACAGCAGCCGCGGCCGGTGCACCAACGCGCGCGCCAGCGCCACGCGTTGTCGCTGTCCGCCCGAGAGCACCGAGGGCCAGTCGTTCGCGCGATCGGCCAGGCCCACGTGCGCGAGTGCGTCACGCGCGCGGGCGGGCGCGTCCGCGCCGTCGAGGCCCAACTGCACGTTCTGGATGACCGTGCGCCAAGGGAGCAGGCGCGGCTCCTGGAACATCATGCGCACGTCGTCGCGTCGCGCGGCCGCGCGCGCCCCGCCCAGCAGCAGCTCGCCCGAGGTCGGCGACTCCAGGCCCGCGAGCAGCCGCAGCAACGTGCTCTTGCCGCAGCCGCTGCGGCCCACGACGGCGACGAACTGGCCGGGAGCGATGTCGATGCCGATGCCGTCCAGCACGGTGCGCGCGCCGAAGTCCTTTCGCAGGCCCGCGAGCCGCAAGGCCAGGCCGGCGGTGGGCGGTGCAATCCAGTCACGTTGCATGCGTGTCCTTCAGGAATGTCAGGCCGGCGTGCCGAGGTAGGCCGGGTTCCAGCGCAGGAAGCGGCGCTCGAGGCCGCGGGCGACGAGGTCCGCAAGCTTGCCGAGCAGCGCGTACAGCAGCACGCCCACCAGCACGACGTCGGTCTGGAGGAATTCGCGCGCGTTCATCGTCATGTAGCCGATCCCCGATTGCGCGGAGATCGTCTCTGCGACGATCAGCAGCACCCACATCAGCCCCAGCGAGAAGCGCAGGCCGACCAGGATGGACGGCAGCGCGCCAGGCAGGATCACTTCGCGGTACAGCGGCCAGCCCTGCAGGCCGTAGCTGCGCGCCATCTCGATCAGTCCGGCGTCGACCGCGCGGATGCCGTGGCAGGTATTGAGGTAGACCGGGAAGAACACGCCGATCGCCACGAGGAACAGCTTGGCCGTCTCGTCGATGCCGAACCACAGGATCACGAGGGGGATCAGTGCCAGCGCGGGGATGTTGCGGATCATCTGCAGGGTGGTGTCCAGCAAGGTCTCGGCACTGCGGAAGCTGCCGGTCAACAGGCCCAGCACCAGGCCGAGGCCGCCGCCGATCGCCAGGCCGCCGAGCGCGCGGCCGGCGCTGATCGCGACGTCGTGCAGCAGCGAGCCCGAGACCAGCAGGCTCCAGAACGCGGTGGCCACCGAAAGCGGCTCGGGCAGGATGCGCACCGACAGCCAGCCGCCGCGCGACGAGGCCTCCCACGCCAGCAGGATGACCAGCGGGACGACCCACGGCGCGATCGCGCGCCAGATCAATGCGCCAACTCGCATCGTCGACCTCAGCCGGCGGCTCGAGCCAGGTCGGCCCTCGGGCGGATGTCGTTCGCGACGATCTCGCCGAACGGCCCGGTGAGCGCGGGTTGTACCAGCTTCTCGCGCGTGGCCAGCGGCAGCAGCGGGAACACGAGCTCCGCGAAGCGATAGGCTTCCTCCAGGTGCGGGTAGCCCGAGAAGATGAAGTAGTTCATCCCGAGATCGGCGTATTCCTGGATGCGTGCGGCGACCTGCTCGGGATTGCCCACCAGAGCCGTCCCGGCGCCGCCCCGCACGAGGCCGACGCCGGCCCACAGGTTGGGCGCGACCTCCAGCCCCGCGCGCGGGTTGGCCTTGTCGAACTTGCCGGCGTGCAGTGCCGCCATGCGGCGTTGGCCGACCGAGTCCATCGCGGCGAACTTCTTCTGCGCCGCCGCGACGATGTCGTCGTCCAGGTGCGAGATCAGCTTGCCCGCGGCGGCCCAGGCCTCTTCCTCCGTCTCGCGCACGATCACGTGCAGGCGGATGCCGAACTCCAGCTCGCGGCCGAGGCGCGCTGCGCGGTCGCCCACGTCGCGCACCTTCTCGGCGACGGCGGCCGGCGGCTCGCCCCAGGTGAGGTAGGTGTCGCACTGCGACGCCGCGAGGTCGTGCGCCGGAGCCGACGAACCGCCGAAGAACAACGGCGGGTAAGGCCGCGTGACCGGCGGGTAGATCACCTTGGCGCCCTGGACCTTCAGGTGCTTGCCGTCGAAGTCGATCGCCTCGTTCCCGTGGCTGGCCTGCAGCACGTCGCGCCAGATCGACACGAACTCGGCCGAGAGCTCGTAGCGTTCCTCGTGGCTCAGGTGCAGGCCGTCGCCGGCGAGCTCGTCGGGATCGCCGCCGGTCACGAGGTTGACCAGCACGCGGCCGCCCGACAAGCGGTCCAGGGTGGCGGCCATGCGTGCCGTCTGCACCGGCTGGATGATGCCGGGGCGCAGCGCGACGAGGAACTTCAGCCGCTTGGTGACATCGACCAGGCTGGCCGCGACCATCCACGAGTCCTCGCACGAGCGCCCGGTGGGCAGCAGGACGCCCTCGTAGCCGAGCGTGTCGGCGGCGATCGCCACCTGCTTGAAATAGTCGAGGTCGGTCTGGCGCGCGCCTCGCGACGTGCCGAGGTAGCGCGAGTCGCCGTGCGTGGGGATGAACCAGAGGATCTTCATGACGGGGATTCTTTCGGACGGAAATCAGGCGAAGGACGAGCCGGGCTGCCAGACGGCATCCGCGACCTTCAGCGGCTTGGGAATGAGGCCGATCCGGCTGAACGCATCGGCGACGCGCTGCTGGTCGGCAATGTCGGACGACTTGAGCACCGTCACCGGGCCGGACGTGCGTCGCTGCAGGAAGCGGATCGTGCCGGCCAGCGGCACGCCGGTGGCCTCTGACAGGAACTTCGCCGTCTGCGGCACGTCGGCCTTGCCAAGCGCGTCGGCTTGCGACAGCGCCGCGAACAGGCCCTTGACGAGCGCCGGCTGGCGCGTGAGCTCGCGCGAACCGAGGTAGAAGCTGTTGTTGCTGGACAGGCCCTGGCCCGTCGTGAGCACGCGTGCGCGACCGTCGATCTCGGCGGCGGCATAGTACGGGTCCCAGATGCCCCAGGCGTCGAGCGCGCCTTTCTCGAACGCGGCGCGCGCGTCGGATGGTGCAAGATACAGCGGCGTGATGTCCGACCACTTCAGACCGCCCTTGTCGAGGGCGCGCAGCACGAGGTAGTGAGAGCTCGAGCCTTTCTGGAAGCCGATGCGCCTGCCCCTGAGGTCGGCAAGTGCGCTGATCGGCGAATCGGCCGCCACGAGGATGGCGGAGCTCGCCGGCTTCGGCGGCTCGAGTCCGACGTACCAGATGTCCTTGCCCGCGGCCTGCGCGAACACGGGCGGGGTGTCGCCGGTGAAGCCGATGTCCAGGCTGCCCACGGCCAGGGCCTCGAGGATCTGCGGCCCGGCCGGGAACTCCACCCACTTCACATTCACGCCGGGCAACGTCGCATCGAGCAGGCGGCGTTCGCGCGTGACCATGAGATTGACCGATGATTTCTGGTAGCCGATGCGTACCTGCGAAGACGCCGCGGATGCGCGCACGCCCGTCAGGCCCGCGCTGCCCGCGGCGAGCAAGGCGATCGCCTGGCGCCGATCGACGCTGGTCTTCATGTCGCGCCTCACTGTCCGGCGACCGTCGCGCCGCCCCTGGCGGGCAACGCGTCGGCGATGCGCACGGCCTTCGGGATCAGCTTCAGCTCGAAGAAGGTGTCGGCGATCTTCTGCTGCTGGTCGGCCACGGCGGGCGTGAGCGGCGCGACACCGTAGCGGTAGCGCTTCAGGCTCGTCTCCACGACGGCG
This sequence comes from Burkholderiales bacterium, assembly GCA_019510465.1. GTDB lineage: Bacteria > Pseudomonadota > Gammaproteobacteria > Burkholderiales > Burkholderiaceae_C > Scleromatobacter. Next base: position 16,657 of record JAEKKH010000042.1, read on the forward strand.
ACGTCCAGGCCCTGCAGCGGAGCGATCAACGCCGCGGCGCGCGGGACGTCGGCCTGCACGAAGCGCGCGGCGTCATCCGTGTTGGCGAACAGCGTGCGGATCACCTGCGGGTTCGCCTGCGCGAAGTCGGTCTGCGCCAGATAGAAGCTGAAGCTGTTGACCAGTCCGGTGCCGTCCGCGAGCTGGCGGGCGCCGAGCTGATGCTCCGCGGCGGCCAGGAACGGATCCCAGATGACCCAGGCATCGACCGCTCCCTTCTCGAACGCGGCCCGCGCATCGGCGGGCGGCAGGAAGACGGGCGTGACGTCCGAATACTTCAGGCCGTTCTTCTCCAGCAGCTTCACGAGCAGGTAGTGCACGTTGGAGCCCTTGTTCAGCGCGATGCGCTTGCCCTTGAGCTCGGCCACCGACTTCAGCGGTGACCCCTTGGGCACGACGAGGGCCTCGGTCGCCGGCGCGGCCGGGTCGTTGCCGACATAGACGAAGCGCGCGCCGGCGGCCTGCGCGAAGATCGGCGGCGCCTCGCCGACGTAGCCGACATCGACGGCGCCCACGTTGAGCCCTTCGAGCAGTTGCGGCCCGGCCGGGAACTCGACCCACTTCACCGCGACGCCCTGTGGCGCCAGGCGCTTCTCGAGCGTGCCCTGCGCCTTCTGCAGCACCAGCAGGCTGGCCGATTTCTGAAAGCCGATGCGCAGCTCCTTGACGGGCTCGGCGCGCGCCGGCACGGGCGCCGACACGATGCCCAGCGCGATCGACGCGAGCGCGGCGGCGGCGACGCGGCCCAACCAGGCGCGACGGACGAGGGGCGACGGAACGTTCATGGGGATCCTCCGAGGTTGTCGTTCGTGACGGGGTGGTTCAGGCCGCGAGGGCCGGCGACCGCAACGCGTCGCTCGCGGCCGTGCGCAGTGCGACCGGAGCGTCGGCGAGCGCACACTCGATGCGCTGCACGATGGCGTCGTCGGCGACGTGGCCGTGGACGGCGTGCGGCGCGAACTGCGCATCGACCGCGTAGACCGAATCGAGGATGTGGCGTGCGCCGAGCGCCGTGAGCACGGGCTTGAGCGCGTAGTCGAGGGCGAGCAGGTGCGCGGCGCTGCCGCCGGTGCCCAGCACCAGCACGGTCTTGCCGCGCAGCGCGTCCTGCGGCAGCAGGTCGAGGAACGCCTTGAGCAGGCCGCTGAACGACGCCTTGTAGATCGGCGTGGCGATCACCACCACGCGCGCCGCGGCGACCTGCTCGCGCGCCCGCCGGATGGCCGGGTCGTCGGGTTCGGCGCGCACCAGCGCCGCCGGCGGAAGATCGCGCAGCTCGATCTCGGACCGCGCGACGCTGTCGTCGAGCAGCGCCAGGACATGGCGCAGCAAGGCGGTGGAGCGCGACGGAGCGGAGGGGCTGCCGGCAAGGGCGACAACTGACATGGCGACGGTGTTGGGGAATGGACAGCCCCTCGACGTTAGGCGCGCTCGCCCTGCGCGAAAACGAACACGTTTGGCTATCGATATCCGCGCGGCGCCTTTGTCGAAATCAGCGCAACCTTATGCGAGTTGCGGCAGTCAGCCCGCGGCTAGCGCCTGGTCTGCTCGGGCTCCGGCATGCGCACGCCTTTGCCTTCGTCAGCAGCGACCTCGACAACTAGATCCCGAATCCAGCGATGGCCAGCGTGTCCGTGGGTGCGTTCGTGCCATATCAAGCTGATGTCGAACTGCTCCGAAAGCCAAGGGATATCGACCAAGACGAGACGGTCCGCCTGGCCTCGTAGTTGCCGCCTCGGCA
>JAEKKH010000043.1 GCA_019510465.1 Burkholderiales bacterium
GCGACATCGACGGCCGCGCCGTCCGCGCCGATGCGCGTCGCCCGCGCGGGAAGCTGCGAAGTGGCCTGTTCCAGGGTCGCCTCGGCGCGATGGCGGGCCGACATCTCGAGATAGCGGCCGGCCAGGAGGAAGGTGACGAACATCGAGAGCGAGTCGAAGTACACCTCGTGGCGGGCCAGGCCCTCGGCGGGCCCGAAGGCGACGGCGCTGCTCGCGACGAACGCGATCGCGATGCCGAGCGCCACCGGCACGTCCATGCCGATGCGCCGCGACTTCATGCTGCGCCATGCGCTGGCGAACATGGGCGCGGCGGAGAAGAGCAGCACCGGCAGCGACAGCACCCACTCGCCCCAGTCGAGCAGGCGACGATATTCCGGCGCGATCTCGCCCGGCGCTGCAAGGTACACCGGTTCGGCCAGCATCATGATCTGCATCGCGCACAGGCCGGCGACGAACAGGCGCCACAGCGCGACGCGCGCCTCGCGCTTGCGGGCCGCGCGCGCCGCGGCCGTGGTGTCGGGCTGCGCCTCGTAGCCCGCGGCGCGCACGGCCGACGCGATGGCTTGGGCGCCGACGCGCGCCGGGTCCCAGCGCACCTCGGCGGCCTGTGCGGCCGCACTCACGCTGGCGGCGACGACGCCGGGCACCCGCCGCAGCGCGGCCTCGACCGTGTCCGCGCAGGCGGCGCAATGCATGCCGGTGATGCGCAGCGTCGACGCCGCCGTCTCGGCCATCGCCTCAGCCCTTCATGCCGAGGTGCCGCCGACCAGGTCCTGCAGGGCCTGCGTGTCGAGGATGCGAACGTCGCGCTGGCGCACGTCGAGGACGTGTTCGTCGTGCAGGCGCGAGAAGCAGCGGCTGACCGTCTCGAGCTGCAGGCCGAGGTAGCTTCCGATCTCCTGGCGCGTCATCCGCAGCACGAACGCCGACGGCGAGAAGCCGCGCGCCTTCAGCCGCAGGGCCAGGTTGACGAGGAACGCGGCGACGCGCTCCTCCGCGCGCATGCCGCTCAGCAGCGTCATGACGCCGTGCTCGCGCACGATCTCGCGGCTCATGATGCGATGCAGCTGGCGTTGGAGCGCCGGAAGCGTGCGCGACAGCGATTCGAGGGCGTCCTGCGGGATGATGCAGACCTGCGAGCTCTCAAGGGCGATGGCGTCGCAGCGGTGCGTGTCGTCGTCGAAGCCGTCCAGCCCGAGAAGTTCGCCGCCCATCTGGAAGCCGGTCACCCGCTCGCGGCCGTCGACGCTGGTGGTGGCGGTCTTGAAGAAGCCGGCGCGCACCGCGAAGATGCCGTGGAACGGATCGCCGTCCCGGAACAGCGCCTCGCCGCGCCGGACGCTGCGCCGGCTGGAGACGAGCTGGTCCAGCCGCTGCATCTCCTCGTCGCTGAAGCCATCGGGCAGGCACAGCTGGCGCAGGCCGCAGCTGGAGCAGCCGACCTGGTGGTGGCAGGCGGCATCGACGGGAAGGACGGCGCTGGGCAGGGATATCGTCATGGCGGATCTGACTTGGCTCAATACGTCGATTGTTCGGACGTCGCTGCTCATCGAGCTTGCGCCAGATCAATGCAGCCCGATGCGCCGTCGCGAGGATCGTCCTCATGCACACGCTCCTCCTGCAAGCGCCGTCCGACCCCGTGCCGACGCCGGCGCAGTTCGCCCGCTTCGACCGGATCGTGCCGCGCAACCTGGCATTGCCGCCGGCGCAAACCTTCACGCACGCGCTGTCGCCGCAGGCGTTCGGCGAGATGCTGGCCGCGCGCGGGGCGCCCAGCGGGCCGGCGCATGCGCTGGCGCTGCACATCCTCGTCCGTCTGCCGTGCACGCACTGCGCGGGCAGCGGGCGTTCCATGGCGGCGGTGCTGCGCGAGATCGCCGTGCTGGCCGAGCGGCTCGAGACACCTCAGCACATCGCGCGCGTCACCTTCCAGGCGGGCGACGGCATGACCGGGGGCGATCGGCGCCTGGCGGACGCGATGGAGGCCATCCGAAGGACATTCCGTGCGGCGGACGCGCAGGTCTGCGTCGAGGCGTCGCGCATCGACATGCCCACCGTGCGGGCGTGGCGCGCCGCGGGCAGCGTGCGCCTCCTCCTGACGGGAGCCCGGCCCGATCCGATCAGCGTCGGCCGCGCCGGCGAATTCCTGGCGGTCTCCGTCTCGCTCGACTGCGCGCGCCCCGGCTTGGACGCCGAGGGCCTGGGGAGCGACGTGCGGGAGCTGGCGCGCGCCGGTGCCGCACGCATCGACCTGGGAACCCGTGCCTGCATCGTGCCGGCCGGCGAGGCGGCGTGCCGGGACGCGTCGCGGCCGGTGTCGCCGCGCGCCCGGCGCGGTGCCCTGCATGCCATGGCCGTTGACGCCCTGGCGTGCGCCGGCTACCACCATGTGGCGGCCGGCCTGTTCGCGCCAGACGACGACCCGCTCATGAACGCCCGGCGCCGCGGGCGGCTCCACCTGGAAGTCGACGGCCTGGCGCCGGCGGCGGCGGCGGGAACGCTGGCGATCGGGCCGGGCACCTTCGGCCGCCTGGGCACGACGTTCCATCGCAATCGCTGCGGGATCGACGCTCATGCCGAGGCGGTCGCACGCAGCGGCCTGTCGGTGGCGACCCGGGCCGCGTCGTCGCCCGAGGCGCGGGCGGCCCGGGCGGCGGTGGCGTCGCTGGTGTGCCACGGGCGCCTGGATTTCGAGGCGATCGCGCTGTCGCAACTGGTGGAGGCGCGCGAGGTCCTCGCGCGAGCGCTGCGCGAACTCGAGCCGCTGGTCGCGGCGGGCCTGCTCGATGTCGACGACGAGGGCGTCGAGCTCACGCCGCAGGGGCGCCACCTGGTGGACGTGGTGGCGGCGGCCTTCGAGCCGCGCGGCGGGTAGGGCGGCATCCGCACGCCGGCGCGCGGGCATGCCCGCCCGGCGGTCAGGCCTTCTTCACGTAGGCGCTGCACCAGGCCTTGGCGCCCACGTGCTTGCCGCCGAACAGCGCGCAGGGCGCGGAGGCGTCCGTCGGCTTGCCCTGGTACAGCTGGCAGCTGCCGCACGCCTGGCCGGCGGCGTAGCGCGGGAACTTGGCCTTGTCGGCCTTCGTCGCGTCGGCCACGTAGCCCAGTGCGACGGCCTGCGGGTCCTTCGGATCGACCTGCGGCGTGTCCGCGGCCCAGGCCGCGTTGGCGCAGAGCGCGGCGGCGCCGGCAAGGGGAAGGATCTGGATGAAGGCACGGCGGGAGGTCATGTCGGAGTCGCTTCTTTCAATGGTCGGAAGCCGGCCGGATGGCGCGGCCTGAGCAAGATAGCCAAAGGTCCGCGCATCGGCTTTGATCTTCGTCATTTCCCGGTCGACGGACCGCCTTGCGGCAACGCAAGCCGCACCCGCGGTCGACTCTCCAGAATCCGCTCGTCTCAACCCCTCGGGAGCTTCTTCCATGACTTATCCGACGATCCTGATGTTCCTCGACGACGACGCCCGCGCCGACGTGCGCAACCAGCAGGCGGCGAAGTTCGCCCAGCGGCTGGGCAGCCACGTCGACGGGCTCTCGTGCCATCGGCCGGTGCCCACCGGCGTCGGCGTGGCCGTGGCGATGGGCGGCTTCGCCGATCCCCTGACGGTCGAACTGGAGGCGGCGCAGCGCGAGGCCGCGGCGCGCGAGCAGCGCTTCCGCGGCTTGTGCGACCGGCTCGAGCTGGCGTCGTTCGAGACCGAGGTCGACGAGATCGAGGACGCGGATCGCGCGATCATCAAGCGCGCCGGCCTGCACGACCTGGTGATCCTGGGCCAGCCCGATCCGTCCGAGGACGGGGCGTCGCGGCGTCGCGACGTGGTCGACGGCGTCGTCCTGCGCAGCCCGCGGCCCACGCTGCTGCTGCCCTATGCCGGACGCTTCGACGACTTCGGCGACACCGCCCTGGTCGCCTGGGACGGCAGCCACGGCGCCGCGCGCGCGGTGGCCGATGCGCTGCCGCTGCTCCGGCGGGCGCAGGCGGTCCACGTCGTCGTGTTCGACACGCTCGCCGCATCGAGCGGCCGCATCGAGCAGTCGCCCGCGCAGGGCGTCGTTCAATGGCTCGCCCGGCACGGCATCCGCGCGGGCGGCCACGTGCGCTATCCCAGCTCGGACATCGGCAACGCGCTGCTGTCGCATGCCGCCGACGTCGGCGCCGACCTGCTGGTGATGGGCTGCTGGGGCCACGGCCGCCTCGCCGAGCGGCTGCTGGGCGGTGCCACGCGCACGGTCATGGAGAGCATGACCGTCCCGGTGCTCATGTCCCATTAGCGGCCTGGTGTGGCGGCGGCGCCGCGCCGCGCGAGCCGTCTTGTCCCAGGACAAGGCGCAACGCGACCGCGGGCGATGCAATGAGGGCTCATCAACAAGGAACAAGCCCTCATGTCACGCACCGTTCGACTCCTGATCGCCACCGCCGCCATCGCGCCCGCCATCGCCTGCGCCCAGGCCCCCTTCGACACGGGTGACTGGATCGTCCGCGTGCGAGGCACGTACCTGCAGTCCGCGAACAAGGACAGCACCGGCCTCGGCCTGTCGATCAACGACAAGGTGCTGCCCGAGCTGGACATCACGCGCTTCCTCACGCCGAACCTCGCGACCGAGCTCGTGCTGACCTATCCGCAGAAGCAGACGATCTCGGCCGGCGGCACGCCCATCGGCTCGCTGAAGCACCTGCCGCCGGTGCTGACGCTGCAGTACCACCTGACCGGCCTGCCGGTGCGCCCCTATGCCGGCGTCGGCGTGAACTGGACGCACTTCTCCGACGTCCACTTCGACGCCGCGACCACCCAGGCGCTGCAGCCGTCGATCAAGAACAACAGCTTCGGCGCGGCGCTGCAGGCCGGCGTCGACGTCCCGCTGGCCGGCGGCTGGCTCATCAACGCCGATGCGAAGTGGGTGCAGATCCGCACCGATGTCCGCTCCGCCGGCGTGAAGGTGGGCAGCTTCAAGGTCGATCCCTGGCTGCTGTCGCTCGGGGCGGGCTACCGCTTCTGAAGCGGCGGCCACGCGCAGGGGCGGCTCGCGGGTCGGCGCCGCCCGCGGCGGCCCGCGCCCTCCTCAGCGCACGGCATCCACCAGCACCGCCTGCATCAGCGCCAGCAGTTCGGCTTCGCGGTCCGCCGGCGAGCCCTGCGGCGTCAGCAGCGCCTGCAGCGGACTGTGCTCACCGCCCAGGTCGGCGAACACGGGCACGCCCGCCGCCTGCTGCAGCGATTCGGCCCGCTCGGCCGGGAGCGGGATGAAATCGATGGCGTCGTAGAGGCTGCCCAGCAGTCGGGCGGCGGTGTCCTGGCGCTGGGGCGCCACGGCGAGGGCACCCGCGCCGATGTGGGACACGCGCGCGCCGAGCGAGGTCGCGGCCCGCTCGAACAGCCGGGCGGAGGGCTTGTCGTGGTGTTCCGCCGCGATGGCGACATGGCGGCCCCGCAACGGCGCCGCCAGGCCCGCGGCCAGGGACTCGCGCAGCCGCCTGGCGGCCTCGACCAATGCGCGGCCGGTGTCGGCGGCGTTGAGCGCGGACGGTGACTTGGCGTGGACGGGGCACATGTTGACGGAGCGGGCGCGGAACGAAGGGTGAGGCCGATGCCACAGGTTAGGTGGCCGGCGATGCGCAAGCTTGCGATCCATCAAGCGGGGTGTCGTCGGCGCGTGGTTTCGACGTCCGTCACATCCCGTTCACACACCGTCACCGGACGACACCGCGCATTGGCACGCGGCTGGCTCGAGAACCTTATCGTGAGACATCCTTCCACCACCGCAGGACGACGACATGATCTCCGACGCTGCCATCGCCAGCCCCCTTTCTTGCCGCGCGTCCCTGCCTGCCCAGGCCGGCCGCTGTGCATCGGCTGCGCGGGAACCGCGACGCGATGCGCAGCGCGAAGCCGCCCATGCGCAGCGGGTCGCGGAACGCCTGGGGCTGGTGCTGTCCAGCGTCGAGGTCCAGCGCCGCGTGGTGCGCGCGGGCGACATCGTCTACCAGGCCGGGCAGCGCTTCACGCACCTGTTCGTCGCCAGCACCGGCGCCTACAAGATCGTCAACCTGACCCGGGACGGACGCGAGCAGATCGTGAGCGTGAAGTTTCGCGGCGACTGGCTCGGCCTGGACGGCATCGCCGATGCCGCGCACGAGTGCGACGCGGTTGCGCTGGACACCGGCGAGGTCTGGGCCGTCCCCTACGCCGCGCTCGTGCAGGCCTGCGCGGTCCGTCCCGGCCTGATGACGGCGTTCCACGAGGCGATGGGCCGCGAACTCGCGCGCGACCGCAGCTCGCTGATGTCCGTCTGCACGCTGCCCGCGGACGCCCGCGTCGCGGACTTCCTGCACGACTGGGCGGCCGCGCTGGCCTGCCGCGGCCTGCGGACCGACCAGATCACGCTGCGCATGACGCGCGCGGAGGTCGGCAACTACCTGGGCCTCACGCTGGAGACGGTCAGCCGCGCGCTGTCCCGCCTCGCGCGCGAGGGCCTGATCGCGTTCGCCGACGGCGCGCGGCGCGAGATCGTGATTCCGGATGCCGAGGCGCTCGGCGAGTTCGTGCACGACGCCCTGGCGCCGGCCACCGCGCTGCAGTGATGCCTGGCCAGGCCGGCGCGGCATCGCGGCCCGGCGCCGGCGCGATGCCGCGGGCCGGTCCGGCGCCCCAGCAGGGTTCCGCCAGCCCGGCCGCGAGCGGCCGCATTCCCGCGCGGCGACCACCTCGTCCGCGCCCTGACCCTTCCTGCGTGGAGTTGCCATGAAACTGACCTTCCTCGGGGCCACCGGCACGGTGACCGGCTCGCGCTACCTCGTCGAGCACGGGCGCCGTCGCGTGCTCGTCGATTGCGGCCTGTTCCAGGGCCTGAAGCAGCTGCGGCTGCGCAACTGGGCGCCGCTGCCCGTCGATCCGGCGTCCATCGACGCCGTCGTCCTGACGCATGCGCACATCGACCACAGCGGCTACCTGCCGCGGCTCGTGGAGCAGGGCTTTCGTGGAATGATCCATGCGACGCAGGCCACCACGGAACTGTGCGGACTGCTGCTGCCCGACTCCGGGCACCTGCAGGAGGAGGAGGCGGCCTACGCCAACCGCCACGGCACCAGCCGGCATCAACCGGCGCTGCCGCTCTACACCGAGGCCCGGGCGCGGGCGACGCTGCCGCTGTTCCGGTCGCACCGCTTCGGCGAGACGGTGGAGGCGCTGCCCGGATTGTTCGTGCGCTGGCGCGAGGCCGGCCACATCCTGGGCGCGGCCAGCGTGCACCTGCAGACGGAGGCCGGCAGCGTCCTGTTCTCCGGCGACCTGGGACGCAGCGACGACCTGCTGATGAAGCCGCCCGCGCCGCCCGAAGCCGCCGACCTGGTGGTCGTCGAGTCGACCTACGGCAATCGCCTGCACGAGCGGTCGAACCCGCTGACCGCGCTGGCGGAGGTCGTCAATCGCACGGCCGCCCGCGGGGGCCACGTGATCGTGCCGGCGTTCGCGGTCGGCCGGGCGCAACTCCTGCTGCTGGCCCTGCGCCGGCTGAAGGATTCGCAGCAGATCCCCGACGTCCCCGTCTTCCTCGACAGCCCGATGGCCACCGATGCGACGGCGCTCTACCGCCGCCATCCCGGGCAGCATCGGCTGGACGAGGCCGGTTGCGCCGACCTGTGGCGCGGCGTGCGCTTCGTCAACGGCGTCGAGGAATCGCGCGGACTGGCCTCGCTGCGATACCCCGCGGTCATCATCTCGGCCAGCGGCATGGCCACCGGCGGGCGCGTCGTCCACCACATCGAGGCGTTCGCGCCGGTGCCGGCCAACACGCTGCTGTTCGTGGGCTACCAGGCCATGGGCACGCGCGGGGCGGCCCTCGTGGGCGGCGCGCGCTCGGTGCGCGTGCATGGGCGCTGGGTGCCGGTGCGCGCCGAGGTGGCGACCATCGAGGGCCTGTCGTCGCACGCCGACCGCGACGAGCTCCTGGCGTGGCTGGGGGCCTTGCCGACGCCGCCGCGCCACGTGTACGTGACGCACGGTGAACCGGAGTCCGCGGATTGCCTGCGCCAGGCCATCGAGGAGCAGCTGAAGTGGCCTGCCAGCGTGCCCGAGTACCAGCACGGCGTCGACGTGGCGGCAATGGAGGAGGGCGCGGCCGGTTCGTCCAGGTCAGCGGGCAAGGTGGCGGACATCGTGTGACGTCGCCCCGCGCGGGCGCCCTTCGGCCGCCAGGCCGATGACGTCGACGGGCTGCCGGCATCGACCGCCATCGACAGCGGCCATTCGGCGTCGGCGAGGCCTTCCCGTGTCCTCGGCCACGGCAGGCCAGGCGCGTCCGCTCAGTGAGCGAACAACACGGGCGCCGTCATGCTGTCGACCAGCGTCCGGGTGGCGCCTCCCACCAGGCGCTCGACGGCGCGCCCGCTCCCCCACGCGCCCATCACGAGCAGGTTCGCGCCGGTGTCCGCGAGCTCCGACAGCAAGGCCTCCCCGACGGGCAGGGCGTTCGTCGAGACGCGGCCCTGCACCTCGAGGCCATGGCAGGCGAGCCAGGTCGTGGCGCGGTCGACGCCGGCCTGCAGCGGCAGCGCGCTTTCATTTCCGGGATGGCGCAGGCGGATCAGGTGGACGGCACGCGCCCGTGCGATCAGCGGCAGCGCCGCGGTCGCGGCGTGCGCGGCCTCGACGCTGTCGTCCCAGGCGATGAGCACGGTGTCGAACTCCGGCGCGAACTCGCCCGCATACGGCACGACGAGCACCGGGCGCGGGCACTCCTGGAGCACGGTGTCGACCAGCGCGCGGTGCTCGCGGTAGCCGGGATCGTCCGGGTCGGGTTGGCCGACGACGACGAGGTCCGCGCCCAGCGCGTGCGCGACGACCGCCGAGGCGGCATCGACGTCGTCGCGCGCGGTCTCGCAGGCCGGCAGGCCCGCGAGCGCGCACTGCCGTTCGAATTCGACCGCCCGGGCGTTGGCGCGTGCCTCGGCCTTGCGCAGGTCCGCGGCGATCGGGTCGCTGCCGATCATCGGGGCGAGCTCGTGAAGGGGCCCGGCTGCCGCTGTGTGGCAGGCCAGGCCGACCAGCCGGGCCTCGAGACGGCGGGCGAGCCTGGCGGCGTAGGCGGCGCACGCCGCGGAGCGCGCATGGTCGTGAAGGTGCAGCAGCACGGTGCGGTAGGTCATGGCAGGAACTCCGGCGGTGTCATGCCGATTCTTGCGGGATGCGACGCGAATGCCTTGAGCGGGCGCAAGCTGCGCGGGCGCCGCGCGCATCGCGTGGTCTTCGCCCACCCGGCGACGCCGCAGGGTGCCCTTGCGCGAGATCAAGTCCCCGGCGTTGTCCACGCCTTGCATGAGCGCCTGCCCGCGGGCCCTTGAGGCCGATCAAGGCCGCGTCCACCATGGCGCGTAGATTGAGCCCGACGCGTCGCTGCATCGACGCGCCGTCGTCGCGCAAAGGAGCCGCCATGGCCAGGACCCTACCGAGTTTGCCGGAGCCCACGTCGACCCGGGGGCAGGCGGCGCCTTCCGCGACCTGGTCCGACTGGTTCTGGAAGTTCCAGGCCTTCCAGGTGCATGCGGCGCGCGACGTGCTGGCGGTCTGCAACCAGGGCGTCACGTCGCTGGCCTCGACCCGCGACGCGCTGTCGCTCGTCGCCGCGAGCCAGGCCGTGCTGGTCGACTGGGTGGCGTGCGTCGATGGCGCACAGCACGAGTGGCTGGCCTTGGCGAAGGCGGTGCCTGAAGACGCGCTGGCCGCCCTCGGCTGGCGTCTGAGGCCGGGCGTGCGCCGCGTCGGCGTCGAACCGCACGCGGGCGTGCCGGACCTGTTCGAGCAATCCCGCCTCGGTGTCGAGATGCTGCTGCGCCCATGGATGCCGGTGCCCGGCCTGGATCACACCGACGAGTTCGTCGCCTGAGGCAAGGGAATGCCATGACGCCCCTTTCGTCCGACATGCAGCTGATGATCACCGCGGCGGCCGTCGCCATCGTGGTCATGCTCGTCGCCATCGGCAAGCTCGTCATCTGGTGGGTCACGCGGGACTGACCGCCGTGGCCTCCCTCGGAGCGCGCCTGCCCTGCGCGATCGCGGCGATCGTGCTGGCGGGCTGCGCCCAGCTGCTGCCCGACCAGGTGGTCGACACGCGTCCGCCCTTCGAATCGTTCGCGGCCGCGCGCCGGGCGGTGGAACGCATCGAGCCGATGCGCACGCGCACGGCCGAACTCGGCGCGATGGGATTCGACATCGAGGGCCAGCGCAACGTCACGGTGATCGGCTATCCGGACCTCGTGACCCGGCTGGCGCCCAACTCGAGCATTCCCTTCGAGGCGCTCGACCCCGGCATCCGCGACTGCATCCTCGCGCGCGACGCCTGCCGGGCGTACGTCCTGCATTTCGGCGCCGAGCGGCGCGAGCGGCGGGGCGGGTTCTTCGCGGACTTCTTCAACTTCGAACGCACGACGGCCGTCTCCGGCTGGCGTCTCGAGGCCTTGATCGCGGTGCGCGGCGACACGGTGCTGTTCCGCGGCTTCAGCGGTGAGCCGGACAACTTCCGGATCGAGCACCAGCGCAACCCGCTGGGACCGTTGCAATCGGCAGGGGACCAGCTCGTTGGGGCCGCCGTCCGCTAAAAGGGGCGGCGTCGCGCATCGGCGAACAGGACTTGCGCTGGCGCAACCCCGCCGTGCCGCCGCCGCGGCATTCTTGGACCATGACGTCACCTTCGACCTCCTTTTCCCAGCGCACGCGCGAGATCTCGACGCTGCTGGCGCCGATGCGCCGCAGCCAGCCCGGCGCGATGCAGGCCTTCAACCAGCTGGCGCAGTCGGCCCTGGCCGCCGGCGCGCTGTCGACCAAGTTCAAGGAACTGATCGCGCTCGCGCTGGGCGTGGCGGCGCACTGCGACGGCTGCATCGGCTTCCACGCCAAGGCGCTGGTCGCGCTCGGCGCAACCCGTGCCGAGGTCGAGGAGGCCCTGGCCGTCGCGGTCTACATGGGCGGCGGCCCGTCGCTGATGTACAGCGCCGATGCGCTGGCGGCCTTCGAGCAGTTCGGCCATCCCGCCGCCGCGCCGGCATGATGGCCACGACGCCCCGGGGCCACGCGGGCCCGATGGACGACGGCTGCGCCGGACGTGCGTGGCATCCCCGAACTCAGCAGGAGACCCTCGGATGAACGAACCCGCCCACCCGGCCGACCCCGTGATCGGCGTCTACGACACCCGCACCGCGGCCGAGGCCGCGATGAACGCGCTGGCGCGCGGCGGATTCGACATGCACAGGCTGTCCGTGTTCGGAAAGGGCGGCTATGCCGACGACCATCCGCATGGCTTCTACGACCTCGGCGACCGGGTCCGCGCCTGGGGTGCCACGGGCGGGTTCTGGGGCGCCGCCTGGGCGCTCCTGCTCGGATCGGCGGTGTTCGTGATGCCACCGTTCGGCATCGTCGCCGCGGCCGGGCCGTTCGCCGCGGCGCTGATCGCCGCCTTCGAGGGCGCCGCGGTCGTCGGCGGCGTCTCCGCGCTCTCGGCGGCGCTGGCCAGCGTGGGCGTGCCGCACCACCAGGCCCTCCGATACGAGTCCGACGTGCTCGCGGATCGCTTCCTGGTCATCGTGCACGGGACGCCCGAGGACGTGGCCAACGCCCGGCGCATCCTCGACGCCACGGCCGCGGCGCACGAGCTGCCGTTCCACCAGGCGGCCTGAGGCCATGGCCGCGCCAAGACACTGGCAGGATCCGTCGAGCGCCGTGGCCGGCCTGGCGATCCTCGTCTCGCCATGGCTGGCCGGCTATGCGATGGTGCAGCCCGCCGTGGCCAATGCCGTGATCGTCGGAGCCTGCCTGGTCGTCGCCGCCATCGCGGCCGCCGTCATCGGGCGGCCGTGGGTCGAGTGCGGCATCGTCGGCCTGGGCGCGTGGATGCTGGCAGCCCCGTTCGTGCTCTCGTTCGCCGACGCGGCATCGATCCGGGTGGCGCTTGGGATGGGCCTGCTGGTCCTGCTGCTCGGTGCCGCCGCGCTGGCGGCCGAATGGCGCGCCCGGGCCAGGACGCGGGCCACGGCGCCGGCATCCGCCGCGCGCTGATCGGCCCGCTCGCGCCGCACGGACGCGCGAAACGACCGCACGCCGGGCCAGCCGGACCATGGCGTCCCGCGGCTCGCGTGCGCGTGAGCCGGCACGAGCCTTGCCCTGCGACGCCTCTCAGCCACTTTCGGGTGACCGGTGTCTCTTCCCATTCAGGCCGCACGCGTCGCCAGGCGGTCGACCGTGGCGGCCTGCGCCATCGTCCACGCCGCCCTGGCCGCCGCGAGCCCGGGCGACTGGCCCATGGCGGCGCACGACGACGCCAACACGCGCTACAGCCCGTTGGCGGAGATCACGGTCTCCAACGTGGCGAAGCTGCGGCCCGCGTGGACCTTCTCGACCTCGACGGACAAGGGCGAGGAGGGCGCGCCGATCGTCGCCGACGGCGCGATGTTCGTCGTCACGGCGTTCCCCAACCGCGTCCTCGCGTTCGACCTGTCCGGCCCCGGTCCCAAGCTGCTCTGGACGTTCGACCCGAAGGCGAACCCCGGCGCGCGCGGCGTCGCCTGCTGCGATGTCGTCAACCGCGGCGCGGTCCATGCCGACGGACGCCTGTTCTTCTGCACGCTGGACAACCAGGTGCTGGCGCTCGACGCGCGCACGGGCCGCGAGCTCTGGCGCAGCCGCCTCGGCGAGTTCTCGTCCGGCCAGTCGATGACGATGGCGCCCATCGTCGTGCGTGACAAGCTGCTGGTGGGCAACGACGGCGCCGACTTCGGCGTACGCGGCTTCATCGCCGCCCTCGACGTCGCGACCGGTGCGGAGCGCTGGCGCGCCTGGAGCACCGGCCCGGACGCCGACGTGCGGATCGGTCCCGGCTTCTCGCCGTTCTACGCCGGCGATCGCGGCAAGGATCTCGGCGTCGCCACGTGGCCGCCGCAGGCCTGGCGGATCGGCGGCGGGACGGTCAGCGGCTGGCTCTCGTACGACGCGCAGCTCGATCTCCTGTACCACGGCACCGGCAGCCCGGCGCCACGCAATCCCGTCCAGCGTCCAGGCGACAACAAGTGGACGAGCACGCTGTTCGCGCGCCGCCCCGATTCCGGCGAGGCCGTCTGGGCGTACCAGACCAGTCCGCACGACCGCCATCGCTACGACGGCGGCAACGAGAGCGTGCTGGTCGACCTGGCGATCGGCGGCCGGACGCGGCACGTCCTGCTGCATCCCGACCGCAATGGCTACGTCTACGTGATGGATCGCGCCACCGGCGAACTGCTGTCCGCCGATCCGTACGCGCTCGTCACCACATCGCACGGCGTCGACCCGGCCACCGGCGCGCTGCGCTACGACTCGAGCAAGGAGCCGGGCATCGGCCGCGTGGCGCGCGGGATCTGCCCGGGTTCGGCCGGCGCCAAGAACTGGCAGCCCAGCGCCTGGTCGCCGCGCACGGGCCTGCTCTACCTGCCGCACCAGAACCTGTGCGAGGACGCGAGCCTGTACGAGGTCGGCCATGTGAGCGGCACGCCCTACCTCGGCACGCAGGCGCGCATGCATCCCGCCCCAGGCAGGCGGCGCGGCGAAGTGGCCGCCTGGGATCCGGTCGCGCGGCGCAAGGCGTGGACGATCGGCGAACCGTTCCCCGTCTGGAGCGGGGCGCTCGCGACGGCGGGCGACCTCGTGTTCTACGGCACGATGGACGGCTGGTTCAAGGCGGTCGATGCGCGCAACGGCCAGGAGCTGTGGAAGTTCAGGACGGTCTCGGGGATCGTGGGGCAACCGGTGTCCTTCACCGCCGGCGACGGGCACCAGTGCATCGCCGTCCTCGCGGGCGTCGGCGGCTGGGCGGGCCTCGTCGTCTCCAACAACCTGGACACGCGCGACGGCACGGCCGCCGGCGGCTTCGTCGAGGCCATGAAGGATCTGCCCGCGGTCACGTCGCGAGGAGGCATGCTCTATGTCTTCCGTCTGCCGTAAGGCCAGCGCGGCGACGGCGCTGGCGGCGAGCCTGCTCGCCGTGCCGGGCTGCGAGCGCGAGTCCCGGCGATTCGACAAGGCGCCCGTCGCGCCCGACGCGCGCGCGCAGGCCGGCGCCCTCGCATCGTTCACCGCCGGCCCGCCGGGCAGGGGCCTGCAGGAGCGCGCGGCGGCGGGAGGATACGACGAACGCAGCGCCTGGACGCTCGCCCAGGGCAAGCGCTGGTACCGCTGGTTCAACTGCATCGGCTGCCATGCGCAAGGCGGTGGCGGCAGCGGGCCGGCGCTCATGGATGCGGGCTGGACCTACGGCAAGACGCCGGGCGACATCTTCACCACGCTGATGGACGGCCGCCCGAACGGCATGCCGGCCTTCCGCGGCCGCATCCCGGAGGAACAGGCCTGGCAGATCGTCGCCTACGTGCGCTCGCTGTCGGGCCTGGTGCCGAGCGACGCCGCGACCCATCGCGCCGACGAGCCCCACGGCGCCGAACCCGAAGAGCTGCGCGAGCCGACGCGGCCCGAGGACAAGCGGTGATGAGCGACGCCCTCGACGCAGCGGGCCCGCAGGCCGCCTGGATCGCCCGCCTCTGGTGGATCAGCCTGTGGCTGTGCGTGGCCGTGTTCATCGGCGTCATGGCGGCGCTCGCGTGGGCGCTCTGGCGCGCGCGGCGCGCGGCGGCCACGGGCGATCCGGGCGGCAACGCACCGCCCGGCAAGGATCGCGCCCTGCGCGTGCTGGTCGGCAGCGCGACGCTGCTGTCGTCCGTCCTCCTGGTCGGGCTGCTGGAGGTCAGCGTCCTCACCGATCGCGGGCTGGCGCGGCTGCCGCGCGGCGATGCCCTGTCCATCCGGGTCACGGCGCATCAGTGGTGGTGGGAGATGGTCTACGAGGACGACCGGGCCGACCACGTGTTCGCCACCGCGAACGAACTGGTCATCCCGGTCGGCCGGCCGGTGGTGGTCACGCTGGAGGCCGACGACGTCATCCACAGCTTCTGGGTGCCGAACCTGCACGGGAAGAAGGACCTCATCCCGGGCCGCAGCACGACGATCGAGTTCCGCGCCGACCGCGCCGGCCGCTTCGTGGGCCGCTGCGCCGAGTTCTGCGGCCTGCAGCATGCGTTCATGGCCTACGACGTCGTCGCGCTGCCGCCCGATCGCTATGCGCAATGGGCGGATCACGAGCGCGCCGCGGCGCCGGAGCCGCGCGCGGCCGACGCCGTGCGCGGGCGCGAGCTGTTCCTGACGGGCAGCTGCATGCTGTGCCATGCGGTGCAGGGCACCAGCGCGCAAGGCCGCCGCGGACCCGACCTGACCCATTTCGCCAGCCGCTCGCACATCGGCGCGGGCAGCATCGCGAACTCGCCGCAAGCCCTCGCGCGCTGGATCGAGGACCCGCAGAAGCTCAAGCCCGGCGCCAACATGCCGTCGCACTTCCTGCCTGCGGACGACCTCGCGGCGCTGGTGGCGTATCTCGAGACCCTGACCTGAAGCGAGGCGCGCGTGGCCGAAGCATCCTCCGGACTCGACGCGCACGCGCGGGCCGAACTCGTCCGTGCCTGGAGCGATCCACCGACCTGGAAGGGCTGGATCTGCACGCTCGACCACAAGGCGATCGCGCGGCGCTTCATCGTCACCGCGCTGCTGTTCTTCCTCGCCGGCGGCGTTCTGGGGGGCCTGATGCGGCACCAGTTGTCCGGACCGGGCAAGACGCTCGTCGGGCCCGACCTGTACAACCAGGTCTTCACGATGCACGGCACGACGATGATGTTCCTGTTCGCCGTGCCGGTGATGCAGGGGGTCGCGCTCTACTTCCTGCCGCTCATGATCGGCACGCGCAACACGGCCTTCCCGCGCATGACCGCCTGTTCGTACTGGATCTACCTCATCGGCGGCCTGACGCTGTTCGCCGGGTTCGCGTGCAACACCGGGGCGGACGCGGGCTGGTTCTCGTACGTCCCGCTGGCGGGGCCCGAGTACGGCTTCGGCAAGCGCTCCGACTTCTGGAACGTGCTGGTCAACTTCACCGAGGCGATGGGCCTGATGGTCGCGGTCGACCTCGTGACCACGGCGCTGAAGATGCGCGCGCCGGGCATGTCGCTGCTGCGCATGCCCTTGTTCGTGTGGGCGACGCTGGTGAGCTCGGTCATGATCATCTTCGCGATGCCCACCGTGATGCTGGGCGCGAACCTGGTGCAGTTCGACCGCATGGCCGGCACGCACTTCTTCAATCCGGCCGAAGGCGGCGACGCGCTGCTCTGGCAGCACATGTTCTGGTACTTCGGGCACCCGGAGGTCTACTTCATCTTCGTGCCGGCGCTGGGCATGATCTCCGCCATCATCCCCACCTTCGCCCGCCGTCCGATGTTCGGCCACCGCGCGATCGTGCTGTCGCTGATCTCGATGGGATTCCTGTCGTTCGGGCTCTGGGTCCACCACATGTACGCGACCAACCTGCCCGAGCTCGGCAAGAGCTTCTTCACGGCGATGAGCTTCATGATCGCCATCCCGTCGGCGGTGCAGCTGTTCTGCTGGATCGCCACGATCGCCGGCGGACGCCTGGTGCTGAAGACGCCCATGCTGTTCATCGCCGGCTTCTTCGCGACGCTCATGATCGGCGGCCTCACCGGCATCATGCTGGGGGCGGTGCCGCTGGACCTGCAGGTGCACGACACCTACTTCGTCGTCGCCCACCTGCACTACGTGCTGATCGGCGGCGCGCTGTTCCCGCTGTTCGGCGCCATCTACTACTGGTTTCCCAAGGTCTACGGACGGATGCTCGACGAGCGCCTGGGGCGCTGGCAGTTCTGGCTGCTGTCGATCGGCTTCAACCTCGCCTTCTTCCCGCTGCACGTGCTCGGGCTGCACGGCATGCCGCGGCGGATCTACACCTACACGGCCGACACCGGCTGGGGGCCGCTCAACTACCTGTCCTGGGTGGGCGCGATGGTCGAGGACGCGAGCATGTTCCTGTTCGTGTTCAACATCGTGCGCGCGCTCCGGAAAGGCCGCGCGGCCGAGGCCGATCCCTGGGGCGGCCCGACGCTCGAGTGGGCGGCGTCCTCCCCGCCGGCGGCGTACAACTTCGAGCGCATTCCCGTGGTCGCCTCGGCCGAGCCCCTCTGGTCGCCCCCGGCCTCCGGCCCGCGCTGGGTGACGGGGCTGTCGACCCGGCTGCGCGAGGGCCTCGTGACCACGGTGCTCGACGCGCTGCCCGACGTGCGCTACCTGTATCCGGCGCCGAGCCCTTGGCCGATCGTCGCGGCCTTCACGGTGGGGCTGTGGCTCGTCTGGTCGATCTTCTCGAACAAGGGCATGCTGATCGGGTTGATCCCGCCGACGGTCGCGTTCATCGCCTGGTACTGGCCCACCAAGGAGGAAGCCAGTGCCGAACTCGAGATGGAGAAGCGGCCATGACGCCGCCCGGCCGGCGCGAGGCGACTCCGGCGAGCATCCCGGCCGTCGCGCGCGGCGACGCGCTCGACGTGTCCGGATTGCCGAGCTACGGCTTCGGCACGCGCAGCGTGATGTGGTGGGGCACCGTCGCCACGTGCGCGATCGAAGGCACCGCGTTCGGCTTCATGATCGTCGTGTATTTCTACCTGCGCGGCCTGTCGCAGGCGTGGCCGGCGGGCGGTGCGGCGCCCGACCTGGGGTGGGGCACGCTCAACCTCGCGATCATCCTCCTGAGCGCCGTCCCGAACTGGTTCGCGGATCGCGCCGCGATCGACCACGACCTGCCGGTCGTGCGCCTGACGCTCGTCCTCGGATCGCTATGCGGCCTGGCGCTGTGCGCGGTCCGCGCCATGGAGTTCACCGTCCTGAACGTGCGCTGGGACGACAGCGCGTACGGGTCCGTGATCTGGATGCTGATGGGGCTGCACACCTTCAACCTCGTCACGGACGTCGTCGACACGCTGGTGCTGACGGCAGTGATGTTCAAGCAGCCGCTGGAGGGCAAGCGCTTCGTCGACATCGCCGAGAACTGCGGCTACTGGGTCTTCATCATCGTGACCTGGATCCCGATCTACGCCGTGGTGTACTGGGCCCCGCGGTTCTGAGGGAGCAGGCGATGCGCATCTGGCCGGCCCTCCTGCTCGCACCCGCGCTCGCGCTGGCCGACCAGGTGATCGCATTGGCGGCCGTCGGCTGGGCCTGCGCACGCGGACAGCCGGTCCTCGTGCATGCGGTGCATGTCGCGTTCTTCGCCGCGGCCGTGGCGACGCTGCCGGCGGCGTGGCGTGACTGGAAGGAAAGCCGGACGCGGCACGCGGCCGCCGACGAGCGCGAGTCGTTCCTCGCCGGCCTGGCCGTCGGCTCCGCGGCGCTGTCGGTGCTGGTCATCGCCGCGCTGTCGCTGCCCACCTGGGTGATCGGGCCATGCGTGCGTTGATGGCCGCGCTGCTCGCGGCGCTGCCGTCGGCGGCGTTCGCGCACCGCG
>JAEKKH010000444.1 GCA_019510465.1 Burkholderiales bacterium
CTGTTCACGTGTCTGCACCAGCAGGTGCCTGACCCGGTATTCCGTGGGCCCGAGGGCGACGAAGCGGTCGTACTCGGCCCGCACCTGCGCCTCGGTGACCGCAGGCTGGCGCGCGAGGCCGGGCTCGTCGGCCTCCAGCAGCGCCCGGTCGCGCTTGTGCACGACCCGCGAGGCGGCCACGGCTTCCACCGCGGCTCGGGCATCCACGCCACGGCCCTGGGCGCGCAGCACGCGGGCCGCGTAGAACTGCAGGCTGGCCCACTCGGGGCGGCCGGCGGCCACGACACGCGCCGCTTCGGCGGCGGGCAGGTCTTTCGCCGCCGGCTGGCGGGCCGTCATCAAGGCCGCGAGCAGCCAGGCGTTGTCCTTGCTCTCCTGCCAGCGCGCGAGGGCATGGCCATGCTCGGCGTCGCAGGCCACGGCATCCACAGCCTTGGGCGCGTCGCTGCAGGCCTGCACCGTGGCGATGAAGTCGAACCAGGCATGCCGGCGCAGCACGGCGGCGAGTTCACCCAGCGGACGGTCGGGTGCGACCTGCGGATAGAGCTGCTGGAACAGATCCAGCGCGCCCATCGCATAGGGGTTGTCCTCGGCGCGGTCGAGCTGCTCCATCGCCAAGCGCAGCGGCGCCATGGGCCCGAGCTGCAACAGCGCCCGCCGCAGCGTGTAGCCGATGGCCGCTTGAACCGGCGCGAGCGCTGCGTCGGCCGCGGCCGCCTGGGCGCGGGCGCTGATTTCGGTCAGCGCGGCATCGGCGCGGGCGCGGTGGCGGACCGCCGGCTCGGCAACGGCGGCGCTGAACTCGGCGCCACGCAGCTGGCGCTTCGTCCAGGCATCGGCCACGGCGGCGTCCCAGTTGGCGTCGCGCACCGCGTCGCGGACCAGGCTGCGCAGTGCACCCAACGTCGCCCAGGGGCGCATCGGATGGTCCGGTACGGCAGCGATGGCATCGAAGGCCTGGCGCGCGGCGACGTAGTCATCGCCGTAGAAAAGCGCCGCGGCGCGCTGGTAGGCGTTGAGCGCTTTCAGCCGGGCCGGCGCGCTGGCGGGCAGCAAGGCGGGCAGCGGCGGCATCGGCGTCTTGCCAGGCGCCCAGGTGCAGCGGGCGAAAACGGCATCCTGACCGGCGATCCACGCCAGGCGGTCGGCCGTCTTCAATGACGCATCGGCGACGAGTTCGCGCAGCGTGCGCGTCGCGAACGCAAAGGCATCCGGGCCGCACTGGCCCTCGACGGTGTCGATTTCGCCCGCCCCCGCCACCGTCAGCTTGCCCGGGCGGAAGTAGTCCGGGCGCATGGCCGGGTCCCGCTTCTGCAGCGCGCCGCG
>JAEKKH010000241.1 GCA_019510465.1 Burkholderiales bacterium
TGCGCGAAGGCGACGTCCTTGGCGCGCGCGTCGTTGTTGGTGGTGGAGCCGCACTCGATGTCGACCGTGCCGTTCTGCACCAGGGGGATGCGGTTGGCCGAGGTCACTTCCTGGTACTTGACTTCGATCTTCTTGCCCAACTGCTTGCCGATGTCGTCGATCGCGCGCTGGCACAGCTCCACGTGGTAGCCCACGTACTTGCCTTCGCCGAGGGTGTACGACAGCGCGCCCGAGGAACCGCGAACGCCCATGACCACGGTACCCGTGTCCTTGATCTTCTTGAGGGTGTCGGTCTGCGCGTGCGCCGCAGCGGCGACGGCCAGCAAGGTGGCGACCAAAAGGGACTTCTTCATTTGAGCTCCTGGGTTCTTGGACTGGAAAGATGAAATTGCTTGAAATGGACGGGCTGACGGCAGCCTGAACCGAGTCTAGGAGCTATCCAGCTCCCAGACCGTTCGTGAAACCACGTAGCGGCCGACACCGGCCGGCGGTCCGACGGCCGATCAGTTGGCCACGACGTCGGACGGATACCTCCACGAGTCGCGCAGCAGGTAGCTCATGGGCAGGTTCATCGAGGCGTTGCGCGGGGGGATGGGCGACATGAACCAGCGGTCGTAGATCTTCTCGGCCTCGCCGGAGCGAATCATGCGGCGCATCTCCTCGTCGACCACCTTCTTGAACGCGGCGTCGTCCTTGCTCATCATGATGGCCAGCGGCTCGATCGTGATGAACTTGCCGACCACCTTGAACTGCCCCGGATTCGGCGACTCGGCGATCAGGCCGTAAAGCTGGACGTCGTCCATCGCGAAGCCGTCGGCCGTCTTGTCGGCCAGCATCTTCATGGCTTCGGCGTTGTCCTTGACCGGCCTCACGTCGATGCCCAACAGCCGGTCCTTGTTGGCCTGGTCGACCGACTTGAACGGCGTCGAGCCGGCCGTCGACACCAGGACATGGTGCTCGAACTGGTTCAGTTCCGCGATCGGGCTGTCGGCGCGCACGGCGAAGCGCGTGCCGGTGATGTAGTGCGGGATCGTGAACGCCACCTTCTGGCGGCGCTCGGCATTGTTCGTGGTGGAGCCGCATTCGAGATCGGCCTTGCCGGTGACGATCGTGTCGATGCGGGTGGCCGTGGTGATCGGCACGTAGGCGATGTCCAGCCTGGCCAGGCCCAGGTGCTTGCGCACGGCCTCGGCGAGGTCCTTGCACAGGTCCAGCGCGTAGCCCACCGGCTTCTTGTTCGCGTCGTAGTACGAGAACGGCACCGACGACTCGCGGTGCGCGAGCACGATCTTGCCGCTGGCGCGGATTCGATCGAGGACGGCATGCGGTTCGGCGTCGGCCGAGGTGGCCGTGGACGCCGGGGCGTCCTTCGGCTTGGCGTGCGCCGCGGGGGCGAGGCACACGAGGGCTGCGAGCGTGACTCCCAGGAGGCTGCGGGCCGGGTGGGCACGCGCCTGGTGGGGGGCGCGGATGGCGCTAGGACACGGGAAAACTTGCATGGTCGCGGACTGTATGCGGCGCCGCCGAGCGGCGCCAATGCCTTTTGAGGGCCGCATCATGCATGATTTGCATCGACCCATAAGGGTTAGTACCAGAAAAACCGCGGAGCGGCCAACTATTGCCAGCATGCGACGGCTGCCTCGTCACCGCAAGTACTTGCCATCGACGGCCCCGCCCTGCCGCAGGAACTCCCACAGCGCCTGCGCGCCGGGCTTGGGATGCCGCGCCAGCTCGGGCCGCTCGCGGTAGATGCGCACCTCCATCGTCACCTCCCACGCGTGGCCGGCGTCGTCGTGCAGCGGCGCGGCCGACACCAGCCGCCGCGCCCGCAGCTCCTTCTTGACCGAGCTCGATGGCAGGAACGCCACGCCGTGGCCTTCGAGCGCCATCGCCTTCAGGCCCTCGGCCATGTCCGTCTCGTAGACGGTGTCCAGGTGTGCCAGCACGGGCGTCGACTTCAGGATCTGGTCGACGAGGCGGGCCATGTAGGCGCCCGAGGCGTAGCCCAGGAAGGGGATGCGCGCGCCGCCGGCGGCCGACAGCCGGAACAGCGGCTGGCCGTCGGCGCCGCCCCTGGCGTACGGGGCCAGCGTCTCGGCGCCCAGGCTCAGCATCTCGTAGCGGTCGGGACTGAGCTGCAGCGGCTGCGACGCGTGGTGGTAGGCCACCAGCAGGTCGCAGCTGCCCTCGGTCATGCGCATGACGGCGTCGTGCACGTTGAGCGCGATCAGGCGGCTCTTGAGCTCGCCGAAGCGCTTGCGCAAGTCCATCACCCAGGCCGGGAAGAACGTGAACGCCAGCGTGTGCGGCACGGCGAACTCGATCATGTCGGCACCGCCGGCCTGGAGCCCGCGCATCATGTTGCGCGTGGCCTGCAGGCTGCCCAGCACCTCCAGCGCCTGGCCGTGGAAGGTCTCGCCGGCGGGCGTCAGCCGCGTGGGATAGGACGAGCGGTCGACCAGGTCGAGCCCGGCCCAGGCCTCGAGCGCCTGGATGCGGCGCGAGAACGCCGGCTGCGTGACGTGCCGCAGCTGCGCGGAACGCGAGAAGCTGCGCGTCTCGGCCAGGCTGACGAAATCTTCAAGCCACTTGGTTTCCACGCGTCGATGTTATCCGGTGTCGGGTCGTGCCCTTTGCGCGTCCGTTCCTCGACAAGCGCGAAGACATCATTGCGAAAAAAGGCGAGACCCGACACCGGCATGCCGGACGTCAGTGCGCGAACGCCGAGTCGCCCAGCGTCGGCGACTCGGGCGCGTCGCTCGCCGCCGCGGTCTCGCCGTGCGTCTGCTGCAGGCGCCACATGTGCGCGTAGCGGCCGTTCATCGCCAGCAATTCGGGGTGCGTGCCGCGTTCGACGATGCGGCCCTCGGCCATCACCAGGATCTGGGCGGCGTTGACCACCGTCGACAGCCGGTGCGCGATGACCAGCGTCGTGCGCCCCTGCGCGGCCTGCGCGAGCTCGGCCTGGATCGCGCGCTCGTTGGCGGAGTCGAGCGCGGAGGTGGCTTCGTCGAAGATCATCAGCGGCGGATTCTTCAGCAGCGTGCGCGCGATCGCCACGCGCTGCTTCTCGCCGCCGGACAGCTTCAGGCCGCGCTCGCCCACCATCGTCTCGTAGCCCTTGGGCGTGGCGGCGATGAAGTCGTGGATGTGCGCGGCGCGCGCGGCGCTTTCGACCTCGGCCTGCGACGCCCCCGGCCGGCCGTAGGCGATGTTGTAGGCGACCGTGTCGTTGAACAGCACGGTGTCCTGCGGGACGATGCCGATCGCCTTGCGCAGGCTGTGCTGCGTGAGCTGGCGCAGGTCCTGGCCGTCGACGCGAATCGCGCCGCCCGTGACGTCGTAGAACCGGTACAGCAGGCGCGCCAGCGTGCTCTTGCCCGCGCCGCTGGGGCCGACGACGGCCACCGTCTTGCCGGCGGGGATCTCGAAGCTGACGTCGTGCAGGATCGGCCGCGCCGGGTCGTACGCGAAGCTGACGTGCTCGAAGCGCACCGCGCCGCCCTCGACGCGCAGCGGCTGCGCGTCGGGCGCATCGGCGATCTCGCGCTCCTTTTCAAGCAGCGCGAACATGCGCTCCAGGTCCGTCAGGCCCTGCTTGACCTCGCGGTACAGCACGCCCAGGAAGTTCAGCGGCACGTACAGCTGGATCAGCAGCGCGTTGACCATCACGAAGTCGCCCAGCGTCATCGCGTGCGCGATCACGCCGCCCGTGGCGCGCCACAGCAGCGCGACGAGGCTGCCCGCGATGATCAGCTGCTGGCCGGTGTTGAGCATCGACAGCGTGGCCTGCGACTTCATCTGCGCGGCGCGAAAGGCCTCCAGGCCGGTCTCGTAGCGTGCCGACTCGAACTGCTCGTTGTTGAAGTACTTGACCGTCTCGAAGTTGATCAGCGCGTCGATCGCCTTCGTGTTCGCCTTCGAGTCGAGCTCGTTGACGGCCTTGCGGTACTTGGTGCGCCATTCGGTGATCGAGATCGTGAACGTGCCGTAGACCAGCAGCGCCGCCAGCGTGATCCACACGTAGCCCATGTCGAACCGGTGGCCCAGCAGCACCAGGACGAACGAGAGTTCGACCAGCGTCGGGATGATCGTGTACAGCGAGTACGACACCAGCGTCTGCAGCGCGCGCGTGCCGCGCTCGATGTCGCGCGTCAGGCCGCCGGTCTGGCGCTCGAGGTGGAAGCGCAGCGACAGCGCGTTCAGGTGCTCGAAGGTCTCCAGCGCGACGCGCTTGGCCGCGCCGAAGGTCGCGCGCGCGAACACGATCTCGCGCAGCTCGGTGAACAGCGTCATCGTCAGCCGCAGGCCGGCGTAGCCCAGCAGCAGGCCCAGCGGCACCACCAGCAGCGCGCGCGGGTCGGTCACCGAGATGTTGAGCGCGTCGACCAGCTTCTTGAGCAGGATCGGCACGCTGACGCTGGCCACCTTGGCCCCGACCAGGAACGCCAGCGCCACGGCCATGCGCACGCGGTATTCCCAGAAATACGGCATCAGCCGCCTGAGCGTGGCCAGGTCGCTGCGGGGTTCGGTGGCGGCCGCGGCATCGCGGGCGGCGGAAGGCGGATTCGGGTGCATGAGGCAGCGCAGGTGGGGGCGACCGGGTCGATGACAAGCGTGAACAATGCCCGCGGGTCGCGGTCGGCGGGGCAGTTTAGGGTCGACGGCCGACGGATGCGCGGCACAATCGAAAACACAGGGTAAACCCTTTGGCGGACAATGCCCGCCAGACCGACACCGCAGAAAGCCCCCGATGACCCACGCCGAGATCCAAGCCTCCACGCAAGCGCCGGCCGCGCTGCCCGCCGACAAGGAGCTGGTGCTGCGCGTGCTGCCGATGCCGGCCGACTCGAACGCCAACGGCGACGTCTTCGGTGGCTGGATCATGGCCCAGGTCGACCTCGCCGGCTCGGTGCTGCCCTCGCGCATCGCCAAGGGCCGCATCACCACGGTCGCGGTGAACCAGTTCGTCTTCAAGCAGCCCGTGTCGATCGGCGACCTGCTCAGCTTCTACGCCACGGTCGAACGCGTGGGCAACACGTCGGTCACGGTGCGCGTGGAGGTCTACGCCGAGCGCAACCCGGCCGACGTGCAGGTGGTCAAGGTGACCGAGGCCAACCTGACCTACGTGGCGATCGACCGCGACGGCAAGCCGCGCCAGATCCCGCGCTGAGCGGAGGCCGGCGTATCGCGCCGGGATGGCTCCTGCCACCTCGCTTCGCTCCGCGCAGCATGACGGCTCGGTTGTCGCCTCGCGCCCATCCGGCGTCAGCCTGCGCGCCGTCGCGGATCCACGGCGATCGGCGCCGTTGCCTCGCGCGGGCCGAGTCAGCCGATCGCCTCGGCCACCTGCCGGCCCCACTGCCGGTAGCCCAGCAGCCCTGGATGGAAGCCGTCGCGCGCCATCCAGC
>JAEKKH010000445.1 GCA_019510465.1 Burkholderiales bacterium
ATGGCGGGCCAGGCGGCGCAGCAGCGTCTGCGCGCCGGCCTGCGTCGGCCGCTCGGCCAGGAAGCCGTCGATCAGCGCCTGCTTGCCGGCCTTGAACTGCTGGCGGAGATCGGCGATCGTCGCCACGGCGTCAGGCTGCAGCAGTGGCAGCCTGCTGGGTGATGAATGCGGGCGGCGGCGGGCTGCCGGCGGACAGCGTCATCACCTCGTAGCCGGTGTCGGTGACGAGGATGGTGTGCTCCCATTGGGCCGACAGCGACCGGTCCTTGGTGACGATGGTCCAGCCATCGCCCATCTCGCGGATCTCGCGGCGGCCGGCGTTGATCATGGGCTCGATGGTGAACATCATGCCGGGCACCAGTTCGTCCAGCGTGCCGGGGCGGCCGTAGTGCAGCACCTGCGGTTCCTCGTGGAAGACGCGGCCGATGCCGTGGCCGCAGAACTCGCGCACGATGGAGAAGCCCGCATTCTCGGCAAAGGTCTGGATGGCGTGGCCGATGTCGCCCAGGCGTGCGCCCGGGCGAACCTTGGCGATGCCTTTCCACATGGCCTCGTAGGTGAAGGCGCAGAGCCGCTTGGCGGCGATGGAGCCCTCGCCGACGACGAACATGCGGCTGGTGTCGCCATGCCAGCCGTCCTTGATGACGGTGACGTCGATGTTGACGATGTCGCCGTTCTTCAGCGCCTTGTCGTTCGGGATGCCGTGGCAGACCTG
The DNA here is from genome assembly GCA_019510465.1 of Burkholderiales bacterium. Taxonomy (GTDB): domain Bacteria; phylum Pseudomonadota; class Gammaproteobacteria; order Burkholderiales; family Burkholderiaceae_C; genus Scleromatobacter. The sequence goes on from JAEKKH010000445.1 coordinate 716, forward strand.
CTGGTTGACTGACGTGCAGATCGACTTGGGGTAGGGGATGTAGCCGGGCGGGCAGTAGTTCAGCGGCGCCGGAATGCCCTGCTGCACGTTGACGATGTAGTCGTGCGCCAGCTTGTCCAGCTCGTTGGTCGTGACGCCCGGCTTGACGTGGGGCGTGAGCATGTCCAGAACTTCGGACGCCAGGCGCCCGGCGATGCGCATGCCCTCGACGTCGGCAGCGGTCTTGATCGTGATGGCCATCTGCGAATTATCAGTCCGCCCAGACGACGGTGCCGGTGTACCAGGTCAGCAGCACCACGATGCCGAAGGCGATGCGATACCAGGCAAACGGCACGAAGTTGTGGCTGGACACATAGCGCAGCAGCCAGCGCACGCAGGCCCAGGCGGCCAGGAAGCTGACGATGAAGCCGACCGCGAACATCGGCGCGTCGGCCATGGACAGCGCATGGCGCTCCTTCCACAGGCTGTAGCCGCCGGCCGAGATCAGCGTCGGGATGGCGAGGAAGAAGGAGAAGTCCGTCGCCGCCTTGCGCGACAGGCCCAGCAGCATGCCGCCGATGATGGTGGCGCCGGAGCGGCTGGTGCCGGGAATCATGCCCAGGCA
>JAEKKH010000242.1 GCA_019510465.1 Burkholderiales bacterium
GCGGACTGCGCTTCGCTCTGCGCCTGCGTCGAGATGCTCTCCACGAGTGCGGACAGCTCGCGCGTCACACGGTCGATGTCGATCAGCGCGGCGCCGGCAGCGTCGGACAGCTGCGCTCCCTGCACCACGCCCTGGGTCGAGCGTTCCATGGCGGCCACGGCGTCGCCGGTGTCGGTCTGAATGGCCTTCACGAGCGCCGCGATCTGCCTGGTGGCGTCGCCGGAGCGTTCGGCCAGTCGCTGCACTTCTTCTGCAACGACGGAGAAGCCGCGGCCTGCGTCGCCGGCCGAGGCCGCCTGGATGGCGGCGTTCAGGGCCAGCACGTTCGTCTGTTCCGTAATGTCGGAAATCAGCTCGGTGATTTCGCCGATCTCCTGCGACGACTCGCCCAGTCGCTTGATCCGCTTGGACGTTTCCTGGATCTGGTCGCGGATCGAGTTCATGCCCTCGATGGCGTCCTGCACCGCGCGGCGTCCGACCTGCGCCACGTTCAGCGATTCCTGGGCAGCGTGCACGGTTTCCTGCGCGCGCTGCGACACGTCGTTGATTCGGCCCGCCATCTGCAGCACGGACTCGCCGGTCTCGCGGATCTCGTGCAACTGCTCGGTGGAGGCCGCCAGCAGCTCGGTCGACGTCTGCTCGACCTGGCCGGTGGTGTCCGTCACCCGGTTGGCGGTGCCCTGCACCTGCGCCACCAGCGTGCGCAGCTCTTCCACCGTGTAGTTCACCGAGTCGGCGATGGCGCCCGTGATGTCCTCGGTCACCGTGGCCTGTTGCGTCAGGTCACCTTCAGCGACCGACTGCAGTTCGTTCATCAGCCGGAGAATGGCGGCCTGGTTGGCGTCGTTGACGCGCTGGGCCTCGCGCTGGCGCGCGTCGGCTTCCTTGCGCTTGTCGTCGGCTTCCCTGGCTTGCTGGCGCTGGGCGACGACGAACAGGCGGAGGATGCCGAGGGCGCCGAGCAGCAGCAGCAGGGCCGCGACCACGATGGCCGCGATGTAGCCGATCGACACGCCGCCGATCTGGTCGAGGCGGCTCTGGACGGCTTCCAGGCCCTTGCGCAGCGGTTCGCTGTCGCCCACGATCTGCGCCTGCGCTTCGCGCGCGGCGACCAGGCCCTGGAGGTTGGCCAGGATGGCGCTGGACTGGCTGCGGGTCTGCTCGTACTGCGAGATCAGCTGCTCCAGGCGCTCGCGCGTGGCGGGCTCCTTCGTGCCCGGCAGGCGCAGGTCGGCGTTGCCCTGCAGCAGGCCGTCGGCGATCTCGCGGAAGGTGTTCAAGTCCTTGCCGAGCAGGAACACGGCTTCGGGCGACACGCCTTCGTAGGTCAGGAACTCGTTCGCGCTCTTGCCGATACGCTGCGTCAACATGACGAGCTGGCCGACGGCGGAGATCTCGGCCGCCGAGGCGCCGCCCTGCAGCTTCAGGGACGACACCGTTTCCGCGGTCTCGAGCAGGTCGGACGACTGGCGATTGATGGTGCGCAGCGCCTGGCCGACCTGCGTCAGCGTCTTCTGCTGCGCCAGCACGATGCCGGCGTTCTTCTCGGCGCGGTCGACCAGCGTCAGCAGCGGTTGCACCGTGTCCTGGGCGCCGCCCGGCACCGCGGTCACGACGTCGTTGCCGGTGTGCAGGCCGCGCACGTCGGTGGCCAGCACCGTGCCGCTTTCCTTCACTTCAGGGAAGGCCGCGGGGCTGCCGATCATGGCCTGCGAGACCGACTTGGCCAGACGCTGCGACTGCATCAGCGCCGCACCGGTGGCTTCCACCTGCTTCGAGTGGGCGTTGGCCGCGGAGATGGCCAGGTAGCCGCCGCCGAGCAGGCCGGCGAAGCCGATGGCCGCCAGCGTGATCACGAAGCGCTGCTGGTAGCCGATGGAACGGCGGCCGATCAGCGGCAGGCCGGTGTCGTCGTCGTCGACGGCGGCGACTTCCTGCTCCGGCTGGCCGTCGTCGAGCATGCGCGTGGGCGCGGGCTCGGCCTGGTCGGGCACCAGCGTGGAATTGGCGTGCGCGGTGTCGACGCCTTCCAGCGGGAGGTCGATCGACAGGTTGTTCTCGGAGTGGACGACGTGGTCGTCGTCCTGGCCGGGGCCGGCGCCGTCCAGCGGAAAGGCCGAGTGGCCCATCGCGTGGACGTCGAGATCCAGCGTCGGCACGCCGCCGCCGGTGCCCAGCGCGTGCGTTCGGTGCTCGGCGCGGGTGCCGTCGGCGGAGTCGCGCATCGCGTGCGCGTGCGACTCGCCCTGATCGCTCAGGTCGACGTCCGCCAGCGCCACGTCGCGGCCGTGCTCGGAAGCGACGGGAGGATAGACGTTATCGACGCTGCCCTGGGTATGGGCGCCGTGTTGCTTGAGCGCATTACCGCTGCTTTGGTCTGACAAGTTCATCTCGCCCTCTTCACGCTAGATTTCAAATCCCAACTAATCCCGAACGGCTGCCCGACGCCTTGCTGGCCTGCTGGCGCCGCTCGCGCGGCGCGTCGTCGCTGCCGAACCCTCGCTTCAGCTCATCACATCCAGGAACGCGCCATCCATGGCCAGCGCTCCCAGATCGATTTCCTGCCAGGACGCGCCCTGCGCATCCTTCCAGCGACCGGCCGCGAACGCGGGCCGGGCACTCACGCTCTCGGCCGGCTCGGCCTCGCGCGTCATCTGTTCTTCGCCGCGCAGGCCGGCCAGGCGGTCGACGCGCAGCGCGGCATTGACCTGCAGCGACGGCGCCATCATCACCAGCTGGCCGTCGAGCGCCGACGGATCGCTGGAGGACTTGGGCGCGCGCAGGCCCAGGAAGGCCGCCATGTCGATCACGGTGTACAGGTCGCCCCGCAGCTGCGCCACGCCGGTCATCCAGGGCTTGGCATGCGGGAGCTTCAACAGCGCCCGCAGCGGGAAGATCTCGCCGGCCTGGGCCAACGGCAGCAGCAGGCCGACGCCCGCGCATTCGACCGCGAGCCAGCCTCGCGCACGCGGCTGCGTCTTGGCGGCTTGCAGACGGCTCGCCAGCCGGGTTTGCAGTTCGCGCAGGGCATCTTTGTTGGCCATGGATTCTTCAGCAGCTAACGACGTTCGGGTTCAGCCGGCCGCAGGCCCATCCAAGCTCCCGGCAAGCGAGGGTCGCTACCCGAGCCGAACCGGGCGCCCCCCGGGGGGGCAGCGACGTGAGGAGCGTGGGGGCCGTCATTTCAGCCCAGGGACTTGATCTTGGCCATCAGGTCGTCGGTGTCGACGGGCTTGACGACGTAGTCGCGCGCGCCCTGGCGCAGGCCCCAGACGCGGTCGGTCTCCTGCCCCTTGCTGGTGCACATGATCACCGGCACGTCGGCGTAGCGCGGGTCGCGGGTGATCGAGCGGGTCAGCTGGTAGCCGTTGGTGCCGGGCATGACGACGTCCATCAGGATCAGGTCGGGCTTGCCCTCGGCCAGGCGCTTCATCGCGTCCTCGCCATTCTCAGCGGTGCGCACGGTGAAACCGCGCTTGGCGAGCAAGTCGGAGAGATAAGCCAATTCGGTCTTCGAATCATCGACCAGGAGAATGTGCTGGATCGGCATGGTGTGTCCTTGGAAACGCGCTTCGTATGCGCTTTTGCTCGTTTACTTCCGATCGCTGGTCGCGGCCGGGAATATCCGTGCGGAGAAACTCTTACTGTTCGGAGCGGGCCGGGTTGTATTGGGCCACCGCGCGCAGGAGCTGTTCCTTCGTGAACGGCTTCGTCAGGTAATCCTCCGACCCGACCATGCGCCCGCGCGCCTTGTCGAAGACGCCGTCCTTGGACGACAGCATGATCACCGGCACCGCGGCGAAGCGCGGGTTGCGCTTGATGATCGCGCAGGTCTGGTAACCGTCGAGCCGCGGCATCAGGATGTCGCAGAAGATCAGGTCGGGGGTGTGGTCGTTGACCTTGGCCAGCGCGTCGAAACCATCCTCGGCGAGCACCACTTCGTGGCCACCCTGCCGCAGGAAGATCTCGGCGCTGCGCCGGATCGTGTTGCTGTCGTCGATCACGAGCACGCGGACCGCGGGCGTGGCCGGGGCGGCGGCGGGAGCCAGCGTGCCGTCAGCCATTGAGAATCTCGTTGATTACTTGCGCCATCGTCGGGTCTTCCATCAGATGCGGACCATCTCGAAATCTTCCTTGCGTGCCCCGCATTCCGGACACGTCCAGTTCATCGGAACGTCTGCCCAGCGGGTTCCGGGAGCCAAACCAGTTTCAGCGTCGCCGGCAGCTTCGTCGTAGATCCAGCCGCAGATCAGGCACATCCAGGTTTGAGGTTCGTTCACAGTCGTTTCGCGTTCAGGGTCACTACAATCGTCTGGATTGTAGCCACGGCCCCGAGCGGTTAACGACGCGTTAAGGGCCAAACTAATCACATTTTCCGGGCAAGCTTCACAACTTGACCGGCACCGGCCATGTCAAACGACCCCCATTCCGGCGCGGAAACGCCCGACGAAATCGCCGAGGAAGCCGGTGCACCCGCCTGCATCCTGACTTTCAACGCAAGCGATGCCAGCGGCGCAGGAGGCGTGGCGGGCGACGTCGCGACCATTGCCGCGATGGGCGCCCACGCCCTGCCCGTGGTCACTTCCGTGCTCATGCGCGACACCGCCGAGATCTTCGACCACCACGTGATCGACGCCGACGCCGTGGTCGAGCAGGCGCGCTGCATTCTCGAGGACATCACCGTCTCGGGCTTCAAGGTGGGATATCTCGGCAATACCGACAACGTCAGCGCGGTTGCGGAAGTACTGTCCGACTATCCCGAAGTGCCGCTGGTCTCGTACCTGCCGGCGTTGTCCTTCATGGAGGACGACGACCAGGCCACGTACCTCGAGGCCTTCCGCGAGCTGATCCTGCCCGCCACCGAGGTGCTGGTGGGCAACCACAAGACGCTGACCGACTTCCTGCTGCCCGAGTGGGATTCCGACCGCCCCGCCTCGCCGCGCGAGCTCGCGGTGGCCGCGGCCGAGCACGGCACCCGCTTCGTGCTGGTGACCGGCGTGATGCTGCCCGCCAAGGGCGCCGGCCAGTTCATCGACAACGTGCTGGCCTCGCCCCAGGGCGCGCTCACCGGCGAGAAGTTCGAGATGTTCGAGGCCACGTTCGTGGGCGCCGGCGACACCCTGTCCGCCGCGATGGCCGCGCTGCTGGGCGCCGCCGCCGAGCTGCAGGCCGCCGTCGGCGAGGCGCTGCAGTTCCTCGACCAGAGCCTGGACGCGGGCTTTCGCCCCGGCATGGGCGGCGTGGTGCCCGACCGCTTCTTCTGGGCGCTGCCGCCCGGCGAGGACGAGGACGGCGAGCAGACCGTGGAAGACGCGTTGTCGGACGATCCGACCGAAGTCGGAGGCTCGCGCAGTGTCCACTAATGAGCAGCTGTTCGAGCGCGCCCAGAAGGTCAT
>JAEKKH010000243.1 GCA_019510465.1 Burkholderiales bacterium
ATGAGCCGGGATCGCGTTATCCCGCCGTCCGCTGGCGCAGGCGGACGATTCGCGTCGCGTCCTCGAAGCCCAGCGCCCGATGCAGCGCGAGGCCGTCGGCGTTGCCCAGCAAGGCGTCGGAAGCGAATTCGCAACAGCCTTGCGCGCGGGCCCACGCGCAGGCGTGCGTGACGAGCGCGCGCGCCAGCCCGTGCCGGCGCGCATGCGGCACGACGTAGATCGCCTCGAGGAAGGCCACCGGCGCGCCGAGCGCGCCGGGCGCAGGGTCGGCGTGCAGCGAGATCTCGGCCAGGCCCGCCGGCGAGCCGTCCTCGTCGATCACGAGGAACTGTGCATGGCGATCGGGCTGCGCGACGAAGCGATCCATCTCCGCGCGCAGGGACGCCGCGTCGTGGCGAGGGAACAGCGCGCGGCGCAGGGCCATCCAGCCGCTGTCGTCGGCTCGGCTGCAGGGGCAGATCGTGTATCGCATGGACGCGTGCGGTCGGAATACGGCCAAGGGTACCTGGCCACACCGCGAGCATGGGCCCGCGCCTCGATCGGGTTGCCGTACAGCGGCTTGGCGCCGAACTGCGTGCTGATCGCGTACGAGACCGCGCAGGCGAGCATCACGGGCACCGTCAGCTGGAACTCGTTGGTCATCTCCAGCACCATCGTGATGGCCATCAACGGCGCGTGGGTGGCGGCGGTGAGCACCGCGGCCATGCCGATGACGACCAGCGAGCGCGGGTCGCCCACCCACGCGGTGGGCAGCCACAGCGCGGCCAGCTGCGCGAGCACGCCGCCCGCCGCGGCGCCGACGAACAGCGACGGCGTGAACATGCCGCCGATCGCGCCGCTGCCCGAGCTCCACGACGTGGCCACGACCTTGGTCACGAGCACCAGCGCGAGCCACTGCCAGGCCTCGGTGCCCGCCAGCGCGCGCTCCACGGCGCTGTACCCGTTGCCCCAGACCTCCGGCACGAAGGCCGACAGCGCACCGACCAGCAGTCCTCCCACGCCCAGCCGCAATGCGGGCGAATGCAGGCGGCCGAACAGGGCGCGGCTGCGCTCGACCAGCAGCAGGAAGCCCCAGCCGAAGCCGCCGAAGGCGAGGCTGGCGACCAGCGTGAACAGGATGCTGGACGGCAGCATCGCGATCGGGCTCGTGACGTACAGCGGCTTCGGGTCGACCATCACGTAGACCAGCGCGCTGGCGGTGCCCGAGGCGATCAGCACCGGCGCGACCGTGTGGCGCGCGAAGAAGCCGAGCGCGAGCTCCAGCACGAACACCACGCCGGCCACCGGCGCGTGATACGCCGCCGCGATGCCCGCCGCGATGCCGCACACCATGATCGCGCTGCGCTGCTCGGGCCGGATCGGCACGATGCGCGCGAGCCACGCGGAGGCCCAGGCGGCGAGCTGCACCATCGGGCCTTCGCGGCCGATCGACGCGCCGGTGCCGATCGACAGCGCCGCGGACACGGTGCGCACGAGGTTGGCGCGGTCGTTGAGGTCGACCCTGCCTTGCCGGGCGGCATCGATATAGTCGAGGTAGTGGTCGCCCTGCCTGCTGCGCGCCACCCAGCGCGCGCCGTATTGCAGCACCAGGCCCGACAGGACGCCGCCGGCGGCGCACACGATGGGCCGCTGCCAGGCGGGGATGGCGCGCGCGGCCTCGACGAGGTCGCTGCTCTGGCCCGTGCCCAGCCACTCGATCTGCAGCGTCAGCCAGCGGAAGGCCAGCGTGGAGGCGGCCGCCGCCGCGCCGGCCGCCGCGGCCCACAGCCACAGCCGCAGCGTGGCCGCCGTCGATGCCAGCACCCGGAAGTGCCAGCGATGGCGCGGCGAGGCCGGGTCGGGGGCGTGGGCGGCATCGTCGGCGGCGGACATGCCCCATTGTCGGGGCAACGCGATCAGGCCGCCTGCGCAGCCGGCGGCGCCGGATCGTCCGGATGGCGCACCGCCATCGCCAGCAGCACGGCCGCCGCCGCGCCCAGCGCCGACACGCCCCAGGGGTTGCGGGCGACGCTGCCGGCCACCTGCTGCAACGCCTCGGGGTTCGCCTGCTCGACGAAGCGTGCCAGCTCGAACACCTGGTCGCGCGTGAAGCCGGCCAGGTCGTCGATCTGCCACGGGTTGCCGAGCGCGCTCGCGCGGCCGAGCAGGCCCGCGAACGCGCCCGACGCGACCGCGACCAGCGCGAGCGGGCCCAGCGGCCTGCACAGGGTCGTGACGATGCGCGAGCGCTGAACCGCCGTCGCGCCCGCGTACAGGCGCGCGGCCAGGCGCGCCGCACGCGAGCCCTCGCGCGGCTGCCGCGTCGCGATGCCCAGCGCGATCGCGCGGCGGGTGATCTCGGCCTCGAGTGCCGTGTCGATGTCGCTGCTCATCGTCCTTGCTCCGTCCTGCGTTCCGAAGCGATGGAGTGCGTTCGTTCAGCGCCGGTTCCGCGGCGTTGCGTATGCCAATGTAAAAGCGGCGCCGCATTCCGGAACCTGAAATCGACATGTCATGGCGCATTCACGGATCGGTCACACCTCGTCTAGATGATTGCCCCCGGCGTGCGCCCCTGCGTGCCCTGGAGCCCTCCCATGGACGACCTCGCGATCGACGTACGCCAGCTGCACAAGACCTTCGGCGGCGCGCCCGCGCTGCGCGACGTGTCGCTGCAGGTGCGGCGCGGCGAGATGGTGGCGTTGCTCGGCGCGTCGGGTTCGGGCAAGTCGACGCTGCTGCGGCATCTGAACGGGCTGCAGCGTGCGGACGCGGGGACGACGTCCAGCGTCAACGTGCTGGGGCGTCGCGTGCAGCAGGGCGGGCGCGTGGCGCGCGATGTCCGCGCCACCCGGTCGCGCGTGGCCGTCGTCTTCCAGCAGTTCAACCTTGTCGAGCGCCTGCCGGTGATGGTCAACGTGCTGGCCGGCGCGCTGCATCGCCTGCCGCTGTGGCGCGGGCTGCTGCGGCGCTTCCCGGCCGCCGAGGTCGCGCGCGCCCACGAGGCGATGTCGCGCGTGGGCATCGCGCGGCTCGCGTGGCAGCGCGCGTCGACGCTGTCGGGCGGCCAGCAGCAGCGCGCGGCGATCTCGCGCGCGCTGGTGCAGGGCGCCCAGATCATCCTGGCCGACGAGCCGATCGCCTCGCTCGACCCCGAGGCCAGCCGCAAGGTGATGCAGTCGCTGGCCGACGTCAACCGCGACGTCGGCGTGACGGTGCTGGTATCGCTGCACCAGGTCGAGTTCGCCTTCGCGTTCTGCCCGCGCACGATCGCGCTGCACGAGGGCCGCGTCGTGTTCGACGGCCCGACGCGCGCGCTGACGCCGGCGCGGCTGCGCGAGCTGTACGGCGCGCAGATCGACGAGCTGCTGCCCATGCGTCCCGCGCCGGCGGTCGAGCCGGCTGCCGAACCCGTGTTCGCCGACGTCGCGCTGCGCGTCGCCTGAGTCCGTCCCCCTTTCGCCAACCCGAGGAGCTTTCCATGATCCGTCGCAACGCCCTGGCCGTGTTCGCCGCCACCTCCGCGCTGTGGTTCACCGGCGCGCAGGCGCAGACCCGGGAGGTCAACTTCGGCCTCATCGCCACCGAGTCGTCGGCCAACCTCAGGAGCGCCTGGCAGCCGCTCCTGGACGACATGCAGAAGCAGACCGGCCTGAAGATCAACGCCTTCTTCGCCACCGACTACGCGGGCGTCATCGAGGCGATGCGCTTCAACAAGGTGCAGGTCGCGTGGATGGGCAACAAGTCGGCGATGGAGGCGGTGGACCGCTCCGGCGGCGAGATCTTCGCCAAGATCGTGGCCAAGGACGGCACCGAGGGCTATTACGGCGTCATGATCGTCAACAAGGACAGCCCGATCCGCACGCTGGACGACGTGTGGAGGAACCACGCGAACCTGACGCTCGGCTTCGGCGACCCGAACTCCACCAGCGGCACCGCCGTGCCGTCGTTCTACGCGTTCGGCCCGGCCAAGCTCGACCCGTTGAAGGACTTCAAGCGCACGCTGCGGGCCAGCCACGAGACCAACCTGCTGGCCGTCGTCAACAAGCAGGTGGACGTCGCCACCAACAACACCGAGAACCTGCAGCGCTTCGAACAGACGCATCCGGAGCAGGCCAGGCAGGTGCGCGAGATCTGGCGCTCGCCGCTGATCGCCAGCGACCCGCTGGTGTGGCGCAAGGATCTCGACGACGGCAGCAAGAAGCAGATCCGCGACTTCCTGCTGGGCTACGGCAGGGACGCGCGCGAGAAGGGCATCCTCGCCAACATCGAGTACAGCGGCTTTCGCGCCTCGTCCAACGCGCAGCTGGTGCCGATCCGCCAGATCGAGCTGGCGCGCGCCCGCGCCGCGGCCGAGGCCGACGCCACGCTGGGCGCCGCCGACAAGGCGAAGAAGCTGGCCGACATCGATGCGAAGCTGGCCGAGCTCGGCAAGCAGGTCGCCAGCGCCAGGTGATCCGCTGCTGACGCCGCCGTGACCTCGCCGACTGCCGCCGCCGCTGCAGGCACCGTCCCGCCGCCGCCACGTGCTTCGCTGCAGCGCCTGCTGTTCTGGGGCGTGATGCTGGCGCTGCTGGCCGGCAGCTGGAAGGGCGCCGACATCAAGCCGATGGAGCTGGTGCGCTCCGGCGGCAACATCGGCGAGTTCCTGAGCGGCTTCTTCCCGCCGCGCGTCACGGACTGGGCCGACGACCTGAGGGAGCTGCTGGTCACCTTCGAGATCGCGTTGTGGGGCACCGCGCTGGCGGTGGCCTGCTCGATCCCGCTGGGCCTGCTCGCGTCGGCCAACCTGACGCCCTGGTGGATACACCACCCCGTACGCCGCGTCCTCGACGCCTTCCGGGCGATCAACGAGATGGTGTTCGCCCTGCTGTTCGTGACGGCGGTCGGCCTGGGGCCGTTCTCCGGCGTGCTCGCGCTGTGGGTGCACACCACCGGCGTGCTGGCCAAGCTGTTCGCCGAGGCGGTCGAGGCCAGCGACCCGCGGCCGGCCGAGGGCATCCGCGCGACCGGCGCGCATCCGCTCAACGTCGTGTTCTACGGCGTGGTGCCGCAGGTCGTGCCGCTGTGGGTGTCGTTCACGCTGTACCGCTTCGAGTCCAACGTGCGCTCCGCGTCGGTGCTGGGCATCGTGGGTGCCGGCGGCATCGGCGCCGTGCTGTGGGACGTCATCCGCGGCTTCGAGTACGGCAAGACGGCGTTCGTCCTGGTGCTGCTGATCGTGGCCGTGTCGCTGATCGACATGGTCTCGGCCCAGGTGCGCAAGCGCCTCATCTGACCCTGCGAAACCCTCCTGGAGATCCATGCCCTCCGACATCATCGACCGGATCGAGCACTGGTTCGCGCTGCATGGCGCGACGTCCTACGAGGGCCACCGCCGCGAGTCCGTCAGCGCGCTGTCCCATGCGCTGCAGTGCGCGCAGCTGGCCGAGGACGCCCGCGCCGACGCGTCGCTGGTGGCTGCGGCGCTGCTGCACGATGTCGGCCACTTCGTCGCGATCGCCGAGGCCGGCGAGATGGCCGACGTCGACGACGTGCACGAGCTGCGCGGCGTCGCGGTGCTGGTGCGCGATTTCCCGCCGGCCGTCGTCGAACCCATCCGCCTGCACGTGGCGGCCAAGCGCTGGCTCACGGCGGTCGAGCCCGCCTACCTGCGCGGCCTGTCGCCGGCTTCGGTGCATTCGCTGGCCCAGCAGGGCGGCCCGTTCCAGGGCGGCGAGATCGCCCGCTTCGAGGCGCTGCCCCA
>JAEKKH010000044.1 GCA_019510465.1 Burkholderiales bacterium
GAGGCCAGGCCTCCCGGCCACCCTCGGCGATTCGTGGCGCGACTGTAGGGGCTGACGGTTTTTCTGCCGCTTTTCGAGTCATTCGAATGGTGCCCGGCTCCCAATAATCGTCTCCAACGATGCGCGCCCATGTGCGCGTTCCATAAATTCGTCAGGAGCCGTGTCCATGTCCGCTGCAGCCGCTGCCGCAGATGTCGTCCCTACCAAGTCGGGCGGCAAGAAGAAGCTGATCCTCATGGTCGCCGTCGCGGCGCTCGTGCTGGGCGGCGGCGGCGTGGGCGCGCTCGTCTACATGAAGAAGCAGAAGGCGGCCGCCGAGGCTGCCGCGGCCGAGGACGGCGACGCCGCCGACGCGGCACCGGTCAAGCACGAGAAGAAAAGGGACAAGGGCGAGAAGCCCGTCTTCGTGCCGATGGACGCCTTCGTGGTGAACCTGGCCGACCACGACGCCGACCGCTACGCGCAGATCGGCATCGTGTTGGAGGTGCCCGACGAGCATGCCGGCGACGAGATCAAGACCTACCTGCCGGCGATCCGCAACAACATCCTTCTGCTGCTCGCGCACAAGTCGTCGGCCGACCTGTCGGGCGGCGAGGGCAAGGAACTGCTGGCCAGGCAGATCCGCCGCGAGGCGCTCAGGGCGATGGGCGAGGACGTGGACGAGGACGACGACGCGGTGCCGGCTCCGGCGGCCGACGGCGCGTCTGCCGCCACGGCGCCGGCCAGGAAAAAGAAGAAGAAGCCTGCCGAGAACGCGAACGCGAACGCCCCGATCCGCTCGGTGCAGTTCTCCAGCTTCATCATCCAGTGACGGCACGGACGTTCTCCTGAACACGGCGCAGCCATGAACCAGCAGATCCTTTCGCAAGACGAGGTCGATGCCCTCCTGCAGGGCATCACGGGCGAAAGCCAGAAGCTCGAGCAGGAAGAGCAGGTCGAAGGCAGCATCCGCAACTACGACCTGGCCAACCAGGAGCGGATCGTCCGCGGCCGCATGCCGACGATGGAAATCATCGGCGAGCGCTTCGCGCGCAACATCCGCATCGGCCTGTTCAACTTCATCCGCAAGAGCCCGGAAGTCTCGATCAACGGCATCAAGGTGCAGAAGTACTCGGCCTTCCTGCGCGAGATCGTGGTGCCGACCAACTTCAACATCGTCTCGGTGCGACCCCTGCGCGGCTCCGGCCTGATCGTGTGCGACCCGAGCCTGGTGTTCGCGGTGATCGACGCGCTGTTCGGCGGCGTCGGCAAGTTCCACACGCGCATCGAGGGCCGCGACTTCTCGCCGACCGAGCAGCGCGTGATACAGCGCCTGGTCGACTGCATCATCACCGAGTACCGCAACGCCTGGCAGGGCATCTATCCGCTGGACCTCGAATACCAGCGCTCGGAGATGCAGCCGCAGTTCGCCAACATCGCCACGCCCAGCGAGATCGTCGTGGCCTCCAGCTTCACGCTCGAAGTGGGCGAGACGTCGGGGTCGGTGCACTTCTGCATTCCGTATTCGACGCTGGAGCCGATCCGCGACGTCCTGTACTCGACGATCCAGGGCGACTCCGTGGAGCCCGATCGCCGCTGGGTCAACCTGCTGAAGGCGCAGATCCAGTCGGCCGAGGTGGACCTCGTCGCCGAGCTGGGCTCCGCGCCGGCGACGGTGGAGCAACTGCTGTCGTTCAAGCCCGGCGACTTCGTCGAGCTGGACCTGGATCCGATGATCCAGGCCAAGGTCGACGGCGTCCCGGTGTTCGATTGCCACTACGGCACGTCCGCGGGCAAGTACGCGATCAAGATCGATCGCTTGTTGACCAGCTCGAACCTGAGCTGGCTGGGAGATGGCCATGGCAACTGAAGAGATGAGCGACGACGACGCGATGGCGGCCGAGTGGGCCGCCGCGCTCGCGGAGTCCAAGTCGGAGCCGGTCGGCGGCATGAGCGGCGCGGTGCAGACCGAGACGGTCGCGCCGGCCAACTTCACCAACTTCGCATCGACCGAAGGGATCAGCGGGGCCGGCAACGACCTCAACATGATCCTGGACATCCCGGTGCAGCTGACCGTGGAGCTGGGCCGCACCCGCATCCCGATCAAGCACATCCTGCAGCTGGCGCAGGGCTCGGTCGTCGAACTCGACGCGCTGGCCGGCGAGCCGATGGACGTGCTGGTCAACGGCTTCCTGATCGCGCAGGGCGAGGTGGTGGTCGTCAACGACAAGTTCGGCATCCGCCTGACCGACATCGTGACACCCAGCGAGCGCATGCGCCGCCTGAGCCGCACCTGATCGCCGCCCTGCCCGGTGGCGCAGGCCACCCGCACGCTTCCGCGCCTCGATGCGCCGGTCGACACAGAGAAACACCATGACGACGTCCCTCATGCCCCTCGTGGCCTTCCTGTTCGTGATCGCGATGATCCCGGTCGCGCTCTGGCTGATGAAGCGCGCCGGCCTCGGCGGCGCCGGCGGCCCGCAGGGCAACGTGCTGCGGCACGTCGCGCAGCTGAGCCTGGGCACTTCCCAGCGCGTGACGGTGGTCGAGATCGCCGTCGGCGTCGAGCGCCACTGGCTCGTGCTGGGCGTCACCGGCGAGCGCGTCGCGCAGCTCGCGAGCTATCCCGCTCCCGACACCCCCGCCGCGCCGCCCGCGCCCGCGCACACCGCCGCCGTCAACCAGCTGATCGCCCGCTGGCGCGGCGCCTCCGGCTCGCAGGGGGGCGCTCGCGATGCGTAAGCTCGTCAAGCTCGCTGCGGCTGCCGCCGTCCTCGTCCTGCCCGTGCTCGCCGCCGCGCAGGCCGCGCCGGCCGCCAACGGTCCCAGCCTGCCGCTGCTGGTGGGCGCCGGCGGTGGCGGCACCAACTTCTCGGTGCCGATCCAGACGCTGCTGTTCTTCACGGCGCTGACCTTCCTGCCCGCGATCCTGCTGATGATGACGGGCTTCACCCGCATCGTGATCGTGCTGTCGCTGTTCCGCCAGGCGATCGGCACGCAGGCCGCGCCGCCCAACCAGGTCATCACCGGCCTGTCGCTGTTCCTGACGTTCTTCGTGATGTCGCCGACGATCGACAAGGTCTACACGCAGGCCTGGGCGCCCTACCAGGCCAACCAGATCAGCTTCAACGACGCGCTCGACAAGGGCCAGGTGCCGATGCGCGAGTTCATGCTCAAGCAGACGCGCCAGTCCGACGTGCAGCTGTTCGCCAAGCTGGCCAGGCTGCCGGCCGACGTCAAGGGCGACGCGGTGCCGTTCAAGGTGCTGGTGCCGGCCTTCGTGGCGAGCGAGCTGAAGACGGCGTTCCAGATCGGCTTCCTGATCTTCATCCCGTTCCTGATCATCGACATGATCGTGGCGAGCGTGCTGATGTCGCTGGGCATGATGATGCTGTCGCCGGTGCTCGTGGCCCTGCCGTTCAAGCTGATGCTGTTCGTGCTGGCCGACGGCTGGAACCTGCTGCTGGGGTCGCTCGCGGCGAGCTTCGCGACGTAAGGCGGGAACGCCCCGCTTATCGACCTCTCGCGCCGGCGCCATGCCGGCAACATGACGCCATCTCCCCAACGCAGGAACCGCACCCTCCATGGACGCCGCACAAGTCTTCACCGTCGGCCAGCAGGCCCTCTACACGCTGCTGACCGTCGCCGCGCCGGTGCTGCTGGTGGTGCTGGTCGTGGGCATCCTGGTGAGCATCTTCCAGGCCGCGACGTCCATCAACGAGGCGACGCTGACCTTCGTGCCCAAGCTGCTGGCCGCCGTCGCGGTGCTGGGCGTGGCCGGGCCGTGGATGCTGACCTCGCTGGTCGAGTACCTGCGCAGCGTGCTGCTGTCGCTGCCGCAAGCCGCTTCATGACGACCCCGCTCGCGTCGCTCCGGAGCGCCCGGGCGCGACATGGGTCGCCGTCTGTCCGATAGCCGATCGACCGTTCGACAATGATCTCGCTCAGCGAAGTCCAGATCATGGCCTGGCTGGTGCCGGTGCTGTGGCCGTTCATCCGCGTGCTGGCGCTGTTCTCGTCGATGCCGGTGCTGGGCCAGCGCAACGTGCCGATCCGCGTGCGCATCGCGCTCGCGTTCTTCATCGCGATCGGCGTGGCCGGGGCCGCCGCCCCGACCGCCGCCGCCAACGTGCCGCTCGATTCGCCCGCCGCGATCCTGCTCGTGGTGCAGCAGGTGCTGGTCGGCCTGTCGCTGGGCTTTGCGGTGCGCATCATCTTCACGGCGATCGAGTTCGCGGGCGAGGTCATCGGCCTGCAGATGGGCCTGAACTTCGCGGGCTTCTTCGATCCCGCCACCGCGCAGCAGGCCACCGCCACGAGCAGCCTGTTCTCCACGATGGTGGCCTTCCTGTTCATCGCGATGAACGGCCACCTGCTGGTGATCGACGCCGTCGTCCAGAGCCTGGTCGCGTTCCCCGTCGGTTCCGAGCCGTTCGCGTTCCTGCACGCCGTGCGGCCCGAGACGTGGGGCGCGGAGATCTTCCGGCTGGGGCTGTGGATCGCGCTGCCGCTGATCGCCATGCTGCTGTTCGTCAACATGATGCTGGGCATCATCGCCCGCGTGGCGCCGCAGATCAGCATCTTCTCGGTCGGCTTCCCGATCACCCTGGGCGTCGGGCTGGTGGGCGTGATGTTCACGCTGCCGCTGCTGCAGGGGCCGTTCACGGCGGCGCTCGAGCAGATGCTCATGATGTTCCGCTGAGCGGCCTCGCTAAACTGCGCGGTCTGCCACGAGCACGCCCGCGCATGTCCCCACCCGGGATCCGTCCCACCGCCCTGATCGACTTCCGCTCGCCCGACGCCGGCGCCGCGCCGTTGCGCCTCGCGTTCGGCGCCCCGCGCGAGACACTGCGCGCGACGAGCCAGGACGACGTGGCGCCGCTGCTCGCGCGCGTGGAGGCGCTGGCGCATGCGGGAGCCTGGTGCGTGGGCTACCTCTGCTACGAGGCCGCGGGCGCGTTCGACGAGGCCTTCGAGACGCACCCGCCGTCCGATCCCGCGCGCCCGCTCGCGGCGTTCGCGGTGTACGACGCGCCCTTGTCCGGCGACGCGATCTTCGAGAACGACGGCAGCGCCACGGTGACCTGGACCGGCGGCCCGCAGCGCGACGCCTTCGACGCGGTGATCGCCGAGATCCTGCGCGCGATCGCCGACGGCGAGGTCTACCAGGTCAATGCCACGGCGCCGCTCACCGGCACGTTGCAGGGCGATGCGCTCGCGTTGTTCGCCGCCTTGCGCCGGGCGCAGCCGAATGCCTATGCGGCCTACCTCGACCTTGGCGACGATTCGCACCCGGACGATCGCCTCCTGTCCGTCTCGCCGGAACTGTTCTTCGACTGGCGCGACGGCCGCCTGCTGGCGCGCCCGATGAAGGGCACCGCGCGGCGTGGCGCGACGCCGGAGGACGACGCCGCGCAAGCGCAGTTCCTGCGCACGGCCGCCAAGGAGCGCGCCGAGAACCTGATGATCGTCGACCTGCTGCGCAACGATCTCTCGCGCCTGGCCACGCCGCATTCGGTGCGCGTGCCGCGCCTGTTCCACACCGAGGCCTGGCCCACCGTGTGGCAGATGAGTTCCGACGTGGTCGCCGCGTCGCGCCCCGGCACCACCCTGGAACAGGTGTTCGGCGCGCTGTTCCCGTGCGGCTCCATCACGGGCGCGCCCAAGGTGCAGGCGATGCGCCTGATCCGCCAGCTCGAGCCCGAGCCGCGCGGCATCTACTGCGGTGCGATCGGCGTCGTGCAGCCCGGCGGCGCGGCCACGTTCAACGTGCCGATCCGCACGCTGGCGCTGCGCGAGCAAGGGGCGACGACGCACGTGCGCTGCGGCATCGGCAGCGGCATCACGGCCGACGCCACCGCCGCCGGCGAGTGGGACGAATGGCGCCACAAGCGCGCCTTCGTCGACCGCGCGAGCCGGGCCTTCGAGCTGCTGGAGACGCTGCGGCTGGAGGACGGCGCGTTCGTCGACGCCGACGCGCACCTCGCCCGCATGGCCGAGGCCGCGGCGCACTTCGCGTTCGCGTCGCCGCTCGACTCCGCGCGCGCGGCGCTCGATGCGCTGCGCGCCACGCACGCGAGCGGGCGCTGGCGCGTGCGCCTCCTCGCGTCACGCACGGGCGTCGCGCGCGCCCAGGCGTTCGCGCTCGCGCCCACGCCATCGCCCGTGCGCGTGCGCGTGCGCGTGCGCCTGGCCGACCGCCCGCTGACCGACAGCACCGGCGAGTTCGTCCGCTTCAAGACGACGCGGCGCGTGCATTACGACGCCTTCGCGCCCGCGGCCGACGAGGTCTTCGACACCCTGCTGTGGAACGAGCGCGGCGAGCTGACGGAATTCACGCGCGGGAACGTGGCGCTGCGCATCGGCGAACGCTGGCTGACGCCGGCGCTCTCGTGCGGCCTGCTGCCGGGCATCGCGCGCGCGCGCCTGCTGCGCGAAGGCGCGATCGAGGAAGCGGTGCTGCGGCGCGAAGACCTCGCCCGGGCCGAGGCGGTGGCGTTCTTCAACAGCCTGCGCGGCTGGATCGAGGCGACCCTGGATGGGGTCAGGTCTTGAATGTTGCGGGGTCAGGTCTTGATTCGTGCAGTCGCTCCGCGATCGCGATGATGCGACTGACGCCCGAAACGGACATCCCGGCCTGTCGCGCGATCTCCGCCATGGTCATGCCGCCCTGCGCGTAGGCGAGACGGAAGGCCTCGTCCCGCGTTCGCTCCGGCGTCAGCCACTCGGCCAGCGTGTTTTCCAGGGTTCGCTGGATCTTCGCGATGTCCGGACTGCGCAATCGCTCCGCGGTGGCTCGCGCCCGGGTATCGGCAACGAACGCTTCCTCACCCAGATAGATTTCCTGGCGTAGATGCAGCTTCCACGGATCTGCGTCGAGTCCTGCCGCGACGGCGTTCGCATACAGCTCCCGGGCTTGGCGACGATCGTCCTGATTCATGGCTTCGCGACCCAGCAGGTGGCTGTGCAGTGTCGCCGTTGCCAGCCACCACGGCCCGCGCGCCATGCCGATATGCGCGCGGTAGCTGCTCCAGGGCCAGGCGTCGGCCGTGGCCGCCAACCCGGCTCTCACCGGATTCAGCTCGACATAGCGGCAGACCTCCAGCAAGTACGCGTCCCTGTCGACGACGACGGCGTGGAATCGTCCCTGGAATACATGTCCGGTCACCGCATGACGCCTGTTGAAAGCCTGCGTGTATTCGCCGTTGATCTGGCGCATCAGGCGAGAGAGATTCGGTCGACGCGTGCGAAGCACGAAGTGGTAGTGGTTGCCCATGAGGCAGAACGCCAACATCTCGGCGTCCAGGCGTCCCATGGCACGGTCGATGACGTCGAGAAGGCGTTGCCTGTCGCTGTCGTCTCGGAAGATCGGCTCTTGCCGATCGCCTCGCGAAGTGACGTGGTAGATGGCGTCGGGGAATTCGATTCGAAGGGGTCGCGTCATCGTTCGAGCTTATGGGTCGCGGGGCCGGAGTCTGCTGCGCGCATGAGTGCGTTTTGCGGGTGTTTGGCCGCGCGAGAGGCGTGAATGACGTGATTCAAGACCTGACCCTGCAACGTTCAAGACCTGACCCCTTGCCTGACCCCCGGCCTGACCAGAGGCGTGAATGACGTGATTCAAGACCTGACCCCGCAACGTTCAAGACCTGACCCCCTGCTGGTTGGGACGTCCCAAGTTCTTGGGGGATGCCTTCGCAAATCGGTGACGAGGCGTGAGCGCGACGCGGTCGGCGTTCAGCCGGCTTTCGGGCGAGTGCGGGCGAGAGGCTACCCAGGGAGGTATCGCCGTTTGGCGTGAAAGCGCTTTCGTGCAAATGCTCGCCGAAGCGCCAGGTTTCAGTTACGAAACCTTTACAAGCGCGAGCACCGGGTTACGTCGAGGCTCGCGCGCCACCCGAGGATCGAGTCCCGATCGGGACGGCCGCGCTGTCTTGCAGTCGGTGCCAACCATCCTTTCGGAGACCTGCCTTGAACTCACGTCACCTCCTCGCCCCGGCTGCCGGCTTCCCGCGCGCGCTGGCCTTCCCGCTGTCCGTCGTCACGGCGGCGCTGCTCGCGGCCTGCGGCGGCGGCAACGGCGCGTCGTCGACCGACGTTTCGCCCCAATCGGCGGGCACCACCGCGGACAGCGCCGCCGCCATGGCCACCGCCGCCGCCGCGACGCCGGTGTGCTTCTACGAGCACGTCAACTACCAGGGCGCGAGCTTCTGCGCCACCGCCGACAGCAGCTGGATCGGCGGCAGCTGGAACGACCGTGTCTCGTCGGTGAAGGTCGCGGCGGGCTACAAGCTCACGCTGTACTGGGACATCAACTACGGCGGCAAGACGCTGGTGCTCCAGGGCGACGCGGCCAACCTCGTCTCGCTGGGCTTCAACGACCAGGCCTCGTCGTACAGGATCGTGGCGCCCGCGCCCGCCACCTCCAAGGTGGGCACGATCCAGCTCGCGCAGTCGCAGCTGTTCAACAGCGACGACGCGGCGCTCGTGCTGGTCGCCAACAAGCCGGTGCTGCTGAAGGTCAACGCGGTGGCCACCACGGCCGGCGCGACCAGGCCGGTGGTGCGCCTGCACATCGACAACGTCAACGGCGGCAGCTCCAGCGACGTGCTGATGACCGCGCCGACCGCGGCCCTGCCCACCGCCGTGCCGGCCGTGCCGAGCTTCGCCGATGCCTACACCGCGACCGTCCCCGCGGACGCCGTCAGGTCGGGCCTGCGCCTGTCCGTGCAGCTCGATTCCGCGCCCGCCACCACGCTGGCCCCGAAGGTCGGCGGCGGCGTGCCGATGAAGTTCGTGCCGATCTCGATCAACATCGCGGGCACCGCAGGCCAGCGCCCGGCCGACCTCGCACCGCACCTGCAGTCGCTGTTCCCGGTGTCCAGCGTCGTGACGCAGCAGCATCCGACCTATACCTCGGCCAAGGTCACCACCTTCCCCGCCAACGAGGACGCGTGGAGCGACGCCTACGGCAAGGTCCTGGGCGAGCTCGCCGACCTGCACTCGCTGGAGGGCGCCGGCTCGCAGGATCACTACTTCGGCTTCATCCCCAAGCGCACGTGGGGGCTGGCGGGCCTGGGCTACATCGGCGGCAGCGCCGCCGTCGGCTTCGACATGCCGAGCGCGCCCACCTCGGTGCGCGACGTGGCCTCGCACGAACTGGGCCACAACTTCTCGCTGCAGCATGCGGCCTGCGGCGGCGCCGGCAACCCCGATCCGAACTACCCGTACCCGGACGCCAACCTCAGCAAGCCCGGCCGCGTCGTCTGGCCCTACCTGGCCGACGAGAAGAGCTTCTACGACCCGCGCCCGACCGATCGCCACGACATCATGAGCTACTGCGGCGGCCAGGTGTTCTCGGACTACAACTACACCGTCATGCAGGCCTGGCTCTACCCCGGCAACAAGACGCTCAAGGCCTCGGCGCAATCCGTGGCGGCCGCGCCGTCGACGCCGGCCGGCGAGCCGCGCGAACTGCTGCTGGTCAGCGGCGAGATCGGCGCGAGCGCGACGACGCTCAACCCGGTCAAGTCCTTCGTCGGACGCCCCGACGCGGCGGCCTCGGGCGCATACGTGCTGCGCGTGGTCACGGCCGCCGGCAGCGCCGACTACCCCTTCGCGCCGCTGCAGCTGGACCACGACCTCAAGACGCAGCACTTCCGCGTCGCGATCCCCAACACGGGCGAGGTGCAGAGCATCACCGTGCTGCACCAGGGCAGGACGCTGGTCCAGCGGGCCGCCGCCGGCGAGCGCGCCACGCTGCAGTCCGCGCACGAGGCGGTGCCGCCGCAGGTCAGGGAAGCCGCGGGCCAGGCGATCGTCACTTGGGACGCGCGCGCCGACGCGTTCGCGACCGTCACCTGGGTCGGCCCGGACGGCCAGCGCCTGACGCTGGCGCAGGACCTGCGCGGCGGCAGCGCGCAGCTGTCCACCGTCGAGCTGCCCGCGGGCGGTTCGTTCGAGGTGATCCTGTCCGACGGCCTGAACTCGACGCGCCGGTCGCTGCGCCGTTGAGGGCGGCGGCGCGGGCCGCGCGGCGGCCCGCGTTGCCGTCGAAGAGGGGCGGCGATGGCTCAGCCGGCCAGCTTCACCTCGTTGCGAGCGAGTTCGTCGATGACCTCGAAGTAGACCTGGCTCAGGACGTCCGACTTGGCGAACCGGAGCGCCTCGTACCAGGCCCAGATCTCGAGCGTCACCGCCGACGCCGTGACCGCGGTGATCGCCACCTGCGGCGCGGGGTCGGGCAGCACGGGGCCGCGCCTGGCGGCCGCCAGCAGCAGGCCCTCGACGCGCCGGATGTCCTGCCCCGGGGCGATGGGCACCGGCACGCGGATGCGGACGCACTCCTTCAGGTAGACGTAGTTCGTGACGTTGCTCGTGATGAAGCTCTGGTTCGGCACCAGGATCGCGATGTCGTCGGGCGTGACGACCGTCGTGCGGCGCGCGCCGATCTCGCGCACCACGCCCTCGACGCCGGAAACCTCGATGCGGTCGCCGATCTCGATGGGCCGCTCCAGCAGCACGATCAGACCGCTGATGAAGTTGCTGATGATGTTCTGCAGCCCGAAGCCCACGCCCACGCCGAGCGCGCTGCCGACGATGGCGAAGGCGGTCAGCTCGATGCCCGCGTTCTGCAGGATCACGACGGCGCCGAACACCAGCACGGCGTAGTGCACCAGGCTCCCGATGGCCAGGCGCTGGCCCTCCTGCATGTTCGACCGGCCCAGCAGGCGCTTGAGCGTCCAGCTGCTGAAGCGGCCGGCCAGGAACCACAGCACGAAGCCCGAGATGGCCAGTTTCAGGAGCGTGAACAGCGTGATCTCGGTCTTGCCGAGCGTGAACAGCGAGAAATCGTAGGCGTCGAGGAGATGCTTGAAGTTGGTCCAGTCCACGAAGGGCTCCTGTCGCGGCAAGGCCGACGAAGCGGCAATCGGCGTGCGAGGCGCCGCGTCGCCCGGGCCCGGGCGGTCACGATCCGTGCGGCCCGGCGAGCTGCCCTCAGCGCGCCTCGCGCACGAGCGTCGCCCAGTCCGTGGTCGCGCCCAGCTCGCGCTGGATCGTCCGGCGGCGCGCCGGCACGGTGGCGTCCAGCAAGTCGATCGCCAGCTTGCGCGGCTCGTCGTAGGACACGCCGCCGGCGGCCAGGAAGGTCGGCACCATGTCGGTATGCATCAGCGGCGCCGCGGCCTGCGCCCGCAGGTTGGCCCATTGCGCCGGATGCGCGGCGCGCCAGGCGTCGTTGGCCCAGAAGATCGCCGGCACGCGCACGTCCCAGCGTGTCGGGTTGGTCATCGCGTGGCCGCGCAGGTGGCGGCTGTCGTCGTACAGGTTGTCCCCGTGATCCGGCGTGAACAGCAGGAACACCTCGCCGCGCTGGGCGCGCAGTTCGGTGATGATGCCGTTGACGAAGCGCACGGAGGCGTCGACGGCGTTCGAATAGGTCGCGCGCAAGTTCTGCGGGTCGGACGCGATCGTCGGCATGATGGCCGGGCCCCGACAGTCGGCGGCGTAAGGTGCCCGCGCGGGGTCGTAGCGCCTGCAGTAGGGCTCGTGGGCGTTGACGGCGTGCAGCACGATGGACTTGCGGGGCGCCGGTCGCGCGAGGGCGGCCGTCAGCGACGGGCCCAGCGTCGCCTCGTCGGTGCCGGCGAACGACGGGAAGTCCTGGAAGCGCGCGTCGGGCCACACGACGTTGATGGGTTGCACGCTGATCCAGTGCGTCTCGAATCCGGCCTCCTCGAACGCACGCTCGAACGTCGCGTCCCGCGAGATCAGGTTCGGGCCACCCGGCATCTCGCGCGAGACGAGCAGCGGCACCGAGGTGTGCGTCGCGTCCGCGCCGGACGTGACGTCGCACGCGACGATCGCGCCATCGCCCAGGGGGCTGATGCGCTCGGGGCCGTCGCACTCGCGCAGGTAGTCGGCGCGCACGCTCTCGCCGATGATGAAGACCAGCGTCTGGCGGGCGGCCTTGCTCGTCGCGCGTCCGTGCCAGGTGGCCTTCGGATCACGCGGCGTGAACTCGGGCGGCGGACGCAGCCCGAGCAGCGGTGCGGCGCGGACGCTGCCGGTGGCGGCCAGCAGCAGGACGTCGGTCGGCCACGCGCGCTGCCAGGCCACCGGCGGCACCAGGGGCACCAGCGCGAGGGTGATCAGGGCGGCGCCGGCGGCCAGCGCGCGGCCGCCACGCCGCGCATCCGGCGCGCGCGCGCACACCACGCACCAGGCCGCCAGCACGAGGCCGCCCGGCACGATGAGGAAGACGTAGGGCGCGAGCGCGGACCGCACCTCCTCGGGCCGGAACGTGCGCCATTGCGCGGCGAGATCCAGCAGGTCGACGTGGCGCAGGAGATCGGCGCCGGCGCACCAGCTGGCAAGCAGCGCCAGCGGCAGCGTCAGCGGGAAGAACCAGCGTGCGGGCAGCATGAGGCGCGTGGCCAGCACCAGCCAGCCCGTGAGGCCCAGCAGCATGTGCCGGTCGACGGCCCAGGCCTCGGCGGCCGGGACCGACCGCGTGGCCGGCAGGATCAGCAGCGCGAGCCACAGCAGGCGCAACGCGCCGACGGCGAGCGCCCGCCAGGCCGGTGCGATGGCGGGGGCAGGCTTGTCGAGAGTCGTTTCGGACGAAGGCATGGCAAGGGCGGCAGGGGGTCGGGCGCGGCCCGTCGACCTCGCGGGCGAGGCCGCAACCGGACGAGCGTCCCGCCGCGGCCGGACGTGCGTGTCGAGGTTCGATCGACGCCGCGATCCATCCAGGATGACGTCGCCGGGTCGTGCCGTTCCCATCGTGCCGGCGCCGTGGGCGCTCGCCTTCCTGGCGGCGCTGGTGATTGTAGGGGCCGGCCAGGCGCCGATCCGCGTCCCGGCCGGCGTCGATCCTGCGATTTCGCGCAGGACGACGCACAGCGGGCGCCTTCAGTGCCCGATCGCGGCAAGCGTGCTGCGCGCGATCGACGGCGGGTGCGGCTCGGCCGGCGTCGTGGCGGTCGCGTCGCGCAAGGCGGCGAGCGCCGCGTGCGGATCGTCGCTGCGCGTGATGGCACCCACCACCGCGACGGCCCAGGCGCCCGCGCGCATCGCGTCACGCGCGCGCGCGGCGTCCATGCCGCCGATGGCGACGACGGGCGTGTCGTGCAGCAGCGTGCACCAGTAGGCGAGGTTGGCGTCGCCCTGCGGGATCCAGGGCATCTGCTTGAGGGCGGTGGCGTGGATCGGCCCGCAGGCCACGTAGCTCGGACGCCATGCACGGGCGCGGCAGACCTCCCAGTACGAGTGGGTGCTGATCCCCAGCAGCAGCCGGGCATGGTGCAGGGCGTCGATGTCGGCGTGATCCAGGTCCTCCTGGCCCAGGTGCACGCCGTCGGCGCCCAGCTCCAGCGCGAGCTCCCAATGGTCGTTGACGATCAGCGTGGCGCCGGCCGCGCGCGCGAGGACGATGGCCGAACGGATCTCGCGCACCAGCGCGTCGGCCGGCGCGTCCTTGATGCGCAGCTGCACCAGCCGCACGCCGGCGGCCAGCACGCGCGCCACCCAGTCGCTGGAATCGACGATGGCATACAGGCCGCGCGTGTGCCCGGGCATCTCGGGGAACGCGAAGCGCGAGGGGCCGTGCGGCAGCGGGTTGAACGCGGGCAGGTTGGCGAGCCGGCTCGCGAAGCCCGCGCGCGGCGCCACCGGGCCGGCGCCGCGACCGGCCGCGTACGCATGGCGGAGGCCTTCGCAGGTGGCCATCTTCGCCAGCACCACCGCGTCCGCCGCGACGAAGCCGTGCGCCAGCGCGGCCGCGGCCGACGACGCGAACACGCAGCCGGTGCCGTGGTCGTGCGCCGTCTCGATGCGGCGCGACGCCAGCCAGCCGCGGGTGCGCAGGCCGTGCTCGGCGTCGAGCCAGTCGTGTGCCCACGCGGCGCGGGCGTCGATCTCGGCCAGGCGCGAGGCGAGCTTCCCGGTGGACAGGTGCTCGATCTCGTCGTCGGCCAGCCGGTTGGAGTCGCCCCCGGTGACGGCCACCGCGCGCACGCCGAACGCGCGCCAGGCGCGGGCGAGCGCCTCGGGGCCCAGCAGCTGCGACGATGGCACGAGCGCGCGCGCCTCGGCCACGTTGGGCGTGGCCAGCGTGGCCAGCGGCAGCAGCTCGTCGCGGTAGGCCGCGCGCAGGGCGTCGTCGACGAAGGCGGCGCCGGTCGTCGCGCCGAACACCGGGTCGACGACCAGCGGGATCGCGCCTTGCGGACTGCGCTCGCGCAGGCGCCGCACCCAGCCGGCGACGACGCGCAGGTTGTCCAGGCTTCCGAGCAGGCCCGTCTTGATCGCGTCGGGCGGCATGTCGTCCGACAGCGCGGCGAGCTGGGCGTCCAATACCTCGGCCGGTACCGGCTCGATGCGCGTGACGGCCGTCGAGTGCTGCGCCGTCACCGCCGCCACCGCGCACGCGCCGTGCACGCCGAAGGCGTCGAGCGCGCGCGTGTCCGCGTGCAGGCCCGCGCCGCCGCCGGAGTCGGTGCCGGAGATCGTCCACACGATGGGCCGCCGTGCGGCCGATGCCGGTGTCATCGTCATCTCAATCGACCAGGATGGGTTCGTTGCCGCAGGGCGTGCTGGGGATGGCCATGTCCTGCGGCGCGATGAGCCCGGCCTCGTGGCCCAGGCGGCCGGCGGCGATCGCGTGCGCGAACGCCATCGCCATCTGCGGCGGGTTCACGGCTTGCGCGACCGCCGAATTCAGCAGCACCGCGTCGTAGCCCAGCTCCATCGCGAACGCGGCGTGCGACGGTGCGCCGAGGCCGGCATCGACGATCAGCGGCACGCCTGGCAGCCGGGCGCGCAGCGTGCGCAGCGCGGCGGGATCGAGCACGCCCTGGCCGGAGCCGATCGGCGCGGCCCAGGGCATCAGCACCTGCGCGCCCGCGGCCAGCAGCCGGCGACACACGACGAGGTCGTCCGTGCAGTACGGGAACACGTCGAAGCCCAGCTCGACGAGCTGCGCGGTGGCGTCGACCAGCTCGAACGGATCGGGCTGCAGCGTGTGCTCGTCGCCGATCACCTCCAGCTTGATCCATGGCGTGTCGAACAGCTCGCGCGACATCTGCGCCAGCAGCACCGCCTCGCGCGCGCTGCGGCAACCCGCGGTGTTGGGCAGCAGCCGCGCGCCGGCGGCGGCGCAGACGTCGCGCAGCATCGCCACCACCTGGCTGCCTTGCGGCGCGGCGCCGGCGATCTCGCGCTTCAGCCCGACGGTGACCACCTGCGCGCCCGAGGCCGTGATGGCGTGCGCCAGCACCTCGGGCGACGGATAGCCGGCGCTGCCGATCAGGAAGCGGCTGTCCAGGCGCTGTCCATAGACGCGCCACGGCGATGGCGCCGCGGCGGAGAAATCGAGCCGCATCGTCATCCTCCTACGATGGCCGCGAACACCACGACGCGATCGTCGGGCCACAGCGGCGTCTCGTGGCGCAGCGGGCGCGGCACGAAGCGCGTGTTGACGGCCGTGGCGACGTTCTCGTCGTCGCTGCCGCGCCGTGCCAGCACGTCGGCCAAGGTCAGGCCGAGATGCCACGGATGCGGCTGGCCGTTGACCAGCACCGTGGCCGTCCTGGCCGGCGGCGGATCGAGCTTCAATTCGCCTTCACGCATGGCTGGTCTCCCGGCGGCGCGCGCCCAGCATCAGGCCCGTGCGCTCCAGCGCCTCCTCGACGAGCGCGGGCGCCAGCAGGAAGCCGTGGCGGAACAGGCCGTTGATGCGGATCAGGCCCGGCTCGCAGTGCAGGTGCGGCCGCTGGTCGAGCGTGGCGGGACGCAGGTGCGTGTCCAGCCGCACGATGCGGGCCTCGGCCAGCTGCGGCACGATGCTGTGCGCCGCCGAGAGCAGCTCGATCGCGCTGCGCACGCTCACCGGCGAGCGGTCCTCGCTGTCGATCTCGGTGGCGCCGACGATCACGTGGTCGCCCTGGCGCGGCACCAGGTAGACGCGATGGCGCGCGTGGATGCAGCGCACCGGACGGCGCAGCTCGAGGCCCGGCGCATGCAGCCACAGCAGCTCGCCGCGCACGCCGCGCAGGGGCAGGCCCTGCCCGCGCGCGCCCAGGCCGCGCGTGTCGATCGCGACGTCGTAGGTGGCGGTCTGCCGTCCCAGCACCTGCAAGGCGCGCGCCTCGACGTGCACGACGCGCTGGCTCCAGTGCCAGCGCACGGCGGGGCTCTCGGCGACGAGCGCCGGCAGCAGGCGCGACGCGTCGACCTGGCCCTCGCCGGGCAGCAGCCAGGCCTGCACGCCGTGCACCAGCGCGGGCTCGAGCTCGCGCAGCATCTCGGGCGTGAGCGCCTGCGGGTCGCGCAGCGCCGGCTTGTCGCGCGGGCCGTTCAACTGCAGCGTCGTGGGGTGCGTCGCGTCGGCGGCGTCGGCCTCGCGCTGGCGTGCGCTGCGCGCGTTGGCCGCCTTCAGTCGCGCGAGCACGCGCTGCGTGGCGCCGCTGTCGCCGGGATGCGCCACCAGCACGCTGCCGTTGCAACGGAACAGGCCCGGCGTGCCGTAGGCCGGGCCGAGCGCCGCGACGATGCCGGGCCACAGGTCGAGCGAGCGCCAGCCGCGTTCCGAGATGTCGGCCGGTGCGTGCTCGAGCTCGGCCAGCGGGCTGAGCATGCCGGCGGCGGTGAAGGCCGCGGCCGGATGCGGCTGCTGGCCCTGGGGGGCGCCGGCGTCGGGCGCGGGGTCGAACACCTCGACCTCGTGGCCCAGCCGCGAGAGCTGGAACGCGAGCAGGCGTCCGGCGATGCCGGCGCCCGCGATGCCGATGCGGCTCATCGGACGCTCCCTGGCGTCGCCCGTCCGCCGTCGATGACGTCGACCGGCGCTGCGCGCAAGCAGGCGGGTTCGCCCCTGCGGCGGCCGCGCGCGGTCATTCGTCCTCCGCGTCGTAGATGGGCACGAAGGGCTTGCCCAGCGTCGTGCGCCGGGTCAGGCCGGTGGCGGCGACGCGTGCCTGCGAGCCGGCGGCGTCCAGCGTGGCGTGGGCCTGCGCGGCGGCGAACTCGCGCACCTCGTGCGAGGTCTTCATCGAGCAGAACTTCGGGCCGCACATGCTGCAGAAATGCGCCTCCTTGGCGGCCTCGGCGGGCAGCGTCGCGTCGTGGTACTCGCGCGCCGTGTCGGGGTCGAGCGCGAGGTTGAACTGGTCGTGCCAGCGGAACTCGAAGCGCGCCTTGGACATGGCGTCGTCGCGCGCGCGGGCGCCCGGATGGCCCTTGGCGACGTCGGCCGCGTGGGCCGCGATCTTGTAGGCGATCAGGCCCTGCTTGACGTCGTCGCGGTCGGGCAGGCCCAGGTGCTCCTTGGGCGTCACGTAGCACAGCATCGCGGTGCCCATCCAGCCGATCATCGCGGCGCCGATCGCGCTGGCGATGTGGTCGTAGCCGGGCGAGATGTCGATGGTCAGCGGGCCCAGCGTGTAGAACGGCGCGTCGTGGCACAGCCGCAGCTGCTCGCTCATGTTGGCCTGGATCAGGTGCATCGGCACGTGGCCCGGGCCTTCGATCATCGTCTGCACGTCGTGCTTCCACGCCACCTGCGCGAGCTCGCCGAGGGTGCGCAGCTCGGCCATCTGGGCGTCGTCGTTGGCGTCGGCCAGCGAGCCGGGGCGCAGGCCGTCGCCGAGCGAGAACGAGACGTCGTAGGCCATCATGATCTCGCAGATCTCCTCGAAATGCGTGAACAGGAAGTTCTGGCAGCCATGCGCCATGCACCACTTGGCGAGGATCGCGCCGCCGCGCGACACGATGCCGGTGCGGCGCTGCGCCGTCAGGGGCACGAACTCGGCCAGCACGCCGGCGTGGATGGTGAAGTAGTCGACGCCCTGCTCGGCCTGCTCGATCAGCGTGTCGCGGAACAGCGGCCAGCTCAGCTCCTCGGCGATGCCGCCCACCTTCTCGAGCGCCTGGTAGATCGGCACCGTGCCGATGGGCACCGGGCTGTTGCGCAGGATCCAGTCGCGCGTGGTGTGGATGTTGGCGCCGGTGGACAGGTCCATCACCGTGTCCGCACCCCAGCGCGTGGCCCACACCAGCTTGTCGACCTCCTCCTCGATGGACGACGTCGTCGCCGAATTGCCGATGTTGGCGTTGACCTTCACCAGGAAGTTGCGGCCGATGATCATCGGCTCGAGTTCCGGGTGGTTGATGTTGGCCGGGATGATGGCGCGGCCGCGCGCCACCTCGTCGCGCACGAACTCGGGCGTGATGCGCGC
>JAEKKH010000451.1 GCA_019510465.1 Burkholderiales bacterium
GCTGGCCATCCAGCAGCACCTCGCCGCCGCGTCGCGGGTCGGCGCCGTAGAGCAGCCGCATCAGCTCGCTGCGGCCGGCGCCGACGAGGCCGAAGAACCCCAGCACCTCGCCGGCCCGCACCGCGAAGCTCAGCGGCTCGGGCAGGCGTGCGCTGTGCAGGCCGCGCGCTTCGAGCCGCAAGGGGCCTTGCCGGCGTGCGCGGTAGTCATAGATGTCCTGCAGCTCGCGGCCGACCATGTCGGCGATGAGCCGCTCGCGCGGCACCTCGGCCATGACCTCGTGCGTGACGATCTTGCGGCCGTCGCGGAAGATGGTGCAGGCGTCGCAGAGCTCGTACAGCTCCTCGAGCCGGTGCGAGATGTAGATCAGCGTGCGGCCTTCGGCGCGCAGGCGCTTCACCAGGCGGAACAGGATCTCGGTCTCGCGGTGCGACAGGCTGCTGGTGGGCTCGTCGAAGGCGATGACCTTGGCGTCCTGCATGACGGCCTTGCAGATCTCGACCATCTGCCGCTGCGCGATGGACAGCTCGGACAGCCGCGTGGCCGGGTCCAGGTCCACGCCGATGGCCGCCAGCTGCGCAGCCACCAGCCGGCGCGCGGCCTTGTGGTCGACGAAGCCCAGGCGTGTCGGCAACCGGCCCAGCAGCACGTTCTCGGCCACGGTCAGCTCGGCCACGTACTGCAGCTCCTGGTGGATGATGGCCACGCCGGCGGCGATGGCGTCGCCGGCCGACGTGAAGTGGCGTTCCTGGCCATCGAGCAGCAGGCGGCCGCCGTCGGGCCTGTACTGCCCGCCCAGGATCTTCAGCAGCGTGCTCTTGCCGGCGCCGTTCTCTCCGAGCAGGCCCATGACCTGGCCCGGCCGCGCCTCGAAACTCACCCCGTTCAGCGCCTTGACGCCGGGGAAGTGCTTGCTGATGTTGTCGAACTGCAGGGCGGACATCTCAGAGGCCCATCTGCTTTCTGAGTTCGGCCTGGTTCTGGCGCGTCATCAGCGTGCCGCTGGTCAGCGTGAGGGGCGGCGGCACCTTGCCGGCCGTGGCCCATTCGTACACGGCCACTGCCGTCTCGTAGCCATGGCGCTTGGGGCTGATCAGCACCGTGCCGTAGAAGGCGGTGGGCGTGGGCTTGGTGAACTCGTTGAGCGCCGTCTGGCTGCCGCCGATGCCGCTGGCCAGCATCGCGTCGTGCTTGATGCCGCGGCCTTCCGCCGCGCGCACGGCACCCAGCGCCGCCTCGTCGTTCAGGCCGAAGGCCACCCAGTGCTTGAACTTGGCGTTCTTCGTGAAGGCGATGTTGGCGGCGTTGAA
>JAEKKH010000452.1 GCA_019510465.1 Burkholderiales bacterium
GCCCGCTACATCGGCTACGGCGGCATGCTGGCCGAGAGCTTCGTTGCGGTGATGGCGCTCGTCGCGGCCTCCTGCATCGAGCCCGGCGTCTACTTCGCGATGAACAGTCCGGCCGCGGTCGTCGGCAAGGACGCGGCCACGGTCGCGCAGACGCTGTCCACCTGGGGCTTCGTCATCACGCCCGACATGCTGACGCAGGCCGCGGCCGACGTCGGCGAGAAGACCATCCTGGCCCGTGCCGGCGGCGCGCCGACGCTGGCCGTCGGCATGGCGCAGATCCTGCACCAGGTCGTCGGCGGCAAAGCGCTGATGGCCTTCTGGTACCACTTCGCCATCCTGTTCGAGGCGCTGTTTATCCTGACCGCCGTGGACGCCGGCACGCGCGCCGGCCGCTTCATGCTGCAGGACCTGCTGGGCAGCTTCGTGCCCTCGCTCAAGCGCACCGAGTCCTGGGTGGCCAACCTCGTCGCCACGGGCTTGTGCGTGGCCGCCTGGGGCTATTTCCTCTACCAGGGCGTCGTCGACCCGCTGGGCGGCATCAACACGCTGTGGCCGCTGTTCGGCATCGCCAATCAGATGCTGGCCGCCGTGGCGCTGTTGCTGGGCACGGTGGTCATCTTCAAGATGAAGAAGGACAGCTACGCCTGGGTCACCGCGCTGCCGGCCGCGTGGCTGCTGGCCTGCACGATGACGGCCGGCTGGCTGAAGATCTTCGCGGCCGACGCCAAGCTCGGCTTCCTCGCCCACGCCGACAAGTACGCCACGGCGATTGCCGAGGGCAAGGTACTGGCGCCGGCCAAGTCACTGGCGGCGATGGAACGCGTCGTCTTCAACGACAGACTGGACGCGGCGCTGTGCGCGCTCTTCATGGGCGTGGTGCTGAGCGTGCTGGTCTACAGCGTCAAGGCCATCCTCGCCGCCCGCCGCAGCCGCCAGGCCACGGCGCAGGAGACGCGCTTCGTGCCGCTGGCGCCCGCCCATGCTTGAGCGCGGGGACCTGGCCCGCGCGGGTCGCTACCTCACACAAAGCCTGCGCCTGATGGTGGGCGTGCCGGACTACGGCAGCTACCTGGCCCACCATCAGGCCACGCACCCGGAGCGGGCGGCGATGAGCTACGAAGAGTTCTTCAGGGAGCGGCAGGCGGCGCGCTACAGCGCGCGCGTCGGCAAGTGCTGCTGAGGTAAAAGGCCGGCCATGCCGGTTGCGAACGATGATGCCTTGCCCGAAGGCTTTCGCCTTCTCCCAGGCCTGCTGGCGCCCGAGCGGTGGCAGGCGCTGACCGCCGAGCTGGCGACATTGCCACCTGG
>JAEKKH010000045.1 GCA_019510465.1 Burkholderiales bacterium
CGGCCCAGGTCTGGGTGACCGAGATCGACCCGATCAACGCGCTGCAGGCCGCGATGGAAGGCTACCGCGTGGTCACGATGGACGACGCGGCCGCGCACGGCGACATCTTCGTCACCTGCACCGGCAACAAGAACGTCATCACGTACGAGCACATGGCGGCGATGAAGGAGCAATCCATCGTCTGCAACATCGGCCACTTCGACAACGAGATCGACATCGCGTCGCTCGAGCGGTGCAAGTGGGAGGAGATCAAGCCGCAGGTCGACCACGTGATCTTCCCGGACGGCAAGCGCATCATCATGCTGGCCAAGGGCCGCCTGGTGAACCTGGGCTGCGGCACGGGCCACCCGAGCTACGTGATGTCGTCGTCGTTCGCCAACCAGACGATCGCGCAGGTCGAGCTGTTCACGCGTCCCGACGCATACCAGACGGGCAAGGTCTACGTGCTGCCCAAGCACCTGGACGAGAAGGTGGCGCGCCTGCAGTTGTCCAAGCTCAACGCGAAGCTGACGGTGCTGAGCGACGAGCAGGCGGCCTACATCGGCGTGTCGAAGTCCGGGCCGTACAAGCCCGATACCTACCGCTACTGATCGATCGCCGGGCCCGACGGGCCCGGCCTCGATCGTCGCGTGCCGAGACCTCGGCTTGGGGTCAGGTCTCGGCTTGGGGTCAGGTCTTGAAAGTTGCGCGTTGATGCGAAGACGGTCGCCAAGGCGCTGCCGCGCAACTTTCAAGACCTGACCCCTGGCACAGACCTGACTCCTGTGCAAAGACCTGACCCCCGGGCGACGCGCTTGCACGCGAAGAACCTTTCTTGCTGGGACCTCCCATGATCAACATCCCCGTCAGCCTCGAGTTCTTCCCGCCGAAGACGCCCGAGGGCATGACCAAGCTGGCCGCGGCGCGTGCGCAGCTGTACGCGCTCGAGCCCGAGTTCTGCTCGGTCACCTATGGCGCCGGCGGCTCCACGCAAATGGGCACGCTGCAGGTGGTGCAGGCGATCCGCGACGAGGGACGCGTCGGCGTGCCGCACTACACCTGCATCGGCGCCACGCGCGCGAGCGTGGGCGCGACGCTGGACGGCTTCAAGGTCGCCGGACTCAGGCGCCTCGTCGCGCTGCGCGGCGACCTGCCCAGCGGCGCCGGCAGCTTCGGCGAATTCCGCTACGCCACCGAGCTCATCGAGGCGATCCGCCAGCACTCGGACGACCACTTCCACATCGAGGTGGCGGCCTACCCCGAGACCCATCCGCAGGCCCGTTCGCCCGAGGCCGACCTGAAGGCCTTCGCGGCCAAGGCGGCCGCGGGCGCGAACTCGGCCATCACGCAGATGTTCTTCAACGCCGACGCGTACTTCCGCTTCGTCGACGACGCGCGCGCCATCGGCGTGGCCATTCCCATCGTGCCGGGCATCATGCCCATCACGAACTCCAGCGGCCTGATGCGTTTCGCCGACAACACCGGCTGCGAGATCCCGCGCTGGATGCGGCTGCGCCTGCAATCGTTCGGCGACGACACCGCCTCCATCAAGGCCTTCGGCCTGGACGTGATGGCGCGCCTGTGCGAGCGCCTGATCGCCGGCGGCGTGCCGGCGCTGCACTTCTACACGATGAACCAGTCGGCGGCGACGCTGGCGCTGGTGGACGCGATCGGCGGCTGAGCGCCGACGGCGCTTTCGCGCTGCGGCGCTCGCCCAGGGGCGTCGTCCCGCGCAGGATCAGGAGCCGCGTCAGGAGCGCTGGTGCAGCCCGTCGGATTCGACGCGCACCTTCTCGCCGATCGCCGGCGCGGTCGACTCGCGCACCGTGCGCAGGCTGCCGTCCTCCATGCGCACGTTGACGTCGTAGACGATGGACTGGCGGTGGTGCTTCTCGATGGCGTTGCCGATCAGGCCGCCGCCGACGGCGCCGACGACGCCGCCCAGCGTGCGGTTGTTGCCGCCGGCGATGCGGTTGCCCACCAGCGCGCCGGTGGCGCCGCCGGCCAGCGCGCCGACCCCGTTCGTCTGGCCCTGCACCTTCACCTCGGTCACGGACTCCACCACGCCGCATTCGCGGCAGGCGGCCGCGGCCACGCGCTGGTCGCGGCGCACGTCCGTGTCGCGGTCGGCACGCGGCGGCAGCTCGCGCTGCTGGGCGCGCTCGCGCGCGAGGCGCTGCTGCTCGGCGCGGCGTGCGTCCTGGCGCTGCTGGTCGCGCCGGCCGGCCTCGTAGGCGCTGTTGTCGCGCGATTCGTTCTGCGCCACGACGGTGGGAGCCGGCGCCGGCGCGGGCGCGGGCGTCACCGCAGGGGCGGGCGCCGGCGCCGACGCGGGCGCCAACGCGACGGTGGACGGCATGCTGGCCGCGGCGTTGGGTGGCGGCACGTCGTTGGAGTCGGTCTTCGAGCAGGCGCCCAGACCGATGGCCGCCGAGGCGACGAGGGCGAGCTGGAAGGCGCGGGCGCGCGGCGAGGGGGTGCTCATGGGAGTCTCCTGTTCGGTCGGGCCGGAGGGCCCGTCATCCCGAAGAGGTGGCGATGCGCATGCCCGCCTGCCCGGCCGTCGAAACATCCGGATGCACGGCGGTCGAGCTGGCCGCCGCGCCGCCGTGCGGGCGGCGCCCATGAAAAAAGGGCGTTCGCCGCGCGGCGAACGCCCCTTGCACCTGGATACAGGTCGGCTTACGGATTGGTCGTCGTCTGCGGGACGCCCGCCGCCTTGTATGCGGTCAGGCCGAAGAGCTTGCGCACGTCGGGGCTGCCGTTGCCGTAGACATAGTTGTAGTTGTAGCTCGGGAAGCTGTCAGGCGCGACGCCGTTGTAGCCCGGGTTGTTGCGATGGTAGAACTGCAGCGCGGCCGGCGCCTTCGTGCCGCCGGCCAGCGTCTGCAGGGCACCCATCGCGTACAGGTAGTAGTTGGCGTTGCCCATGCGGTGGTTCTTCTTGCCGAGCTGCTGCTCGAACAGCGCCAGCGCGCCGACGAACTCGGGCGAGGACACCGAGGTGCCGATCACGCCGTAGTTGCCGCCGCCGATGCCCGCGCCGTAGGTCACGACCGCCGCGCTGTCGTCGTCGCCGCAGCTGATGGCCGAGCCCGGGCAGCCGCCGACCTGCATGCCCACGTCGGGGATCGTGCGGAATTTCCGCGAGCCCGTGTTGGCCAGGTACTGGTACAGCGGCTTGTCGAACACCACGCTCACGCCGCCGCCCGCGCCCCAGGCGCCGCCGGACACGGGGACGCCGAAGCCCCACGGGTCGCTCGGCACTTCCGGGTCGTTGTAGGCGCTCTCGCGGACGTAGGTCGAGTCCAGCGACGGGGGCGCGCTGTTGGTGACCAGGTTGCCGCCGCCGACCGCGGTGACGGCCGGGTCGGCCGCCGGGGTGCTGACACTGGGCACGAAGGTGGGCGCGGTGCCGCCGGTGACGTAGTCGGCGCTCGGGCATTCGAGGCCCGACTCGTCGCCCGAGCTGGCCACGAACGTGATGCCCTGGGCGTTGCCCTGCAGGAACATCTCGTGCTGCGCGTGCAGCAGGTCGGTGTAGTCGACACCGTCGTTGTACGCCGCCGTGTACGCGAGCTCGCAACCGCCGAACGACGAGTTGACGATGTCGTACTTGTTGGTGTCGATGATGTACTGGTACCCGTCCATGATGTGCTGGTCGGACAGGTCGGGAATGCTCACCAGCGTGACCTTGGAGCCCGGCGCGCCGCCGAGCACCTGCTGCACGTCGAGGCTGGCCTCGAACGAGCCGTAGCCGTCGTACACGCCGCCGCCGTCGATGGTCACGGTGTCGACCGTGGGCACGGCCTGGCCGGTGACCGCGGTGAACTTCTCGTGGTTGAACATCGCGGCCACGTCGTTCGGGAAGATCAGGTCGGCCATGAGGACGGCGACGGTGACGCCGGTGCCGTCGGTCTTGGCGCTCCAGGCCGGATAGTCGTAGGCCTGCTTCAGGTCGGTGAACCAGTACGGGCCCACGTTGCTGTAGCGGTTCTCGGGACCATTGGCCTCGGGGGCCTTGCCGAGCACGCGGGCGTGGACGTGGCGCTCCGGCACGGTGGCCAGGCCGAACACGCGCAGGTCGACGCCGGCCAGCTCGCCGGGGATGCGCAGGCCGCTGCGGGCCTGGAAGCGGGTGTGCGAGTGCCGGGTCACCTTCTCCAGCGGCGCGCTGAACGCCTGCGAGACCTGGGCCGCGGTGCCGCGCACGCGCACGCCATGGCCGTTGGTGGACACGATGGTCAGGCCGCGCGCGGCCAGCGCGTTCTTGACGGCCTCGATGTCGGACGGACGCGGGCCGTACTGGGCGAGGAATTCCTCCGGCTGCAGCCACTGGTGGTACTGCGGCGAGCGTTCGTCATGCTGGCGGGCGATCAGCGCCTCGAGCTTGTCCTTGTGACGCAGCGGCAGGTAGATGCCGAACTCGACGACGTCCTGCGACGCGGCGGCGGCGACGGTGGCCTGCGCGTCGGCGTGGGCCAGCGCCTTCAGCGGCGCGGCGAGCGCGGACTGGGCGGCGACGAGGCCGCTGGCGCACAGCGCGGCCGTCAATAGCATGTTGATTCGCATGGGGGTCCCCCTCACGGTGAGAAAAAGTGGAATTCCGAGGGAAAAGTCTCGGTTGGGGGCTACTGCCTGTCAACGACGCGAACCCCGAGACGACGGGGCGAGGTATCCCGATGCGGGTTAGTGCGCATCGACACGTTTTGCGCGCTCCGTTCCCCGGAATGGGGGAGGCGGCGCCGGCACCCTGTCATGGCGCCGTCATGCCGCGTGTCGAGACTGGAACGAACTCCTGGCGCGACGGCCCTCGCGTCCGCCGCGGCCCCTCGCCGAAGGCGTTCGGCTCCCCATCACCACGGAAAACCCATGCCGACCTTCTCGTCGACGCTCGCCGGCGCCCGCGCGCCGTTCCTCCTCGCCCCGATCCTGGCCGCCCTGGCCGTCCTGCCGGCCCACGCCGCCGACATCGTCATCGGCTCGAACTCGACGACGGCGCAGTCGCTCACGGCATCGCAGAAGCTGACCGTCAACCCGGGTGCGTCCCTGACCGTGAGCGGCGGCAGCGTCGCCGTCACGCTCAAGGGCAACAACGCCACCGTCGACAACCAGGGCACGATCAGCCAGACCGGCAGCGGCCGCGCGATCCGCGACAACACCGGCGTCAGCGGCGTCACGATCAACAACGGCAGCGCCGCCAACAGCGCCGCGCAGATGCTGAGCGCCGACGCCGACGTCGTGCAGATGAACGTCTCGCCGGCCGGCGTCACGCTCAACAACTACGGCGCGATGATCTCGTCGAACGCATCGCGGGGCGGCGCGCAGGCGGTGGACTTCAACGCCATCGCGAGCGGCGCCAACGTCGTCAACAACTACGCCACCGGCCTGCTCAAGGCGCTCGAGGCCGACGCGGTGCGCCCGGGCGCCGACGGCATCGTCAACAACGCGGGCACCATCCTGTCGGTCACGACGTCGGGCAGCAGCAGCGACGGCATCGACGGCCAGGCCAACAGCGGCATCGCCGTCGCCAACGGCGGGCGGATCGAGGGCGGCCGCCACGGCATCACCGGCGGCGCGGTCGACGCGAACAGCGCGTACACGATGGCCATCGCCAATGCCGCCGGCGGCGTGATCCGCGGCGACAACGGCTCGGGCGTCAACCTCGACGGCTTCAACGGCAAGCAGGTGGTGACCGTCTCCAACGCCGGCCTGATCGTCGGCCATGGCGTCACGGGCGACGGCGACGGCGTGGACGTCGACGGCCTGCTCAACCTCGTCAATACCGGCGTGATCCGCTCGCTCGACGCGGTGCCGGGCAGCGGCGAGACCGTCGCGTTCAGCGAGGGCATCAGCGTGGGCGGCGGCACGATCACGAACTCGGGCACGATCGAAGGGCTTGCCGGCAACGCGGCGGCCAGGGGCATCGGCGTCACGCTGACGGGCAACGACATCACCAGCGGCGCCAACGCCGGCAAGCGCGACGGCCTGTACGGCGACACGGGGGTCACCAACCAGGCGGGCGGCCTGATCCGCGGCCAGAACAGCTCGGCCATCGTCGCCAAGGGCCTGGCCAGCGGCTTTCGCCTGACGATCGCCAACAACGCGGGCGCCACGCTCCAGGGCGGCGGCACGACGGACGCGGCGGTCCAGCTGGGCGCGGACGCCGCCACCGTCGGCAACGCCGGCCGCATCGACGGCAGCTCGAGCCATGTCGCCATCGCCGGCGGCAGCGGCAACCTCAGCGTCCACATCACCGGAGGCCAGGCGGTGGTGCTGGGCGACATCGTCGGCGGCGTGGGCGCCGTCAACCGGATGACCCTCGACCCGGGCGCCGGCAACACCTTCGCCTTCGCGTCGGGCGTCGCCAACTTCAGCTCGGTGGAGATCGCCAGCGGCACGGTGCTGCTGTCGGGGCAGAACACCTACACGGGCACGACGACGGTCGACGCCGGCGCCACGCTCGTGCTGCAGGGCGCCGGCCGCCTGGCCGCCGGCAGCGCGCTGGACCTCGAGGGCGGCAGCCTGAAGCTGGTGGACGTGCAAGGCGCGAACGGCCAGGCGTTCGCCGTCCTGTCGCTGGGCCGGGATTCGGCGATCGACCTCGGCGGCTCGTCCCTGACCGTCGACGCGCTCGGCCACGTCGTCGCAGGCCAGGCGCTGACCGTGACCGACTGGCTCGCCGCGGCCTCGCCCGGCTACGCGCTGCGCTTCGCGGGCGACCTGACCGGCGACGCCGCGTTCCTGGCCCTGATGTCGGACACGACGATCGACGGCCTGGGCACGCGCATCTCGTTCGACGG
The DNA here is from genome assembly GCA_019510465.1 of Burkholderiales bacterium. GTDB lineage: Bacteria > Pseudomonadota > Gammaproteobacteria > Burkholderiales > Burkholderiaceae_C > Scleromatobacter. The sequence goes on from JAEKKH010000045.1 coordinate 6,783, forward strand.
CACGTACACCGACGTCACGGCGGTGCCGGAGCCGTCCAGCCTGGCGCTGCTGCTGGCCGGCCTGGGGCTGGTGGGCGTCGCGGCGCGCCGCCGCAGGCAGGCGCCGGGCGCCTGACCGGGCGCCGCCGGCTCGATCGCCAGGGGCCTTCGGGCCTCTTCTTCATGGTCGCGCCGGCATCCGCACGGTCGAGCCGGACATCCGGGACGGACACGCGGCCGGGCCGGGCGCCGGGCGCTTGAAAACCCGGCGGCTGGCCCCCAATTGGCGGTCGGGCGACAATACGCGATTCCGCCGGCCGCGCGCCGGGCGGCTCCCGCACGCCATTTTCCCATCGAACCCAGGATTCAATCGGGCACATCCCATGGAAAAGCAAACCCTTTCGTTCCAGGCCGAGGTCAAGCAGATCCTGCACCTCGTCACGCATTCGCTGTACTCCAACAAGGAGATCTTCCTGCGCGAGCTGGTGTCCAACGCGTCCGACGCGTGCGACAAGCTGCGCTTCGAGGCGATCGACCATCCGCAATACCTGGAAGACGCGCCGAACCTCGAGGTGCGCATCTTCTTCGACGCCGAAAAGAAGACGCTGACGATCCGCGACAACGGCATCGGCCTGTCGGCGGAGGAAGCGGTGTCGCACCTGGGCACGATCGCCAAGAGCGGCACGAAGGAGTTCATGTCGAAGCTGGAAGGCGACCAGAAGAAGGACGCCGCGCTGATCGGCCAGTTCGGCGTGGGCTTCTACTCGGGCTTCATCGTCGCCGACCGCATCACCGTCGAATCGCGCCGCGCCGGCCTGCCGGCCGAGCAAGGCGTGCGCTGGAGTTCGGAAGGCACCGGCGACTTCGAGGTCGAGCAGATCACCCGCGCCGAGCGCGGCACCGACGTCATCCTGCACCTGCGCGACGGCGAGGACGAGTTCCTGCGCCCGTGGAAGATCAAGTCGGTCGTCTCCAAGTACTCCGACCACATCTCGCTGCCCATCCTCATGAAGAAGGAGGAGTGGGACGGCGAGAAGGCCGAGTACAGGCAGCTCGACGAATGGGAGACCATCAACAAGGCGTCCGCGCTGTGGGCGCGCGCCAAGAGCGAGGTCACCGACGCCGAGTACCAGGAGTTCTACAAGCAGATCAGCTACGACTCGGACGCGCCGCTGGCCTACACGCACAACCGCGTCGAGGGCCGCAGCGAGTACACGCAGCTGCTCTACATCCCGGCGCATGCGCCGATGGACATGTGGAACCGCGACAAGCGCGGCGGCGTCAAGCTCTACGTCAAGCGCGTGTTCATCATGGACGACGCCGAGGCGCTGATGCCGGTGTACCTGCGTTTCGTCAAGGGCGTGATCGACTCGGCCGACCTGCCGCTCAACGTCTCGCGCGAGCTGCTGCAGGAAAGCCGCGACGTCAAGGCGATCCGCGAGGGCTCGACCAAGCGCGTGCTGTCCATGCTGGAGTCGCTGGCCGACAGCGAGAACGTCGAGGACAAGGACAAGTACCAGGCCTTCTGGGACGAGTTCGGCAGCGTGCTGAAGGAAGGCATCGGCGAGGACCACGCCAACAAGGAACGCCTGGCCAAGCTGTACCGCTTCGCGTCCACGCATGCCGACAAGGGCGTGTCGCTGGCCGACTACGTGTCGCGCATGAAGGAAGGCCAGCAGGCCATCTACGTGATCGCGTCGGACTCGCTGGGCGCCGCCAAGGCCAGCCCGCAGCTCGAGATCTTCCGCAAGAAGGGCATCGAGGTGCTGCTGCTGACCGACCGCGTCGACGAGTGGCTGCTGTCGCACCTGCACGAGTTCGAGGGCCATTCGCTGCAGAGCGTGGCCAAGGGCGCCGTCGACCTGGGCTCTCTGCAGGACGAGGGCGAGAAGAAGGCCGCCGAGGAGGCCGCCACCGCGTTCAAGCCCACGCTCGATCGCCTGAAGGAGGCGCTGAAGGATCGCGCCAAGGACGTGCGCGCCACGTCGCGCCTGGTGGACTCCGCGGCCTGCATCGTCGTCGACGAGAACGAGATGAGCGCGCACCTGGCGCGCCTGCTCAAGCAGGCCGGCCAGACCGCGCCCGACACCAAGCCCATCCTCGAGGTGAACCCCGAGCACGCGCTGGTCAGGAAGCTCGAGGCGGACGAGCGCTTCGACGACTTCGCCAACCTCCTGTTCGACCAGGCCTGGCTCGCCGAAGGCGGCCAGCTGGAGGAGCCGGCGGCGTACGTGCAGCGCGTCAATCGCCTGTTGGTCGGCTGATCATGCCGTTTCCAGCCTGTTCCCGCCGCCGGCGCCCGCCCGTTGCCTCGAGGTTCGAGGGAGCGGCGGAACCGGCTCTGCCGGGCAGCTCGCGGCCGGCCCTCTTGGAAGGCGGCGAGCGCGAGCGAGCGTGGGGGCTCCATGTATAGCGTCAAGGAGATTTTCTACACGCTGCAGGGCGAGGGCGCCAACGCCGGGCGGCCGGCGGTGTTCTGCCGCTTCGCGGGCTGCAACCTGTGGACGGGTCGTGAAGAGGATCGCGCCACGGCGGTCTGCAACTTCTGCGACACCGATTTCGTCGGCACCGACGGCCACGGCGGCGGCAAGTTCCGCACCGCCGACGACCTGGCCGACGAGATCGCGAAGCACTGGGGCGACACGCCGTCGCACCGCTTCGTGGTACTCACTGGCGGCGAGCCGCTGCTGCAGGTCGACGCGTCGCTCATCGCCGCGCTGCATGCGCGCATGTTCACCATCGCGGTGGAGACCAACGGCACCATCGCGCCGCCGGCCGGCCTCGACTGGATCTGCGTCAGCCCCAAGGCCGATTCCAAGGTGGTCATCACCGAGGGCGACGAGCTCAAGCTGGTGTTCCCGCAGGACGGCGTCGACCCCGAGCGCTTCGCCGACCTGCGCTTCACGCATTTCTTCCTGCAGCCCATGGACAACGTGCTGCAGTCCACCAACCAGCGCCTGGCGATGGACTATTGCCTCGCGCATCCCCAGTGGAAACTCGGCCTGCAGACGCACAAGATCCTCGACATCCGTTAGGACGTGCGAGCCCCCCTCGCTGCGCTCGGCGCCCCCGGGGGCTTGCCCGGCCTTGCTCCGGAGCGGCCGAGCGCGGCGTCCGGGCTTTCTTCGAATGTCTGGATCTCGACGCCGGCAGGTCTCGATCCCATCATGCTGACGATCACCAAACGACTCGAATTCGACGCCGGCCACCGCATCCCGCAGCACAAGAGCCAGTGCCGCAACCTGCATGGCCATCGCTACGCCCTGGAGATCACGCTCGAGGGCGAGCCGGTCGACGACCCCGGGTCGAGCGATCACGGCATGCTGATGGACTTCACCGACGTGAAGACCATCGCCAAGGAGCACCTCGTCGACCTGTGGGACCATGCGTTCCTGGTGCATGCGGACGACACGCTGATCCGGGACCTGCTCGCGCAGATTCCAGGCCACAAGACGGTGGTGGTCGAGCGCGTTCCCACCGCCGAGAACCTGGTGGCGATCGCCTTCGGCATCCTCGACCCGCTCTACACCGAGCGCTTCGGCAACCACCTGAAGCTGCGCCGGCTGCGGCTGTACGAGACGCCCACGAGCTGGGCCGACTGCGACCGCAAGACGCTGTAGGGGCAGGGCGGCCCGCTCGCGCGCAGCCGCCCTGCCGCGCTCACTTCGTCGCGGTCTTGCCGGCGCCCTTGTCGCCGGTGCTCGAGATGTCGTGCCGGGACGTGCCCGCCTGCATGCCCGAGGTCTCGCCCGCCGTCGCCGACTGGCCGGACGAGCCCGTGGCCGCGCTGGTGCCCGCTCCCGCGCCGCCTCCCGTGCCGCCGCTGCCGGTCGATGCCGTCGAGCCACTGCCGCCCTGGCTGGCGTTGCGCTGGCTGTCGCGGTCGGCACGCCACTTGTCGAAGTCTTCCGAGAAGCGCTGGTAACGGTGCTGGCGCCACTCTTCGTAGTCGCGGTCGAGCTTGTTCAGCTGCTCGCTGCGCCACTGGTGGTAGTCGGGGTCGTGGTAGGCCTGCCCGCCGCGCTGGCCCTGCTCCCAGTTGCCCTGGTAGCCGTTGTCGCCGTAGCGGTCGCGGTTGGACGGGTGCTGGCCCTGCCAGCCGCCCTGGCCCTGCCAGGCGCGGTTGCGCTGGTAGTCGTCGGCCGAAGATCGGCCATAGGTCGGATCGGCGCCGCGTCCACCGCCCAGGGTGCGGTCGCGTCCGCCGTAGCTGCCCGCGTTCCAGTCGCCGCCGCCGTAGTTGCCCGAGCCGTAGCCCTGGTCGGGGCCGAAGTTGCTGGTTCCGTAGCCGCCGGTCGTGTCGCTGCGCGCGTCATACCCGTGGGTGTATCCGCCCTGGCCACCGAAGCGTTGTGCGCTCTGGCCGCCCTGGTCGTAGTTGCCGCCGCGGCCGTACGACTGGCCGGCGGGGCCGCCGGGCCGGCCCTGCCCGGCCATGGCGCCGTAGTTGCCGCCCTGGCCGCCATAGCTGCCGAAGTTGCCGCTCTCGGTGACGCCGCGGTTGCCGTAGTCGTTGTCCGTGGCCTGGCCGCCGAAGCTGCCCTGGCCGCCGGAACTGCCCAGGCTGCCGTAGCCGCCGGACGGGCCGCCCTGGCCGCGGTCGTTCCAGCTGCGGTCACGCTCCTCCATGGCCGGGCGCCAGCCGCCCGCCGCGGGGCCCTGGCGCTCGCGCCAGTTGTCGCCTTGCTGCTGCCGGCTCGATTCCCACTGGTTGTGCTGGCCAGGCGAGCTGCCCGGGTCGTGAGCGCCGCCCTGCTGGCCGCCGCCGTAGCTGCTGCCGTAGCGGCCCACCGATTGATCCTGCTGGCCGCCAGTGAATTCATGGGGCTCGCGCTGTCCTTGCTGCCAGGCACCCGATGGCTGGCCGGCACTGCGTCGTCCGTTGTCGTGTTGGGCCATGTTCGCATTCCTCTGCGGTGAAGGTTTTCGGTGCCGGTCCCGAGAGGCCGGTGTCGGACAAGGAATGCGGCAACGCCGATGCCCCGCCGAGCGCCGGCGCGATTCATCTTTCGCATGCGCTCGCGGGGATCGGTCGTCCAGCAGCGTCAGGTGGCGGCGGCCAGCGGCGCGCCGGGCGCGTGCGTGCGCACGCGCGGCAGCGCGAGCGCGATCGCGCCGGCGCCCAGGCCCACGGCCAGCGATCCCAGGTACATGAACGTGTACGCGTGGAAGTGGTCGTAGATCCAGCCGCCGAGCGCGGGGCCGAGCGCCATCCCCAGGCCCGACAGCAGCGTCATCGCGCCCAGCGCGGTGCCCATGACCTGCGGCGGGAAGTAGTCGCGCGCCAGCGCCGCGTACAGCGGCATGACGCCGCCGTAGGCCATGCCGAACACGAACGCGACCACGTAGAAGTCCCCCAGCCCCGACGCGAGGATGTACGAGCCCGCCGCGAGCGCCTGCACGACCAGGCCCGTGACGATCATCCGCTTGACGCCCAGCCGGTCGCCCAGCACGCCGAACAGCAGGCGCCCCATCAGGCCGGCGAAGCCCTCGACGCTGTAGATGGTGACGGCCGTCATCGGCGGCAGCCCGCAGCCGATGGCGTAGCTGATCGTATGGAAGATGGGCCCGGCATGGGTGGCGCAGCAGGCGAAGAAGGTCAGCGACAGCACGATGAACGCGCGCGAGCGCAGCGTGCGCCGCGCGGCGGCCTTCAATTCGGGCCCGCCCACGCCGCCGGCGGCGGCGGCGGCCGGCATGTGCGGCGGGCGGCGCACGAACAGCGCGGCCGGCACCAGCAGCACGACCACCGCGGCGGCGAGGATCAACTGCGACGTACGCCAGCCGTGCGTGACCACCAGCGACGCCGCGAACGGCGACACCGTCATCGGCGCGACCCCGATGCCCGAGGACACCAGCGACACCGCGAGCGCCCGATGCCGGTCGAACCACAGCGTCACGGTCGACATCAACGGCACCATCAGGCTGCCCGCGGCCACGCCGATCAGCAGGCCGTAGATCAGCTGGAACTCCAGCAGCGAGGTCGAGCGGCTCGCCAGCGCCAGGCCCACGCCCAGCAGCACGACGCCGGCCGCCAGGATCATGCGCGGCCCGTAGCGGTCGCTCAGGCCGCCCCAGACGAAGGACGCCACGCCCATGGACAGGAAGTTCAGCGTCATCGCCAGGCCGATGCCGCCGCGCGACCAGCCGGTGTCGGCCGCCATCGGCGCCAGGAACACGGGCAGCGACAGCAGCGCCCCCATGGCCATCCAGGTGATCAGCGCGCCCGCCGCGACCACGCCCCAAGCAGTTCGAGAGTTCGTCATTCCAGTGCCTCCTGATCCGGGACGACGAACGGGTGGCCCGGAAATCGACACGAGCGCGTCGATTTCCGGAAAAACGCGGATCAGAAGAACAGGATCGCCCCCGCCGCCATGCCGTCGAGCCTGGCCGTGTCGCCCGCGACGTCCTTCGACGTGGTGTGGCTCAGCTCGCCCGTCAACGTCAGGCTCCTGGTGAGCGCGAAGTACAGGCCGCCCGTGAGGTTCGCGTTGCTGCGCAGGTCGGTGCCGACGACGCCGTCGCGCAGCCGGCTCTCGCCCCAGTTGAGGCCGAGCTTGAGCTTGGGCGTGGCCTGGAAGCTGCCCTGCACGACCAGGTTGGTCTGCTTGCGCGGGCCCGAGTCGCCGTCCGACAGCACGCCCAGGCCCTTGCCCGATTGCACATTGGCCATCAGGCCGAAGTCGCCCAGCGTGGCGCTGCCGCCGAGTTCGGCGCCGCTCATCGTGAAGCCGGCGCCGGCGGGATCGTCGAACTTCTGGCTCTTGAGGCCGGCCCAGACCTTCCCGCCCGTGAACGCGAACGACGCCATGGCCTGGACCTGCGGCGACGTGCGGCCCGTGTACGCGGTCCCGCTCGCGTCCACCGGGCTCATGAGGGCCACGGTGGCCGAGAAGCCCGACATCGCCGGCGTGGCGTAGGCCACCTGGCCATACGTGCCGAGGTAGGTGTAGCCCGCGCCGATGTGGCCGAGGGTGACGCGGTTGCGCTGTGTCGCGGCCACGGGCGCGCCGGCGCCGAACAGCGTCATGTCGCCGAGGATGGCGGACTGGCCGAACAGCCCGTAGTCGCGGCCCAGCTTCAGCGTGCCGGCGTCCTGGGTGCCGAACGTGAGGAAGCCCTGGCGCACGTCGACGTTGCTGTTGTTGCCGATGGCATCGTCGGACGACGCGGCCGCGCCGATCATCAGCGTCGCGCCGACGTCGATGCCGTCCTGCGTGCCCTTGACGCCGGTGACCAGCGCGTTGGGCAGCAGGCCGTTGCCGATGACGGTGCGGCCGTCGCCGCCGCCGCAGCCCAGTGCCCGCGTGGCCAGCGCGAGGCCGCCGACGGCCTGCGAGCCGCTGCAGTGCGTGCGCGTGTAGAAGGCGTTGATGATGCCGCCGACGGACAGCTCCCAGTCGCCCGCCTTGAAGTCGGCCGCGCCGGCCTGGCTCGTCGCGGCGGCGATCGTCGCGCCGAGGATGGCGGCGTGTCGTGAGGTCTTCATGTCTGTTGTCTCCTGGAGTAGGGATATCCGGGCCCGGGAATGCGTGCGACCCGTGGCCGCGTTTCGCAAGCGATATGCCAGCGCCAGGAGGGAGCGCTCCATCGGCCCTTTGCGCCGCGGCGGCACGTCGCCTGTCCTCCTCCGCGACGCGCGGCGGCGGGCGGGACGCTTCGGGGAAGGGATTGCTCGCGGGTGCTGTCCCACCCCCGGGCCGTGCGGTGTGCCAGCGCGATGGAGCGATCGCGCGCCGCGGTGTCGCGCGCCGGGACAGTGCCTAAGGGGCGTCGGCGGCCTGCGCGCCGAAGCGCCAGACCAGGCCCACCCAGATGCCGCGCGGCGCACCGGCGACGCGGAACTGCTCGCTGCGCCACGACGCGCCGGTGGCGTCGAACGTGCGGCCCGGCCCGGTGAACACGTTGCGCCCCAGCGTGCCGAAGCTCGACGTGCGGCGGTCGAACAGGTTGTCGACGTTGGCAAAGGCTTCCCAGGCGGCGCCCAGATGCACGCGCGCGTCGAGGTTCACGAGCGCGAAGCCCGGCAAGCGGCCGTTCGCGTCGGCGTTGTTCTCGTCGCCGCGCGCAGACGTGCCGCTCTGCGCCACGAGCGTCGCGCCCACGTCCGCCGCATCGCCGAACGACCACGCGCCGCGAACCTTGAACGTGTGGCGTGCGATGCCCGGCAGGCGGTTTCCGGGATGCACGGCGATGTCGGCGCACTGCGCGCAGCTGATGGGGCCGGCCGTCGAGTTGTTGGGGCTGTTCAACACCAGCGGCGTGCGGAAGGTCGCGTCGACGACGCTGTATCGCAGCGCCAGCGACAGCGCGGCGCCATGCGATTGCAGTCCCAGCTCGAGGCCCTGGCGCCGCGTGGCGCCGACGTTCTGGAAGTAGCCCGCGCTCGTCGCGCCGCTGCCGCTGCTGACGAACTGGATGTCGTCGCGCAGGCCGGTGTGGAACAGCGCGAAGCTCCATTCGAGCGCCGCGGACCGGCCGCGCGCGCCGAGCTCCGTGTTGCGCGAGATCACCGGCTTGAGCGCCGGGTCGGATGCGAACGCGTTGGGCAGCGCGCACGGCGCCGCCGGGTCGGCGCAGGTGAGTTCCACCGGCGTGGGCACGCGCATGCCTTCGTTGTACGTCGCGTAGAACGTGAGCTCCGGGCGCGGGTTCGAGGTGAGGCCGATCGCGGGGTTCAGCCGCCGGAAGACGTGGTGGCCGTTCAGCGCCGTGCCGCGCTGGTCCGCGAGGACGACCCTGGCGACGTCGTAGCGGCCCGAGACGACGAGGAAGTTGCGCGCGTCGAGGCCGAACGTGTCGGTCGCATGCAGGCCCACGTCCGATGCGCGCGCATGCAGCGCGGTCTGCAGGCTGACGGGCGCGGAGGATGTCGTGTCGCGCGAGCTACCCGCCTCCTGGCTCGATTGCGTGAAGCGCGTGAAGCCGCTCTCCACGCTCGCGCCCACGCCCAGGTGGTTCGCGTGGCCCGCGATGGTCGCGGTCGAGGTCAGCTGCAGCGATGCGCCGCTGCGCGCCTGGCGGATGTCGTCGATCGCGTTGCCGGTGGGCTCGTTGCCCGGGCCGACGGCCTCGCGGGTGTCGAAGTCGTCGTTGACGTTGCTGTTCAGGACGACGCTGCGCAGCGCGCGGTGGAAGGCGTTGCCTTCGAGCAGCAATGTCGGCGCGAAGCGATGGCTCGCGTTGGCGTTGAGGAAGGCCAGGCGGTTGGCCTGGTGGTCGGGCCAGGAATACGACTGCCTGGCGTCCGCGAGCCAGCTCAGGGGCAGCGTCTGGTTGCCTTCCAGCCGCGTGTTCGCGAGCGACACGCTCAGGTCCGCGCGGTCGGCGCCGTCGCGCCAGCCCAGCTTGCCGAAGGCCTGGGCGACGCGGCTCGGGTCGTGCATGCCCCAGCCGCGTTCATGCAGCGCGTTGGCGGTGGCGAACCAGCCGACGTGCGCATCGTGGCCTCCGGCCTCCGCCTCGAGGGCCTCGCGGCGCCAGGCGCCGGCGGTGGCGCGCACCTGGCCGCCGTCCTCGTCGAAGACGTCGCGCGTGACCACCGACAGGGCGCCGCCCAGCGTGTTGAGGCCGAACACCGGGTTCGAGCCGGGGATCACGGACAGACGCGCGATCGCTCCGGCGGGGATCAGGTCCCAGTTCACCGTGTCGCCGAACGCCTCGTTGATGCGCACGCCGTCGACGAACACCGACAGCCCTTGCGGCGTTCCGAGCGCGGGCGAGGCGGTGAAGCCGCGGAAGTTGACGTCCAGCTGGTACGGGTTGCCGGCCGTGTCGTTGACGTTGACGCTGCCGATGCCCTGGTCGAGCGCCTGCGCCAGCGTCGCGGCGCGCGGCGCGGCGAGCGCGTCGGCGCGCAGCGTCTGCACGTTGGCAGGCACCTGCGACAACGGCGTGCCGACGCCGGGCAGCACGGTGGTGCCGACGACGACGACCGACTGCAGCGCGGCCAGCCGGGCCGGTTCGTCGGCCTGCGCCGGCGCCAGCACCAGTTCGAGCGCCAGCGCCAGCGCCAGCGCGAGCAGCCGCGGCGCCGGCGGGGTCCGCATGGCCTCAGCCCGGCTTCCTGCTGAAGGCGCTGCACCAGCCGCCGGCGGCCACCTGCTTGCGGCCGAACATCGCGCAGCCACCCCAGGCGTCGGCGGGCGTGGCCTGCCAGAACGCGCAGTCGGCGCAGCGCTGCTGCGGGGTGTGGGCGGGGTACTTCGCCTGGTCGATCAGCTTCGTGTCGTGGTGGTAGCCGAGGCCGACGGCGGTCTCGTCCGTCTCCTCGACATGGGCGGCCGCCCGGGCCGATGTCGCCAGGCCCAGGCCCGCGGCGGCGCAGCCGCCGGCCAGCGAGCGCGCGATGAAGATGCGTCGTGTGGTGTCGGTCATGGATGTCTCCGTGGGGCCGCCTCGGCGCGCGTCGCGCGCGTGGAGGCGGCCCGCCTTCTCTCGAGGGATCAATGGGCGGCCGCGACCTGGGGCGCGGCTTGCGCGGCGGCCTGCTTCGGCGCGGGCGCGCCGCCGGCCTTGGGGATCTTGAAGACCCAGACCATGCCGCCCTGTTCGAGCATGTTGACCTTCTTGGCCACCTCGCCGCCCCACAGCGGCACCGCGCCGCCCCAGCCCGAGACCACGCTCACGTACTGCTCGCCGCCCTGCTGCCAGGTGATCGGCGGCGCGACGACGCCGGAACCCGTCTGGAACTCCCACAGCACCTTGCCCGTCTTGGCGTCGGCGGCCTTCAGATACCCCTCAGGGGTACCCCAGAACACCAGGTTGCCGCCGGTGGTCAGGACGCCGCCCCACAGCGGCGCCGCGTCCTTGACCTCCCAGACGATCTTGCCGGTCTTCGGGTCGACGGCGCGCAGCGCGCCGATGTAGTCGTCGTTGATCGTCTTGATGGTGAAGCCCGCGCCCAGGTAGGCCGCGCCCTTCTTGTAGGCCACCGGCTCGTTCCAGATCTCCATGCCCCACTCGTTGGACGGCACGTAGAACAGGTGCGTGTCGGGGCTGTAGGCCATCGGCATCTGGTTCTTGCCGCCGAGGAAGCTGGGCGCGTTGAAGATCGCCGAGCCCTTCTTGCCGTCCTGGCTCGCGGTCGGATCGCCCGGGCGGCTGGACTCGTTGTAGTTCGGGCGGCCCGTCTTCAGGTCGATGCTGCTGGCCCACGTGATCTTGCGCACGAACGGGAATGCGTTCATCAGCTTGCCGTCGCTCGCGTCGATCACGTAGAAGAAGCCGTTGCGGTCGGCCTTGCCGCCCACGCGCTTGCCGTCCATGTCGAAGGTGACGAACTCGTTGACGCCGTCGAAGTCCCAGCCGTCGTTGGGCGTGCCCTGGTAGTGCCACTTGATCT
>JAEKKH010000448.1 GCA_019510465.1 Burkholderiales bacterium
TTCCGCCACTGGCTGGTCCAGCCGATGGACGGGCCGGCGGCCAGGGAAGCGCATGACGCCGCGATCCGTTTCGTGCTGGATCGCCCGCGCTGGCGGCTATCCATCCAGACGCACAAATTGCTGGGGTTGCGGTAAACACTCTGACGGTTCGTGTCGGGCAGGGCAGGGGCGCGTCCAGGGCGTATGGAGACCGCGTCTCGATACAGCGTTTCGACGCGCTGGGCGTCATTCGAAGCGCCAGGACTTCACTTGACCTTGCACTTAATCTCCTTGCCCCGCTTGTTATAGCAGCGCGGGTCGGTGACCGGATCGAATTGGACGTCGGTATAACGCTGCACGAATGCCATGTCGCCCAACGGCACCAGGCTGTTGCGGAACTCGCGCATCCGATCGCGGGCGACCTCGCCCAGATGTCCGCTGCCCACCTCCAGCGTCCGCTGCCCGATCGATGAGGCGGTTTCGCAGAAGATCAATTGCGCCTGGAGCGTCGAAAAACTGTTATAAGTCTTGGTGGCGAAGCTATCGAGCGCCGTCGGACCGGCGCCCTTGGGGGAGACCCTTTTGAAATAGGCGCCCAGCGTGGCGTAGGCTGCCTGCAGCTCGGCCCCATGCTGCTTCAGCATATTATTGTAATAGCGCACCGTGCCGAGCGCAGGGACGAACTGGCATTGCAGCGCGGCGACGTTGAGGCCCGCGCGCATCGTCCACAACAGGCCCGCCGCCAATTCCTTGGGCTGCGCCCCCGGCATCGGCAGCATGATCCCCGGCTCGGTGCCCGTAACCGGCTGGCCCGCGATCGACGGCTTGGTCCAATAGAGATAGGCCTGGGCCGGAGCGGCAAGGTTCGCCAGCCCCGCCACGGCGAGGGTCAATCCCAAAATGCGGCCCTTTGCGCCGCGCACACGCATCCTCATGCGGGCATGTTTAGGCATGTTGGTGGGGAGGGGGAAGCGCCGATCGACTCCCCGGGCCAACTATCGGACGCATTCGGACCTCGATATGCCGCTCTGGTCTGAGGGCGAACCATCATCGCGAGCGTCGCGGAGCAAGCCGGTCTGCCCGCAGGCTTGACAAACGAGAACAAAAGGAGTACGTATGCTGCGTTCACTGACTGTTTCCGGTCAGGGGCAACGACCGGCGCGAAGCTCCTCGGCATGCATGAGACGGTACCTTCGCCCAAAGAGTAAAGATCTCGGCGTGCAGCTTCGGCTGCGCGGTGATGCTGGCGTCGTGTAGGGGAGCTATGCGGACGACGTTGGGCTTCGGCCCTATGGGGTAACCCCCGGCAAATCCCGCCGCTTCCG
>JAEKKH010000449.1 GCA_019510465.1 Burkholderiales bacterium
TCAGTCATCAGCTGCCTCCCAGCAGATTGCGAGCCTCGGCGAGCGAGGCGGGGTCGAACACGCAGGCCGCCTGAAGTTCGGCGTCGATGCGCTTGGCCATGCCGCTGAGCACCTTGCCAGGGCCGGCTTCGATGATGTGAGCCACGCCATGGCCCTTGAGCGCCTGCACGACCTCGACCCAGCGCACTGGGCCGAAGGCCTGACGGTACAGCGCATCGCGCAGCGCATCGACGTTGTCGGTGACCGCCACGTCGATGTTGTTGATGACCGGGAAGGCGGCGGTCTGGAATTGCACGGACGCGAGCTTCTCCTTGAGGCGCTCGGCCGCCGGCTTCATCAGGCTGGAATGGAAGGGCGCGGACACCGACAGCGGCAGCGCGCGCTTGGCACCGGCGGCCTTCAGGATCTCGGCGGCCTTGTCGGCGCCGGCCCTGCTGCCAGCGATGACGGTCTGCTTGGGGTCGTTGAAGTTGACGGCCTCGACGGCTTCGCCCGTTTGCGCTGCGGCTTGGGCGCAGCCCGCGCGCACGGCGTCGCCGTCCAGGCCCAGGATGGCGTACATCGCGCCAGCACCCACCGGCACGGCCTCCTGCATCGCCTGCGCCCGAAAGCGCACCAGCGGCAGCGCGTCCGCCAGGCTCAGCGCGCCAGCCGCGACCAGCGCCGTGTACTCGCCCAGCGAGTGACCGGCAGCAGCGACAGGCATCGCGCCGGTCTCGGCGACAAAGGCGCGCCAGCAGGCGATGCCCGCCGTCAGCATGACGGGCTGGGTGTTGGTGGTCAGGTCCAGCTGCTCTTTCGGGCCGGCGTGGATCAGCGCGGCCATGTCCTCGCCGAGGGCGGCGGAGGCTTCTTCGAGCGTGAGGCGCACTTCCGGGTGGTCGCCCCAGGCGTCGAGCATGCCGACCGCCTGCGAGCCTTGGCCGGGAAAGACAACGGCAAAAGGTGCAGTCATAAATTCAGTTCCAGATCAGTCGCGGTCGGAGATTGCCGGTTCGGCAAGGCCGCAAGGGCTAGTACTTCAGCAGGGCCGCGCCCCAGGTGAAACCGCCACCGACGCCTTCCAGCATCACCGTGTCGCCGCGCCGGATGCGGCCGCTGCGCACGGCGACGTCCAGCGCCAGCGGCACGGAGGCGGCCGAGGTGTTGCCATGCTCGTCGACGGTGACGATGAGCTTGGCCAGGTCCATCTTCAGCTTCTTGGCCGTGCCCTGCATGATGCGGATATTGGCCTGGTGCGGAATCAGCCAGTCGATGTCGGCGTCGGTCATGCCGGCCTTGTCGAGCACGGAGCGGGCAACCT
>JAEKKH010000244.1 GCA_019510465.1 Burkholderiales bacterium
ATGGCCGGGCCGGACGACGGCGGCGATCGGCTCCTCCACCAGCGCCTCGTAGCGCAGGTCGCTCTTGTCGTGGCGCGCGAAGAGGCGGCCGACCACCATGTCGAGCTTGCCCTGCGTGAGGCGGTCGATCAGCACGTCGCTGGTCTCGACCTGCAGGCCGACGCGCAGCGAGGGATGGGCCGCCTTGACCTGTGCCACCGCGTCGGGCAGCAGCGTGATGGCCGGCGCGGTGATGGTGCCGATCGCCACCGAGCCGAAGCGGCCGGCCTTCAGCGCGTCGATTTCCTCGTGCGCCTGGCTCAGGCTGGCCAGCGCCATGCGCGCGTGGCGGATCATGGTTTCCCCGTACCACGTTGGGCGCACGCCACGCGGGAGGCGGTCGAACAGGCGCACTTCCAGCATGTCCTCGAGATCCTTCAGCAGCTTGGAGGCCGCCGGCTGGGTCATGTTCAGGACCTGCGCGGCGCCATGGATGTTGCCTTCCTCCTCCATTGCCACGAGGAGAAGCAGCTGCCGGGTCTTGAGCCGGGCGCGGATGAACCAGTGGGTGTCGGCGGTGGACATGTTTCCGAATGGAGGCGGTGCGTGGGGATGCGATGCTCGAATGTATATGGCAAGACGCCAAAAATCTATTAGGCAGTTATCCCAGCCGTTCGTACCATCGCGGCCATCGAGGGCTTTCCGGGCAGCTCGTCGCGGCCCTGTGCCGCCGGCGCCCCGGACCCGCCCGACGATGATCGAAAACCCGAGCCGATGACGGCCGATCTTTGGAGACATGACGTGAAATTCCTCAAGACAGTGCTGGCCGCCGTGGCCTTCGGCGTGGTCACCGTGGGCGCCGCCCAGGCGCAGGACAAGGGCACCGTGGGCATCGCGATGCCGACGAAGTCGTCCGCGCGCTGGATCGCCGACGGCGACAACATGGTCAAGGTGCTGCAGGCGCGCGGCTACAAGACCGACCTGCAATACGCGGAAGACGACATCCCGAACCAGCTCGCGCAGATCGAGAACATGGTCACCAAGGGCGACAAGGTGCTCGTGATCGCGTCGATCGACGGCACCACGCTGTCCAACGTGCTCCAGAAGGCGGCCGACAAGGGCGTCAAGGTCATCGCCTACGACCGCCTGATCAAGGGCTCGAAGAACGTCGACTACTACGCCACGTTCGACAACTTCCAGGTCGGCGTGCTGCAGGCCGACTCCATCGTCGACAACCTGAAGCTCAAGACCGCCAAGGGCCCGTTCAACATCGAGCTGTTCGGCGGTTCGCCGGACGACAACAACGCGTTCTTCTTCTACAACGGCGCGATGTCGGTGCTCAAGCCCTACATCGACTCCGGCAAGCTGGTGGTGCGCTCCAAGCAGCTGGGCATGGACAAGGTCTCCACGCTGCGCTGGGACGGCGCGGTCGCGCAGGCGCGCATGGACAACCTGCTGTCGGCCTACTACGCCAACGCGCACGTCGACGCGGTGCTGTCGCCGTACGACGGCCTGTCGATCGGCATCCTGTCCTCGCTCAAGGGCGTGGGCTACGGCAAGGGCGGCATCGCGATGCCGGTGGTCACGGGGCAGGACGCGGAAGTGCCGTCGGTGAAGTCCATCCTCGCCGGCGAGCAGACCACGACGATCTTCAAGGACACGCGCGAGCTGGCGAAGGTCACGGCCGGCATGGTCGACGCGGTGCTGGGCGGCAAGCAGCCCGAGATCAACGACACCAAGACGTACAACAACGGCGTCAAGATCGTGCCGTCGTACCTGCTCAAGCCGGTGCTGGTGGACAAGTCGAACTGGCACCACATCCTGATCGACTCGGGCTACTACAAGGAATCCCAGATCAAGTGACATGACGGCCCCCGGCCGCGGCGTACCGCGGCCGCCCCCGAGGGGGGACTCGGCCTTGCTCCGGAGCGGCCGAGCGCGGCGGCCGGGCGCTTGCGCCGCGCTTGGCCGACACGTGCCGTCTCGCCTGCTTGAACATGCGTTCTTTCGACTCGAGTGAAGTGACGGGGGCGGCCTTGCTCCCTGGCGGCCGAGCGCGGCGGCCGGGCGCTTGCGCCCTTCGCCTGGTCGACACACGCCGTCTTTTCCGCCTGCGACATGCATTCCTCTGATTCCGTCATCGACAAGCCGCTGGTCGCCCCGCCGCCGGCCGGCACCGCCATCCTCGAGATGCGCGGCATCCGCAAGACGTTCCCGGGCGTCGTCGCGCTCGACAACGTCGACCTGACCGTGCGCGCCGGCGAGATCCATGCGATCGTCGGCGAGAACGGCGCGGGCAAGTCGACGCTGATGAAGGTGCTCAGCGGCGTCTATCCGCACGGCAGCTACGACGGCGAGATCCATTTCGAAGGCCGCCTGCGCCAGTTCGGCGACATCGCCGACAGCGAGGCGTGCGGCATCATCATCATCCACCAGGAGCTGGCGCTGGTGCCGCTGCTGTCGATCGCCGAGAACATCTTCCTCGGCAATGAACCGCAGCGCCTGGGCATCATCGATTGGGCCGAGGCCACGCGCCGCACGCGCGAGCTGCTGGCCAAGGTGGGCCTGAAGGAATCGCCGGCCACGCTGATCACCAACCTCGGCGTGGGCAAGCAGCAGCTGGTGGAGATCGCCAAGGCACTCGCCAAGCGCGTGCGCCTGCTGATCCTGGACGAGCCCACCGCGAGCCTGAACGAGCACGACAGCCAGGCGTTGCTGGACCTGCTGCTGGAGTTCAAGGCGCACGGCATCGCCTGCATCCTGATCTCGCACAAGCTCAACGAGATCTCGCGCGTGGCCGACGCCATCACCGTGCTGCGCGACGGCTCGACGGTGCAGTCGCTCGACTGCAAGGCCGGGCCGGTGAGCGAGGATCACATCATCCGCGCGATGGTCGGCCGCGAGCTGGCCGATCGTTACCCGCCGCGCGCGCGCCTCGCGCCCGACGCCGGCGAGACGGTGTTCGAGATCCGCGACTGGCACGTCGCCCATCCGGTGCATGCCGATCGCGACGTCGTCAAGGGTGTCAACCTGAAGGTCAAGCGCGGCGAGATCGTCGGCATCGCGGGCCTGATGGGCGCCGGCCGCACCGAGCTCGCGATGAGCGTGTTCGGCCGCGCCTACGGCCAGCGCATCCGCGGCGAGGTGGCGATGCACGGCAAGACCATCGACGTGTCGACGATCGAGAAGGCCATCCGGCACGGCATCGCCTACGTCACCGAGGACCGCAAGGGCCTGGGGCTGCTGCTGGAGGACGACATCCGCCACAACATCAGCCTGGCCAACCTGAAGGCGGTGTCCACGGGCGGCGTGATCGACCCCGGCAGGGAATTCGCCGCGGCGGCCGACTACCGGCGCAAGCTCAACATCCGCTGCGCCAACGTGATGCAGCAGACGGTCAACCTCTCGGGCGGCAACCAGCAGAAGGTGGTGCTGGGCAAGTGGCTGTTCTCGAAGCCCGAGCTGCTGATCCTGGACGAGCCGACGCGCGGCATCGACGTCGGCGCCAAGTTCGAGATCTATTCGATCATGGCCGCGCTCGCCGACGAGGGCAAGTGCATCCTGATGATCTCCTCCGAGATGCCCGAGCTGCTGGGCATGTGCGACCGCATCTACGTCATGAACGAGGGCCGCTTCGTCGGCGAGTTCGCGGCGGCCGACGTGTCGCAGGAAAAGATCATGCGGGCGATCGTGAAACAAGGACTGGTATGAGCCCGCACGGCCGGTCGAAGAGCGACTGCCGCAACGCGCGGCGCGCGCGTACCCAGGCTGGCGTGGCGTTGCCGCGTCATTCCGCAAAGAAGGCATGCGTGCCCGTCACGCAGGCAGCATCATGAGCATCATGGAAGAAAAGATGGTTCCCCAGACGACGGAGGCAGCGCCTGCGCGCAGCTACGGCGGCTTCCTGAAGAACAACATCCGCGAGTACGGCATGCTGCTGTCGCTCGTCGCGATCATGGCGTTCTTCCAGTACATGACCGACGGCACGCTGCTCAAGCCGCTGAACCTGACGAACCTGATCCTGCAGAACAGCTACATCGTCATCATGGCGCTGGGCATGCTGCTGGTGATCGTCGCGGGGCACATCGACCTGTCCGTCGGGTCGGTGTCCGGCTTCATCGGCGCGCTGGCGGCGGTGCTGATGGTCAACTACAACTGGAACTTCGTCGCGGCCTCGCTCGTGTGCCTGGTGGCCGGCGCCGTGATCGGCGGCGCGCAGGGCTGGTTCGTGGCCTGGCTCAAGATCCCGTCGTTCATCGTCACGCTGGCGGGCATGCTGGTGTTCAAGGGCCTGGCGCTGGCGTTGCTGCAGGGGCAGTCGGTGGGGCCGTTCCCCGAGGACTTCCAGCTGCTCAGCTCCGGCTTCATCCCCGATCTCTTCCACGGCGAGACGCTGCGCATCAGCTCGCTGGTGATCGGCGCGATCGTCGCCGCGGTGCTGTTCGCGTTCAAGCTGCTCGAGCGCGCCGGGCACGTCAGGCATGCGATGGAGGAGGAGCCGGGCGCCTTCTTCCTGGCCAAGAACATCGCGTTCGCGGTCGTCATCGTCTGGTTCTGCTGGATGCTGGCCTCGTACAAGGGCCTGCCCAACGTGCTGATCGTGATGTTCGCGTTGATGCTGGTCTACGACTTCGCCACGCGCCGCACGACCATCGGCCGCCGCATCTACGCGCTCGGCGGCAACGCCAAGGCGGCGCGGCTGTCCGGCATCAAGACGGAGCGGCTCGCGTTCCTGACCTTCGTCAACATGGGCGTGCTGTCCGCCCTCGCGGGCCTGGTCTTCGCCGCGCGCCTCAACACCGCGACGCCCAAGGCCGGCCTCGGCTTCGAGCTGGACGTGATCGCGGCCTGCTTCATCGGCGGCGCCTCCGCATCGGGTGGCGTCGGCAAGGTTCTCGGCGCTGTCATCGGCGCGTTCGTGATGGGCGTGATGAACAACGGCATGTCCATCCTCGGCATCGGCATCGATTACCAACAGGTGATCAAGGGCATCGTGCTGCTCGCCGCCGTGTGCGTCGACGTCTACAACAAGAACAAGTGACCTCGGGCGCCCGGCGGGGACCGGGCGCCATCGGCCAGCGTGCCTCCAGAAAGCGCGCGGCCGGCTTTTGCTGACTGTGAGCTTGCCCGTCTGGGCAGCGCATGTTGCGTTGGTTTTTTCCCGCGCAGGGCGGAGCCTTGTCCTGCGTTTCCATAGCCTCTAGAAGCCCGATCAGGAGACAGACCCACATGACCACCACACTTCGAACCACGGCCACCTCGCGCGCCGCCATCGCCTGCCTGGCGAGCCTTCTCGGCGCCTCCGCCGCCCACGCCGTCGACTGGACCGGCTACATGCGCGGCGGCCCCGCGGCCAC
>JAEKKH010000046.1 GCA_019510465.1 Burkholderiales bacterium
CGCGAACTTCAACACGCCGATGAACCAGCCCAAGCAGTTCGCGCCGGTGCTGGCCTACCGCGTCGACTACTCCAAGGGCGAGTTCTCGGGCTGGGGCCTGGCCGGCGTCGAGGGCAAGGTGCACAACTTCAACTACGACGCCGGCGTGATCGGCGGCGCGTCGCAGAACACGATGCTGCACCTGATCGAGGCCGACGCCTACTTCATCCGAGGCGACCTCACGCTGCAGGGCCAGGTCGGCTTCGGCAAGCAGAAGGGCGCGGCCATCACGCCCGACGCGGACGGCAACGCCCGCGACGCGCAGTGGTGGGGGGTCTCGGGCCTGGCCGCGTACAAGTTCCAGCCGCGCCTCGAGGGCGTGGTCCGCGCCGACTACATCAACGACGCCAAGAACGGCGGCGGCCTGCTGGGCTACACCGGCTACTACGACGGCCAGGGCGCGCTCGGCGACACGCGCAACGGCTTCGGCGTCTCGCCCAACTGCACGCTGGGCGCCGACTGCAAGGGCGCCAACCGCGGCGCCATCGCGCTCGGCTTCAACTACCTGCTGACGCCCAACACCACCCTCAAGGCCGAGTACCGCCTCGACGTCGCCAACCAGGCCGTGTTCCTGGACGTCAAGACCGGCACGTTCAGGAAGAACAACTCCCTGCTGGGAACGACGATGGTCGTGAGCTTCTAGACTGGCTGAAACCCGGGGTCGCGTACCCACCCGACCCGAGACGGGGCCGGCCACGAGCCGGCCTCGTCGATTTCGACTGGAGACATTGATGAGCACCACCCCGAACTGGGCCGAGCGCGCCACCGCGCTCAAGATCGACGGCCGCATGCTGGTCGACGGCAAGCGCGTTGCGACGCAGACCGGCGAGACCTTCGCCAAGCATTCCCCCATCGACGCCCGCCTGCTGGGCCCGATCGCGCGCGGCGCGGCGGCGGACGTCGACACGGCAGTGCGCTCGGCACGCGCCGCGTTCGAGGACGGCCGCTGGGCCGGCAAGGCGCCGGCCCAGCGCAAGAAGGTGCTGCAGCGATTCGCGGAACTGATACTCGGTGCCAGGGAAGAGCTGGCGCTGCTCGAGACGCTGGACATGGGCAAGCCCATCCAGTACGCGCTCGCCGTGGACGTGCCCGCCGCCGCGCGCTGCATCGCGTGGTATGCCGAGGCCGTCGACAAGATCTACGACGAGATCGCCCCCACGGCCGCGAGCGCGCTGGCGCTCGTCACGCGCGAGCCCATGGGCGTCGTCGGCGTGATCGTGCCCTGGAACTACCCGATGATCATGGCCGCGTGGAAGCTTGGTCCCGCGCTGGCGGCCGGCAACTCCGTCGTGCTCAAGCCGAGCGAGAAGAGCCCGCTGACCGCGCTGCGCATGGCCGAGCTCGCGCTCGACGCCGGCCTGCCGCCGGGCGTGTTCAACGTGGTGCCCGGCTACGGCCACGAGGCCGGCGAGGCGCTGGCGCTGCACATGGAGGTCGACGCCATCGGCTTCACCGGCTCCACGCGCGTGGGCCGCCGCATGTACGAGTACGCCGGCAAGTCCAACCTGAAGCGCGTCTACAACGAGCTGGGCGGCAAATCGGCGTTCGTGGTGTTCGACGACTTCGCCGACGTCGCCCGCGCGGCGCGGACGGTGGCCGGCGGCATGTTCTTCAACCAGGGCGAGTCCTGCAACGCGCCGTCGCGCGTGCTGGTGCACGAGCGCATCGCCGACGAATTCGTCGCCACGCTGCGCACCGAGGCGCCCAAGTACGCCCCGGCCGATCCGCTCGACGCGAAGACGGAGATGGGCGCGCTGGTCGACGACACGCAGATGCGCACCGTGCTGGGCTACATCGAGGCGGGCAGCGCACAGGGCGCCCGCATCGTCAGCGGCGGCAAGCAGGCGCGCGCGGAAACGGGCGGCTACTACGTCGAGCCGACCGTGTTCGACAACGTCACCAACGACATGAAGATCGCGCAGGAAGAGATCTTCGGGCCGGTGATGGCCGTGATCCGCTTCAAGACGGAGGACGAGGCGATCGCGCTGGCGAACAACTCCAGCTACGGGCTGCAGGCGAGCTGCTGGAGCGACAACATCAACCGCGCCCACCGCGTCGCCCGCGCGCTGCGCGCCGGCACCGTGCACGTCAATTCGTACGACGAGGACGACATCACCGTGCCGTTCGGCGGCTACAAGCAGAGCGGCAACGGGCGCGACAAGTCGCTGCACGCGTTCGACAAGTACACCGAGCTGAAGACGACCTGGATCAGGATCGACGGCAAGAGCTGACGGGCTGACGGCCCCCACGCTCCCGCTGGTCGCTGCCCCCCGAAGGAGTCCGTGCGGACGTCGGGCCGTCCAGTCGACGGACTGTCGCCTCACGGACGGGCGAGTGCTTGCACGAGCCCCCAGGTCCGGCTCGGGCGCGACCCTCGCCTCCCTCTTCTTGGCTGGGCCTGCGCCCGGCCTGCCTCTGCCCGCATACGAGTATCTCCATGACGACCATGCCCTCGGACGACGATCTCTCCGCCCTACAGGCCACGCTCAAGCAGCAGGGCGTGCACACGCTGCTGGCGCAGTTCGTCGACCTGCACGGCACGCCCAAGGGCAAGTGGGTGCCGCTGCACCAGCTGCCCACGCTCGTGCGCGACGGCGCGGGCTTCGCCGGGCCGTCCATCTGGGGCACCGCCCTGCCGCGCACCGGCCCGCGCAGCGAGTACTACGCGCGGGCCGACCTGCGCACGCTGAGCGTGCTGCCCTGGATGCCCGGCGTCGCACGCGTGGCCTGCGACGGCTTCGTCGCCGGCGCGCCGTTCGACGACTGCCCGCGCCAGGTGCTGCGCCGCGCCACCGCGCGCCTGGCGCAGCGTGGCTGGACGCTGCAGGTGGGCATCGAGCCGGAGTTCTTCCTGCTCAGGAAGGTCGACGGCCGCTGGCTGCCGTTCGATGACGCCGACCGCCTGGACAAGCCGTCCTACGACCTCAAGAGCCTGCCGCGCCAGGCCGCGTTCCTCCACGCCCTGCGCGGCGCGCTCGAGGCCGCCGGCATGAAGGTGCAGCAGACCGACCACGAGGATGCGCACGGCCAGTACGAGATCAACTTCGAGAACGCCGAGGCGCTGGCCAGCGCCGACAACGTCACGCTGTTCAAGCTCGCCGCGCACACGCTCGCCGAGCGCCAGGGCGCGGTGTTCTCGATGATGCCCAAGCCCTTCGCCAACCAGCCGGGCAGCGGGCTGCACTTCCACGTCTCCCTGTGGGACGGCGACCGCTGCGTGTTCGCCCATGAAGACGGTCGCGCCGGGCTGTCGACGCTGGGCGGCCATTTCATCGCCGGCGTGCTGGCGCACAGCGCGGGTCTGACGGCGCTGGCGGCGCCGACGGTCAACTCCTACAAGCGGCTGGTCGTCGGCGAATCGCTGTCCGGCACCAGCTGGGCGCCGGCCTACGTGGCGCACGGGCCGAACAACCGCACGGCCGTGGTGCGCAGCCTGAACGGCCGCTTCGAATGGCGCCTGCCCGACGCCAGCGCCAACCCCTACCTCGCCCTCGCCGGCCTGATCGCGGCGGGCCTCGACGGCATCGACCGCGCGCTTGACCCCGGCCCCGCCTGCACCGACGACCTGTTCGCGCTCGACCTCGCGCAGATCCGCGCCCGCGGCATCGCGCTGCTGCCGCAGAGCCTGGAGCAGGCCATCGACGCGCTGCGCGGCGACGAGGTCGTGCGCGCCGCACTCGGCCCATCGCTGGCCGCGGAATTCGATCGCCTCAAGCGCGCGGAGTGGACCGAGTACGCGCGACACGTGAGCGCCTGGGAGCTGGAGCGCTACGGCGCGCTGTTCTGAGGTCCCGGGGCGACATCGTTCGCTCCTAGAATGCGCCGGCCGGCCGCGCCAGTTGCGGCAGTCCACGACAACCCTGGGGAGAACGAATGAAAAGCCTTCTTGCCGTCACCGTCAGCGTCACCGTCAGCGTCGCCACGCTGTGCGCCGCGACGTCCGTCCACGCCGCATCGTGGAGCCTGACGCCCTACCCCGACGTACCGGGCAGCTACTTCACGGAACTCTGGAGCATCAACAACCGTGGCGTCGTGGTGGGCACCACCAATTCCGGCGCCTTCATCGACGACCACGGACATCGCAGCTCGTACGCCTTCCCGGACCCGAGCGCCCTGGGCAACCACCTGTCCGGCATCAGCGACGGCGGCGTCCTCGTCGGCGGCGACGGCCACACCGCTTTCGTCGACGACCATGGCACGCTCACCCAGATCGCGGTGCCGGGCGCCACGCAGACCTTCGTGCGCGGGATCTCGGCCAACGGCCGCTACCTGGCCGGCACCTGGCTGCAGGGCACGTCCATCCACGGCTACGTCCTTGACCGCACGACATCGCAAATGACGTTCGTCGCAGGACGCCAAGGCGGCGCTGTCGCCATGACCGACGTGAACGACAACGGCGTCGCGGTCGGCGTCGCCGGCAACGACGACGCCAGCGTGGTGGTCGACCTGCAGGCGGGCACGACCACCTGGTTCGATGCCGCGGACGGCTTCTCGCAGCTGCGACTCCTCACGATCAACGACGCCGGCGAGCTCGCCGGCCGTGGCGTCGATGCGAGTCACCAGCTGACCGGGGTCATCGGCAACCTTGCCGACGGGTTCATGCCGTTCCTGCCGCAGACCGACGGCTACGCCTTCGTGGACAGCCTCAGCGACGCGGGACAGGCGACCGGCGAGGTCCAGTTCTACAACGGCGGGGGATTCAACTTCGTGGCCACCCGGGTGACCGCGGTGCCCGAGCCGGCGCCGGTGCTGCTGTTCGCAACGGGGCTGCTCGCCGCCGGCGTGCTGGCACGTCCCCGCCGCGACGCGGCGCGCTGACCGCGACGGCGAGGCGCGCACAGGCCCGCGAGACCGTTCGTCGAACACGTTACCTGCGGGCACAGCGTGTTCGACGAGCCCCGGCCTATGCTGGTACGTTGCCCCGCCGCCGCCACCCGACCATGCCCGCTCCCACCCGTTCGCCCGTCACGCCGTTCATCAGCGCGGCCTTCGCCGCCATCCTGACCGCTTGCGGCGGCGGCACGAACGACGGCGGCTCGCCAGCGCCGCCCGCGACCCCGACGCCGGCGCCAGCGCCAACGCCGGCCCCCTCGCCAACGCCAACGCCAACGCCAACGCCAACGCCAACGCCGGCCCCCTCGCCAACGCCCGCACCTGCACCTGCACCTGCACCTGCACCTGCACCTGCACCTGCACCTGCGCCCACGCCCGCTCCCGCGCCGACGCCCGGCCCCACTCCGTCGCCCGCTCCGTCGCCCACGCCGTCACCTCCCCCAGCGCCGACGCCCGCACCATCGCCTTCGCCGTCGCCCGACGTCACCATCACGCTGACCCCCGGCTCGACCCACGCCATCTCCCCCTGGATCTACGGCCTGAACTTCGCCACCGACTACCTCTACGAGAGCGACAACTACCTGAGCAGCAGCAGCGTGCCTGCCGAGGCCGTGCGCGCGTTGATCGCGGCCGACCACAGCGCGGGCGCCGCCAGCCTGGTGACCTTGCAGATGCAGGGCTGGGTGTCGGCGGACGAGGCCGGGCCGGTCAGCACGTCCAACCCGCCCGACACCACGCGCTTCAAGCCGGTCGTCTTCAAGAAGAGCACGCAGTCGGCCGCGGCCTTCACCACGTCGCCGCCGACGTCGGACAACGCCGTCTACATGGACGAGTTCGCGTGGGCGCTCGACCAGAAGTTCGCGGGCCAGGGCATCTTCGGCGCGAACGCCGCGACGCCCACCCTCGTGCAGCTCGACAACGAGCCCGAGCTGTGGAACTCCACGCACCTCGAGATCCAGGGCAGCGCCCCGATCTCGTCCGACGCCTACATCGCCAGGACGATCGCGCTCACCAAGGCGCTGAAGGACCAGTTCCCCGGCATGACCATCGTCGGCCCCGCGCACTACGGCTTCGGCGGTCTGTACTCGTGGCAAGGCGAGCTCGGGGCGACGCCGTCGGGCGCCAACTGGTTCGCCGACAAGTACCTGGCCGCGCTGAAGACGGCCAGCGCGAGCTACGGCAAGCCGCTCGTCGACATCTACGACTTCCACTGGTATTCGGAGGCGCGGGACCCGTCGGGCAACCGCATCACCAGCCTGAACGGCGCCTCGCTGACCGACGACCAGGTGCAGGCCATCGCGCAGAGCCCGCGCAGCCTGTGGGACGCCAGCTACTCTGAGTCGTCGTGGATCCATGACGTGCTGGGCGGGCCGATCCGGCTGCTGCCGCGCCTGCAGGCCAAGATCGCCGCGTCCGATCCGCGCCTGGCGCTGGGCATCACCGAGTACAACAACGGCGGTTGCAGGCACATCGCGGGCACGCTCGCGCAGGCCGACAACCTCGGCATCTTCGGCGCGCAGGGCGTGCGGGCCGCGACGTACTGGCCGCTCGGCAGCGACGAGCCCTTCTGCTTGGCCGCGTTCCGCGCCTTCCGCGGTTTCGACGGCGGCGGAGCCGTCTTCGGCGACACCGCCGTGCAGGCGACGTCGAGCAACGTGCAGGCCGTCGCGGCCTACGCCAGCACCGACAGCGCGCACGCCGGACGGGCCGTGTTCGTCGCCATCAACCGGTCGACGCGCACGCAGCAGGTCGCGTTCTCGGGACTGCCGGTGGCAGGCACCGCGCAGCTCTGGCGCATCAGCGCGTCGTCGGCGTCGGGCCAGAGCCCCGTCAAGCCTGTGTCCGCGGGCACGCAGGCGGTGTCGGGCACGTCGTTCAGCGTGTCGCTGCCGGCGCTGAGCGTGACGACGATCGCCGTCGACTGAGTCCCTAGCTCGTTCCTGGGGATGGGAGCGGCCTGCGGCGCGGCGCATCCTGCGCTGCGGCCCGCGCGCGCGATGCGACGCGGGCGGCCGTGTCCCCGCGCGCCGCGCCGGCGCCTGCCCATCACCGGAGAACAGTCATGATGAAGAGGGTTCAATCGCTGCGTCCCTACCTGATCGGCACCGCCAGCGCCTGCGTCGTGCTGGCCCTGGGCCTGTCGCGCGAAGTGCACGCCGTGGCGTCGGCCATCGTGACGGTGGTCAACACGAGCGCCAATCCGGTGCCCGTCTCGGCGGTCGACGACCGCACCCGGCAGGCGTTCGGCCAACGCGTGTTCCCGAGCGTGCATGGCAGCGCCACGATCGTCGTGCCGGCCGGCAAGCGCTTCGTCCTCACCGGCGTGACCGGCTTCAACAACGGCGACGGCTCCATCTCCGACCTCGAGATCGACCTGACGACCAACGGCAGCGTCAACGCCACGCGCATCCCGTTCGCGCCCACGGCCAGCGCCACCTTCCTGCGCTTCCTGCAGAACTACAACGTCTCGATGGTGGCCGATCCGGGTACGACGGTGTACTTCTTCATCGACGATTCGAACGCCAACGACTTCGCCGGCGTGAACATCGACGTGCACGGCTATTGGACGTCGGCCAGCTGATGCGCGCCGCCCCGAGTGCCCTTCTCGGTGCGCTGGCGGCGGTCGCGGGCTGGGCGGCGCTCTCGTTGCTCGCGCAGCGGCAGCCCGCCCTTGCCCCGGAGGCGCTCGCGGCGGTCCCCGTCGCCCCCAACACGCTGTTCGCAGCGGATCGGGCGAATCCGCCGGCCGCCTCGCCGCGGGCGCCCGAGGTCCGCGTCGATGGCCTGCCCGCCGCGGCGACAACCGCCACGCCGGCCCGCGCCGTCGTGCCGGGCCAGGGCCAGGTGCTGGTGCACGGCATGCCGACGGCGCTCCATGCCGGATCGGCCGACGGGCCGTCCGCGCCGGCGCGGCCGGCGGTGGCACTGCCGTCCGGTGCGCCGCCCGAAGACGCGGTCGTCAACCCCGCGGGCCTCGTCGCGTTGACGCGCAGCGCCACCCCGCCGGCCGGCGACGCCGCGGCCCCCGCCCCGGCCAGGCCGCCCCTGGTCTCCCGCACGCCTTGAGGCCCAGAAACCCCGCCGTTCGCCGCGCCGTCCCGCTGGCCGCGGCCCGGCCCGCGTGCAATGATCCGGCCTCGTTCCGGATCGCTCACGCCTGCCTGCCCGCATGATGAATCCCACGCTCGAAATCGCCGGCTTCGAAGAGCACGACCTTCCGGGCTGGATGCGTCTCGAACTGAAGACGCCGGGCGCCACGCTGCGCAGCTTCGCCAACGAGGACGCCCCGCCGCAGTTCCTGCTGGGCGTGGACGGCGACGCCGACGGCGCGCTGGTCGACCGCATCCTCGCCGTGCTCGACACCGTCGACGTGCAACGCGAGACGGCCTCCGCCTTCGCGCTGCCCGCCGCCATCGCGCCGTTCGACATGCTCGGCTTCGTCCGCGGCCCGGAGCGCCGGCTCCTGCGCGGCATCCTCGAGGACGACGGCGTGCTCCAGGCCATCCCGATGTACGCCTGCGAGCTCACCGCCGAGGACCGGCTCCCTCCGCTGGCCGCCTTCCGCAACTGGACGAACCTGCTGTCGCTCGACCGCGCGCCACAGCCGTGGTTCCACTTCCGCATGCACGGCCGGCCCTCGGGGCTGGACGTGGCGCAATGGGCCACCGAGGCCTGGATGACCTTCGAGGACTACCTGGCCGTCCTGTCGCAGGACGACGAGGCCTGGGTCGAGGTGCGCAACCGCAAGGGGCGCATCCTGCGCGTGTCCAGCGAGGCTGGATGGGACGGGGCGAACGGGCGCATCGCGGCGCATGTGGCACGACACCCGCAGGCGTGAAGGCCGGCGACACGGCCGGCGGGGTCGGGGCCGCCATCGCCGATGATGCTGTTGCACACTGGACCCATGCCCGCCCTGCCATCGATCTCGTCCTGGATCCTCGCCGCGGCCTGTGCGCTGGCCGGCCTTGCGGCCTGTACCGCGTCCGATGCGACGCGCATCGGCTTCATCGGTGACCTCGGATCGGAACTCGGGGTCGGGGGCCGCAACGGCGCGGAACTCGCGGTGAGCACGCTCACCGCCCGGGGCGGCGTCCGCTACGAGCTGCTGGTCGAGAACGATCGCAACGACCCGAAGGTCGCGCAGTCGTCCGTCATGTCCCTGGCGGCGAGGAACACGGCGTTCGTCGTCGGCCCCATGACCAGCACGATGGCCGTGGCCGCGGTGCCGGAAGCCAATCGCGCCGGTCTCGTCCTGATCTCGCCGACGGCGACCACCGACGCCCTGTCCGGCAAGGACGACTACTTCTTCCGCACCGCCGCCGATGCCCCGACCGGCGCGCGACAGCTCGCGCGCGTCCTGCGCGACCGTGGGCTGCGTTCGGTGGTGGTGCTGATGGACATCGCCAACGGCGCCTACTCGTCGAGCTTCGGTCACGCGGTCGCGATGGAATTCCTGCGCCTGGGCGGCTCGTCGGCGCCCGAGCTCGGGTATTGGTCGGGCAAGTCGCTCGACTTCGCCTCCGCTCTCTCGCGCGTCGACGCGCAGGCGCCGGACGCCGTCGTCCTGGTCGACAACCCGACGGACGCCGCCATCGCGAGCCAGCACCTGCGTCGCACGATGCCGCAGGTCGTGATCGCGCTGTCGCCGTGGGGCGCGAACACGCAGTACCTGCAGGTCGGGGGCCGGGCGGCCGAGGGCGCCATCGCATTGCAGGCCGTCGATCTCGAGAGCCCGCTGGCCCCGATGCGCGCCTTCGCCGACCGTTACCGCGAGCGCTTCGGCGAGGCCCCCACCACGCCCGCGGTGCAGGCCTACGAGGCCGTCATGCTGGGCGTGGACGCGGTGAACCGCGGCGGCGTGAAAGCGCTGCGCGCGACGCTGTCGGAGCCCGGGCCGCGCCCGGGGCTCGACGGCGAATTCCTCATGGACGCCCACGGCGACACGCAGCGGGCGATGCACCTCACCCGGGTGCGCGACGGGCGCTTCGAAGCCCTGTCGAAGTAGCGCCGGAGCCGTCGACTGCGCGCACCCCTCACAGGCACGCCAACGCCGCCGCCAACGCCACCGGCATCGCCACCGCCCCCACCTTCAGGAACTGCCACGCCGACACGTGCTCGCCCTCGCGGCGCAGCGCCACCAGCCACAGGATGGTCGCCAGCGAGCCCGTCACCGACAGGTTGGGCCCGAGGTCGATGCCGATGGCCACCGCCGCGCGCACGCCGTCCGGCATCATCCCGGAATTGACGGCCGTGCCGGCGATCAGTCCGGCCGGCAGGTTGTTCATCAGGTTGGACGCGAACGCGACGATCGCGCCCGCGGCCCAGGCCGTCTCGCGCGGCGCCGCGTGCGCGGCCGCGCGCAGGACCTCCGTCAACGCGGAAAGCAGCCCCGTGCGGCCGACGCCGGCCACCAGCACGAACAGCCCCGCCACCAGCGCAAGCACGCTCCAGGACACGTGCTGCAACAGCCCCCACGGCGCCTCGCGCTTGCTCGCCTGCACCGCGGCGATGGCCAGGCCCGAAGCGATCATCGTGGGGGCGCCCAGCGGAAAGCCGAGCGCGGATGCCGCGAGCATCGCCAGCACGACGCCCCCGATGCCGATGGCCGCCAGCCGGCCGGTGCCCGACAGGCGCGGCACGTGCGGGTCGTGATCGACAGGCTCGGCCAGCTCGCCGCGGAACAACAGCGCGAGTACCGCCCAGGTCACGACGACGGCGGCCAGCGACGGCAGCGCGAAGGCGCGCAGCCAGGCCATCAGCGGCGGCATGTGCTCGCCGAACACGACGAGGTTGGCCGGGTTGGAGATCGGCAGCACGAAGCTCGCGGCGTTGGCGATCAGCGCGCACGCGAACAGGTAGGGCAGCGGCCGCGCGCCGGCCCGCTTGGCGACGGCGTAGACGGCGGGCGTGAGCACGACGGCGGTCGCGTCGTTGGACATGAACACCGTCACCACCACGCCGATGCCGTAGACGAGCGCGAACAGCCGCCGGGCCGACCCGCCGGCGTGGCGCACCGCCCAGCCGGCCAGCGTGTCGAACAGGCCCTCGCGGCGCGCCAGCTCGGACAGCAGCATCATGCCGATCAGGAACAGGTAGACGTCCGTGCCCTCGAGCACCGCCTGCAGCGCCGTGGACAGCGGCAGCAGGCCCGTCAGCAGCAGCGCCACCGCACCGGCCACGGCCCAGACGGCCTCGGGCCAGCGGCCCGGCCGCACGATGACGCAGGCGGTCGCGCCGGCGGCGATGGCCCAGATGGCCAGGTTGGGAAAAGCGGCGGCGGGCCAGTGGATCATGCGTTCGGTGGGGTCGGTCGAAGGGCGTGGGCGGGCGCCCTTCTCTGCAGGCGCCGTGCCCTGCATTGTCATCGCGACAAACGACGGACTTTTCGCGTCCATTTCACTTTGCGCCTGGCGCCCTGGAAGGACTAGCATCCAGGCTGACCGTCCTCAGTGTGACCGCCGCGGAGTGCCCATGACGCAAGACAACCGTCCCGTGAACCTCGAGTTCGACCTGCCTGCCCAGCCGCAATCGCTGGTCAAGCTGGCCGCGCTGCTGCGCGAGGACGACATCAACCTGAACGCCATCGGTTCGCTGATCGAGGGCGACATGTCGTTCGCGGCCGCCGTGATGAAGGCCGTCAATTCGCCGCTGTACGGGCTGAAGGGCCGCGTGCAGAGCGTGCAGCAGGCCGTCACCTACCTCGGCGTGCGCGAGATCTCGGCCATCGCCTACGAGACCGGCCTGCAGGCCGCCTTCCCGCAGGTGCCGCAACTGCTGGCCGTGTGGGAGCGCGCGAGCATCCGCGGCCTGCTGATGGGCCGGCTCGCCCAGGCGCTGTCGATGGAGGCCTGGAGCGCGCACACCGCCGGCCTGTTCGAGGAATGCGGCAAGGCGGTGCTGTACAGGCACGCGCCCGAGAAATATGCCCCGATGCTGGCCTCGGCCCGCGACGACGTCCAGCTCGCCGAGATGGAGCGCGAGGCGTTCGGCTGCGGCCACGACGACGTCGGCGCCAACCTCTGCGAGGCCTGGGGGCTGACCCCGGCGGCGGTCGCCAGCGTGCGCCACCACATCAGCATCCACACGACCGGCCGGCTGCCGCGGGTGTCGCACCGCTACATCTGCGTGCTGTCGGCCCTCGCCCACACCATCGTCACCGACCCGGAGCACCTCGACGACGTGGCCATGAAGCTGGCCCCGCAGGCGATGCTGGACCAGACCTCCCTGCTGCGCGGCCTGCACCGCGTCAAGGACAAGATCGACGACGCGCTGGCCAGCGCCTGAGCACCGCCGCAGCAACGCAAAGGGCAGCCGAGGCTGCCCTTGCTCATGCCGGCCGGCCCGTCAGGCCGCGACCGCCGGCCTCGGCGCGCCCGCGTGCGCGAGGCGCGACACCTCCGACGGCGCGAGCGTCTTCATCCTGTGGTCCGACCACACCTGGCGCCAGCGCCGCGCGCCGGCGATGCCGTTCCACAGCCCCAGCATGTGGCGCGAGGCCTGCGACCAGTGGTGCTCGCTGGACTGCAGCCGCTCGAGGTACGCGACCATCGCCGCCTCGACCTCCTCGCGGGAGCGCTCGCGCGTCGGGCCGCCCAGGAAGCGGCTGTCCCAATCGGCCATGCTCCACGGGTCGTGGTAGGCCTCGCGGCCGATCATCACGCCGTCGACATGTTCCAGGTGCGCCGCGATGGCGTCGTCGCCCTTCACGCCGCCGTTGAGCACGATGGTGAACTCGGGGAAGTCCTTCTTCAGCTGGTAGACGAACTCATAGCGCAGCGGCGGGATGGTGCGGTTGTCCTTCGGGCTGAGGCCCTGCAGCCAGGCATTGCGGGCGTGCACGATGAACACGGTGCAGCCGCCCGCGGCCACCGTGCCGACGAAGTCGCGCACGAAGTCGTAGCTCTCCACCTTGTCGACGCCGATGCGGTGCTTGACCGTCACCGGCAGCGTGCACGCGTCGCGCATCGCCGCCACGCTGTCGCGCACCAGCTCGGCCTCGCGCATCAGGCAGGCGCCGAACGCGCCGCGCTGCACGCGCTCGCTGGGACAGCCGCAATTGAGGTTGACCTCGTCGTAGCCCCACTGCTGCGCCAGCTTCGCGCAGGCCGCCAGCGCATCGGGCTCGCTGCCGCCCAGCTGAAGCGCCAGCGGGTGCTCCTCGTCGCTGAAATCGAGATGCCGCGGCTGGTTGCCGTGCAGCAGCGCGCCGGTGGTCACCATCTCGGTATAAAGCAGCGTCTTGCGGGTGATCAGGCGATGCAGGAAGCGGCAGTGGCGGTCCGTCCAGTCCATCATCGGGGCGACGGACAGGCGCCAAGGGCTAACTTGTTGATTTTGTTCGGAAACCATGAGCCTCCATTGTCGCCGCGGACGGCCAGGGGCGTAAAATACGGGCTTCTGCTCGAGCCGCGCTCGCCGCAGTCCACGACAATGCGCCGCATGTCGTCTCCTGCCACGGCCATTGTTTCGACGGCCTTCCCGCGCCTGCCGGGATTCGTGCGCGTCGCGCGTGTCGGCGGTGCATCGCTCGACCTGCACTGGTCCTGTTTCGTCGGCGGCGTCGTCCTGTCGGCCGCGGGCGAGTACCGGCCCGACCTGATGCTGCCGCTGATGATCGGCTACATCCTCGTCGTGCTCGTGCACGAGCTCTGGCACGCGCTGGCTGCGCGCGCGCTGGGCTTGACGGTGTACGGCATCCGCTTGCGCGGACTTGGCGGCCACTGCATCACGGGCCTTCCGCTGGGCGCACGCGCCACGATCATCCTCTTCTCGGCCGGCCTGCTCGCACAGGCGGTGCTGTTCGCCGCCACGCTGGGGGCGCGCAGCCAGATGGGCGGGCCGGAAGGCAGGACGCTCGGCGCTTTCATCGTCGCCTTCACGCTGGGCAATGCACTCGCCTTCGTCTCCAGCCTCGTGCCGTGGACGAGCCGCGACGGGCTGCGCTCCGACGGGCGCGTGCTGTTGCAGGTGGCGATCGATCTCTGGCATGGCCGCACGATCGTCGGCGGCTCCCTGCCGGCGATGAATTCCGCCGCGCAGTCGCCGGTGTTCCCGCGCGGCAGCTCGCTCCTGGACATGCCTCACCTCGTTCCCAAGGGCTTCGTCCAGGGCGTCGAGATCCTCAACGACGCGGGCACGCCGCTGGCCTTCGTCATCGACGCGCTCTACCTGCATCTCGGGCGGGAAGGCCGTCAGGCCCACATCGACGCGGTCGAGATCCACAACCGCGGGGGTCTCCTGCTCCCGTTCCCGACGTGGGCAGAGGCTGAACTCGCCGCGGCGGCCGTCACCGCAGCGGCCGCGGACGCGCGGCACCCGCTCGTCTGTCGAGCAGTCCGTCGGCCTGACGGTGCCCCGAGCGTGACTTCCGCCTGATTTCGCCCTGGTTGCACCCGCGGGCCCGGGCGGGCGCGCGAGGCGGACGCCCGGTCCAGCGCACAATCGGGGCCACGAATGCGACGGGCGGGCCCTGGAGGGGGACGCCGCACCGTCGCCGCGACCCGGCGATGGATCCAAGAACTAGATGACGCTTCTCTCGCGCCTGCCCCTGCGGGCCCTGCTCACGCTGCCCTATCTCGTGCTCGTCCTGGGCACGGCCATCGTCATCGGCGTGCTGTCGTACGCCGCCGGCCGCGACACGGTCGACGACCTGTCGGGGCAACTCCTCACCGAGACCGTGCACCGGATCGAACAGGCGGTCGAGGGCCATGTGTCGGGCTCGGCGGCGGTGCTGGAGGTCGCGTTCCCCAAGGGCATTCCGGCACCCGAGTCCATCGCCGCCGAACTGCCGGCGCTGCGCGAGCGCTTCTGGCTCGCGACGTCCGTGCATCGCGATCCGAACAACTACGCGTACTACGGCGACCGCGACGGCCGCTTCATCGGGCTGTGGCGCGCGTCCGAGAACGACGCCGAGCTGCGGCTGCGCACCGAAGGCACCGGCCCGCGCAGCCTCTACCACTACAGCGGCATCGCGGGGGATCCGGGCCGCCCCGACGTGGAAAGGCGCATCTTCGAGCCGCGCGAGCGCCCGTGGTACAAGGCCGGCTCCGCCGTCTCGCTGCAGACCTGGACCTCGATCTACATCGACTTCAAGCTGCAACAGCTGGTGGCCACGCGCGCGCGGCGCGTCAACGATCGCGCCGGCGCCTTCAAGGGCGTCGTCGCCACCGACCTGTCGCTGCAGCAGGTCACGTCCTTCCTGCAGCGCCTGGCGCTCAGCGCCAACGGCGTGGCCATGGTGATGGAGAAGGACGGCAACCTGATCGGCGTCTCGCGCGGCGCCTACATCCGCAAGCAGGCCGACGGCACCAACGTGCGCCTGAATGCCGCCGACAGCAGCGACCCGCTGGTGACGGCCACCTACGCCGCCGTGCGCAGCCTGGCCGACACCGCCGGCGACGCGCGCCCGCACACCACCGTCTTCACCGCGCCCGACGGCTCCGCCGTCCAGGTCGGCTACGCGCGCCTGACCGACGACGCCGGGCTGGACTGGCTGATCATGGTGGCGGTGCCGCGCAAGGATTTCCTGCACGGCATCCTGGACAACTTCCGCCGCACAGTGCTGCTGGCCGTGATCGCCGCCGTGTTCGTGATGCTGACCGGGACGCTGGTGCTGGCCACCGTCACGCGCGAGCTGCGCCGGCTGGCGGCCGCGGCGCGCCGCGTCGGCGAAGGCAGCGCGGCGCCGTTCGCCGAATCGCAACGCAAGGACGAGCTCGGCGACCTTGCGCGCAGCCTCGCCGACATGCAGCGGCGCCTGCTCACCGACCCGCTGACCGGCCTGGCCAACCGCGAGGCGCTCATTCGCCGCGTCGAGGAGCGCATCGTGGCCCAGCGCCGCCGCGGCGACTCGCGGCCGTTCGGCGTGCTGTTCGTCGACATCAACCACTTCAAGAAGATCAACGACGAATTCGGCCACGACATCGGCGACGCCGTGCTGCGCGAGCTCGGCCGCCGCCTGGCCGCGGCCGTCGACGGCGACGACCTGGTGGCGCGCTTTGCCGGCGACGAATTCCTCGTGCTGCTGGACGCGATCGAACGCCGCGAGGACGCCGAGCGGGTGCGCGTGAGGATCGAGCAGGTGCTGCGCCAGCCGCTGGAGCTGCTGACCGGCAGCAAGTCGCTCGAGCCGGCACTCGGCGCGGCGGTCGGCGTGGCCGTCTACCCCGAGGATGGCCAGGACGTGGAGACCCTCGTGCGCCACGCCGACCAGCAGATGTACCTGCGCAAGCGGGCCGATTGAGCGCCCGAGGCGGTCACGCCGGTCACGCCGGTCACGCCCGTCAGGCCGCGGCGAGCGCCGTCGCCGGCTGACCCACCGCCGCCAGCGTGCGGCGGATGCCCTCGGCGTACGGCGTCTTGTGGACGGCACCGATCAACGACTGCAGCGCGCCGTCGTCCATGCGCACCGGGTCGGTCAGCAGGTAGTGCATCTCCACCATCTCGCGCATGAACGGGTTGAACAGGCCCAGGATGCGCAGCAGCGTCTTGCCGGCGACCCGGCGCTTGACCGGGCGCCCCGTCTGGCGCTCCATCTCGCGCAGCATCGCCTGCTGCGACGTCACGCCCGCGCCGGCGAGATGCAGGATGCGGCCCTGCGCCGCCGGGGTGTCGATGAGGCGCGCGACGACCGGCCCGACGTCCGGCACGAAGACGAACTCGTGGGGCACGTCGAGCGGGCCCACCATGTCGGCCGTGCCGCCTCGCACCGCGGCCTTGGCGGCGCCGTCCAGCAGGCTCTTGTCGACGCCGGGGCCGTAGAAATCGGGCAGGCGCAGCACCGTGGCGTTGATGCGGCCCTCGGCATGGGCCTGCAGCAGCAGGTCTTCCTGTGCCTTGCGCATGCGGCCCTTGAACGTGTGCGGCGTGCGCGGCTGATCCTCGCGGATCGGCGCGCCGCCGGCGCGGCCGTACGGGTACACGGTGCCGATCAGGATGAAATTGCGCACGCCCGCGGCGATCGCGCCGTCGAGGGTCTTGCGCATCAGTTCGGGGTGCAGCTCGAACTGCCAGTAGTTGACGCCGACGAGGTAGACGAGCGTGTCGATGCCGTCCGCGGCGGCGCGTACCGACTCGGGTGCATCCGGGTTCCAGGTCACGACCTCGGCAAGCGGGTCGGCGCCGAAGGTCTTGCGCAGGCTGGCCTCGGAGCGGCCGACGACGCGGTAGGGCCGGCCCTGGGCGGCGAGCGCCTGGGCGATGGATTGGCCGATGGCGCCGGCGGCACCGAACAGGGCGATCTTGGACATGGCGATTCTCCTTGAAGCTCAGAACGAGAGGTGGCGGAGGAAGGCGGCGACACGGGCCTGGAGTTCCTGCGCCTGGCCGTCGAACAACGGCCGCACGGGCAGCCGCAGCCACGCCTCGAGCGCGACGACGGCCAGGCCGACGAGCGCGGCGCCGGCGAGGCGCGCGACCGGCAGCAGGCTGCAATCGACGGGAACGGAGGTGGCGGGGTCGAACATGGCGGGCTTTCCGGTTGGCGCTGCGTGTTGCCGCTGCGATGGACGCAGTCTGCAAGAAGCCAGGGCATTTGAAAATTGCCTAGAATCGCATTGCCGCTATACGATATTGCATACCATGGCCGACACCGAACCGAACTGGGAGTGGTACCGCAGCTTCATGGCCGTGCTGGAGACGGGCTCGCTGTCGGCCGCGGGCCGCGCCATGGGCATGACGCAGCCCACCGTGGGCCGCCATGTCGACAGCCTCGAGGCCGCCCTGCAGCTCAAGCTGTTCACGCGCTCGTTCGACGGCTTCGCGCCGACGGACGCGGCGCTGGCGCTCAAGCCTTACGCGAGCAGCCTGGCGGCGACCGCCGCGGCGCTGCGCCGCGTCGCCTCCAGCCAGGGCGACGGGGTGCGCGGCACCGTGCGGCTGACGGCCAGCGAGATCGTCAGCATCGAGGTGCTGCCGCCCATCCTCGCCGACCTGCGCGATGCGCATCCCGAGCTGGTCATCGAGCTGGTGCCGTCCAACAAGGTCGAGAACCTCCTGCGCCGCGACGCCGACATCGCCGTGCGCATGACGACGCCGTCGCAGGACGCGCTGGTGGCCAAGCGGGTGGCGAGCATCGACGTGGGCCTGCATGCCCATCGCCGCTACCTCGACCGGCACGGCACGCCGCGCACGCTCGACGATCTCGCGGGCCACGCCTTGATCGGCTGGGACACCGAGACGGCCTACATCCGCCGGTTCCAGGATCGTTTTCCCGCGATCACGCGCGAGGGCTTCGTCCTGCGCACCGACAGCGACGTGGCGCAGCTCGCAGCCATCCGTGCCGGCCTGGGCATCGGCCTGTGCCAGGCGCGGCTGGCAGCGCGCGATCCGGCGATGGTGCGCCTGTTCCGGTCGGCGGTCTCGCTGAACCTCGAGACCTGGATCGCGATGCACGCCGATCTGCGCGACAGCCCGCGTTGCGCCGTCACGTTCGCCGCGCTCGCCGACGGCCTCGCCGCCTACGCGCGCGGCGCGTGAGGCGTCGTCACTCCACCGCGCCGATCGTGCATTGCGCCGTGTTGCGCGCGACGCCGCGCTGGTCGGTGGCCGGGCAGTCGTGGCCCGACTTGCGCAGCGGGCTGGTGGACGCAGGCACGATGGTGGGCGTGTAGCCGCCGTTGTTGCCGAGGGCGCCCAGCAGCGGATTCGCGAAGCGGATGCCGGTCACGCACAGGTTGTCGTTGAGGCCGCCGACCGGTCGCTTGACGGGCCACTGCACGTCGTCGGTGCCCAGGCCCGGCGAGAAGAAGCACTGCATCGGCGAGCCGCCGTCCTTGCTGAGATTGTTGGCGAAGACGGTGTTGGTGACGGGAAACGACATCGCCCCGAAGATGGCCGAGCTGAAGTAGCCCGGACCGCCGCTGGACTGGTTGCCGCTGAACGTCGCATTGCGGATGAAGCCGCTGGCGCTCGCGTTGGACAGCTGCAGCGCGCCGCCGACGCCCTTGCCGGCGACGTTGCCCGAGAACGTCGTGTTGGTGACCTGCAGGTTGTCGTTGACCAGGTCGGCGGCACCGGCGGAGGTCGACGCCACGTTGTTGGCGAAGGTCGACGCGGTGATCGACAGCGGGTTGGCGTTCTGCACGTACAGCGCACCGCCCGTCTTCGCCTGGTTGGCCTGGAACACCGAGCGGTCGAAGCTCGTGGGCCGCGCGGCGCCGTCGGCCGTGCGGAACAGCGCGCCGCCGAACGCGCCCGCCGTGTTGGCGCTGAAGGTGCTGCCACACACGGTCTGGTTGACGTCCGAGCCGCCGTCGATGACGATCGCGCCGCCGTTGCCGCCCGCCCCGCCCTGGTTGGCCCCGGCCACCCCCGCGCAGCCCTGCGCGGCGCCGCCGACGTAGTTGCCGCCGCTGCCGGTGGCCTTGTTGTCCGTGAACGCGGAGTTGTACACGCGGCCGTCGCTCTGCAGCAGTCCCACCGCGCCGCCGTTGGCGCCGCTGTTGCCGTCGAAGGTCGAGCTGATGACGGACACGTCCACCGAGCCGAGCGCATAGATCGCGCCGCCGCCGACGTCCGGGCCCGGCGTCGCCGCGGCGTTGTTGCGGAAGGTCACGTCGATCGTGTGCAGCACGGCGTCGCGCACGTAGATGGCGCCGCCTGCCCCGTCGGCCCAGCCGAACGAACAGCTCGCGTTGCTCGAGTTCGGCGCGACGTACTTCGTGCCGGCCGCCTTGCCGTTGGCCAGCGTGATGTGCTGCAGCGTCAGGCCCGTCCGGGTGGCGCGGTAGTTCGCGCTGTAGACCTCGATCAGTCGCGTCCGGCCGCCCGCGTCGAGCGTCACCAGGCCGCCGCCGTCGATGACGGTCGAGCGCGTGGCGGGCACCTGCAGGGTCGTGTAGACCGGGATCGTCGTCGCGGCGGCGCCGCAGTTGAACTTGATGACGGAGGCGGCGTTGATCGCCGACTGGAGCGCGGCCGCGGTGCAGCTGGCCGGCGTGCCGTTGCCCACGACGAACGCGCCGGCGGTGCTGGACGAGACGATGGGGGCGACACACACGCGCGTGGGCGCGGCGAGCGCGCCAGCGGTGGCCGCCACCGCGGCGGCGCCGAGCAGCGTCGTGCGCAGCGGCGCGGCAAGGCGGAAGGCGGCGCGCGGCGCGCGGGCGGATGAGCGAGCGAGGAAACGATGCATGGGACCCTGGATTGCTGGAGGAATCGGTTGCCCATTCTGGGAAGCGATGCCCCGGGCCGCCAGCGTCCTGCTCTTCCCTTGCGACATCGTTACGCGCTGCTCACCGCAGTAGCGGCGCGATACGTTAACGATCGCAAAGACGCTTGATCGCCACGCCGCCGGGCCGAAGACGTCGTCACGGCTGATCGGACGATCGACTTCGGGCCGGACATCCTCGGCGGCCGGGTTGCCCCGTCGGGCGCGCGTGGCGACGGCAAGCGGACGACGGCCCGCCCAGGACGCTCAATCGAGGTCGCGCAGCGGATGCGCATGCGCCGGCCACGGCGACGCGAAGAAGGCCTCCACCATCGACGGGCGCAGGTCGGCGACCGTCGCCGGGCTCCAGCGCGGCGCATGGTCCTTGTCGACGGCCAGCGCGCGGATACCCTCCAGGGTTTCGCTCCCCGCGCCCGGGCGCAGGTGGAAGCAGTGGCGCACCAGGCCGCGTTCCATGCGCAGGTCGTCGGCCAGCGTCATCGTGCGGGCGCGGCGGATCTGTTCCAGCGTGACCGCCATCATCAACGGCGAGCGCTGCGCCAGCGCCTTCGCCAGCGCCGCGGCGAACTCGCCCTCCTCCGCCGCCAGCGCGGCGACGATGGCGGCCAGGTCGGGCGCCGCGAACGCACGCTCGATCAGCGCGGCATGGGCGGCCAGCGGCGCCGGGCCCGGATCGAGCGTGAACGGATTGACCGCCGACAGCGCGCCCACGCCGTCGACGGCGGTGGCGTCGGCGATGGCCTGCACGAGCGCATCGACGCCGTGCGACGCCACGCAGGCGTCCGCCCATCCGACGGCCAACGCGTCGGCCGCGCCCAGCACGTGCCCCGACAGGCCCAGGAACTCGCCCAGGTGCCCGGGCGCCTGCGCAAGAAACCAGCCGCCGCCGACATCGGGGAACAGGCCGATGTTCGTCTCGGGCATCGCGAGCCTGGCGTGCTCGGTGACGATGCGCATCGAGCAGCCTTGCGCGAGTCCCATGCCGCCGCCCATCGTGATGCCGTCCATCAGCACGAAGCTCGGCTTGCCGAAGGTGTGGATCAGGTGGTTGAGCGCGTATTCCTCGCTGAAGAAATCCTCCAGCGTCGGGTCGCCCGCGAGCGCGGCGGCATGGAAGTAGCGGATGTCGCCGCCGGCGCAGAAGGCCGGTGCCTTGCCGGGCCGATTCGCGCCGCGCAGCAGCAGCGCGCCGACCTGCGCGTCGTCACGCCAGGCCAGCAGCTGGCCGGTGATGTCGCGGATCATCTCCAGTGACAGCGCGT
The DNA here is from genome assembly GCA_019510465.1 of Burkholderiales bacterium. Lineage (GTDB taxonomy): Bacteria > Pseudomonadota > Gammaproteobacteria > Burkholderiales > Burkholderiaceae_C > Scleromatobacter. The sequence goes on from JAEKKH010000046.1 coordinate 21,304, forward strand.
TGAGCGCCTGCGGCCGGTTGAGCGTGACGATGCCGAGGTGGCCGCGTCGTTCGGCCAGCACGTGGGTATCGGGACGGGACATGGGGCTTCCTAGGCCGACGCCGCGGCGACACGACCGCGCAGGCTCAGCAGTTCGTTGAACACGAGGGCGCCGACCACCACCGCGCCGCCGGTGAGCGCGGCGCTGCCGGGCGCCTCGCCCGCGCCCACCCACGCCCACAGCACGCCGAAGATCACCTCCAGCAGCCCGATCAGCGCCACCTCGGGCGCCGGCAGCGAGCGCGACACGCGCACCAGCAGCAGGCACGGGATGGCCAGTTGCACGATGCCCAGCCCGAACAGCAGGCCCAGGTCGTGCGCATTGGACTTGAACGGCCACGCGAACGGCAGCGTGGCCAGCGCCGACAGCGCCGCGCCGATCAGCACGGCGCTGAACAGGTCGGGCTGCGACGCGGGCGTCTCGGCGCTGTCGTCGACCACGGGCCGTGCGCGGCCAGCGTGCTGCAGCACCGTGTAGTTCAGCGCGGAGGCCAGCGGCACCAGCAGCGCCACCGCCATGCCCGCGAGGCTGGCGGCATCGGCCGCCTGCATGTTGTGGCAGAACATCCACGCGATGCCCGCCCCCGCGACCGCGATCGCCACCCAGGTGCGCGCCGGCTGGCGGTGATGCAGGAAGACGCGCGCGAAGACGGCCGTCAGCAGCGGGCTGATCGACATCGTCACCAGCACGTTGGCCACGCGCGTCATCGTCAGCGCCACCATGAAGGCCGTGAACATGACGCTCCAGCACAGGCCCGACAGCCACACCACGCGCGGCGAGCGCAGCAGGTCGGCCCACAGCGACCAGCCGCGCATCCACGTGAGCGCGACGCCCAGGCCGACGAGGTTGAACAGGCTGCGGAAGAACGTGACCTCGAAGCTCTCGGCCGTCTGCAGCGAGCGGCTCACGACGCCCGCGATGCTCCACATCAACGTCACCACGACCATGCCGATCGCCGCTCGGGCATGGCCCATCGCGTGCGGGGATTTCGGTGCGGCGGCGGTCACGGCGTCTCCTGGTCTTGCCTCGAGGGAAGCCTCATCTTAAGCGGCACCCGACCGAATTTCGTGCGGTCGCCGTCACCGGACGGCGCCAACCGAAGGCGTCCGGCATCTCCGCGCACCGCGTTGTCCGCACGAACGCAATCGAACAAGAAGCGACCGCCTCACGGCAGGTCGCTTCGTTCGAATCGGATCCGCCCCGGCGCAGCCGCTCGCGCGCCTCAAGAGGGAGGTCAAGGGAGCGGCGGAACCGGCTCCGCCGGGCCGCTCGCGGCCGGCCCCTCGGGGGCAGGAAGCGCAAGCGACCGTGGGGCCGTCATGCCTGGGGCTAATCCTTCCGGGCGCGCTTGCGCTCGTTTTCCGTCAGGTGGCGCTTGCGCAGGCGCACGCTCTTGGGCGTGATCTCGACCAGTTCGTCGTCGTCGATGAACTCGACGCCGTATTCCAGCGTGAGGTCGATCGGCGGCGTGACCTTGATCGCGTCTTCCTTGCCGGACACCCGGAAGTTGGTCAGCTGCTTGGTGCGCGTGGCGTTGACGACGAGGTCGTTGTCGCGATTGTGGATGCCCACGATCATGCCTTCGTACACCGGGTCGTTCGCCTTGACGAACATGCGGCCGCGGTCGTCGAGCTTGCCGAGCGCGTAGGTGAAGATCTCACCCGCATCCATCGAGATCAGCACGCCGTTCTTGCGGCCACCGATCTCGCCCTTGTGCGGCTCGTAGCCGTCGAAGATGTTGGAGATCAGGCCCGAGCCGCGCGTCAGGTTCATGAACTCGTTGGAGAAGCCGATCAGGCCGCGCGCCGGGATGCGGTACTCCAGGCGCACGCGGCCGTTGCCGT
>JAEKKH010000446.1 GCA_019510465.1 Burkholderiales bacterium
GCGCGGCCGGTGCCCTTCTGGGCCCACGGCTTCTTCGTCGAGTGCTTGACTTCTTCGCGGTTCTTCTGCGAACGCGTGCCTTGGCGCGCGTTGGCCTGGAAGGCCACCACGATCTGGTGGATCAGGGCTTCGTTGTAGTCACGCGCGAACACGGTGTCCGGCGCGTCGACCTTGGCGGTGGCCTGGCCTTGTTCGTTGAGGAGCTCGAGTTGCATCAGTTGGCTCCCTTCTTGGCCTTGACCTTGACGGCGTGGCGAACGACCACGTGGCCGTTCTTCGAGCCGGGGATCGCGCCCTTGACGAGCAGCAGCGAACGCTCGGCGTCCACGCGGACGATGTCGAGGTTCTGCACGGTGACGGTCTCGTCGCCCATGTGGCCCGACATGCGCTTGCCCGGGAACACGCGGCCCGGATCCTGCGCCATGCCGATCGAGCCCGGCACGTTGTGCGAACGGCTGTTGCCGTGCGACGCGCGCTGCGAGCTGAAGTTGTGGCGCTTGATGGTGCCCGCGAAGCCCTTGCCGATCGAGGTGCCCTGCACGTCGACGGACTGGCCCACTTCGAACAGGCCGACCGGCACGACGGTGCCCGGCTTGTATTCAGCGGCGACTTCCGGGGTGACCCGGAATTCCTTCAGGAGGGTGCCGGCTTCGACGCCGGCCTTGGCGAGGTGGCCCGCGGCCGGCTTGGTCACGCGCGAAGCCTTGCGCGAACCGAAAGCGACCTGGACGCCCGTGTAGCCGTCGGTGTCGACGGTCTTGACCTGGGTGACGCGATTGTTGGACACGTCGATCACCGTCACAGGCACGGCATCGCCGTCGTCCGTGAAGATGCGCATCATGCCCACCTTGCGACCCAGCAATCCGAGACGATTGCTTAGAGACATGGATTTTCTCCAGCCCGTTCACCCGTTTCGGGGCTCCGGAGCCTTTGTTTGACAAACCCGACATCGATTGGCCGGGCAGACTTTGGTTCAGCATAAAAGCCCCTCGACCGGATTTCCGGGCAAGGGGCTTCTTGCAGAGCCAGCGATTATAGCAGATGCGCGCGAACCCGCAACTGCCGTGCCTTTTCAAGCGGCCGCCGTGGAACCGGCTTTGCCGGACCACCGGCGGCGCCCCCTCGGGAGGAGGCGGCCGCAGGCCGCTTCGGGGGGCGCCCGTTTATTGCAGCTTGATCTCGACGTCCACGCCCGCGGGCAGGTCGAGCTTCATCAGCGCGTCGACGGTCTTGTCCGTCGGGTCGACGATGTCCATCAGGCGCTGGTGCGTGCGGATCTCGAACTGGTCG
>JAEKKH010000447.1 GCA_019510465.1 Burkholderiales bacterium
TGTAGGCCACGTGATTGACGCCGATTTCTCCTCGCTCGTCGCGAGAATCGCCGCCGGGTTTCAGGATGTTCAGGTTGGCGAACGCGAACCTGTGATGCTCGTTGTCATAGGTGAGGAATGCGAGCGCAGGATTTTCGTAAACTACTTCTGCCTCGAAGACATCGCGATACCACGCAATCATCTCATCGAAGCGCCGCGTCATGTAGACGACGTGCGCAAATTTCACCGGCTTAGCCATGGCTTCTCTCCCGCTGCAAATGCTCGGAATGCTGTGCAACCTCAAAACGAGACCGACCTACCCACGACAACAGAATCCCGGCCACTTCAATTAGCAGTTCAGCGGGCGAAAATCTTGCTTGGCGCGCAACGGCGCCTGATGACCGCTTTCCAGCCAGAAGCAGACGCTCCCCTAGGCCGAACCCAAGGGGGAGTAGCCCCTATGCCGCGCTAGACCGAAAGCTTCGGATCGCCCTCCAGCACGCGCTGCTCGAGCACCGGCTTGCCGCCATGCCAGCGGACCGCGCGGTGGGCCACACGATAGCGGATCGGGCCGCCATCGGGGGTTTCGGCGCGCGTGATGGGGCGGGGGATGCAGACGAATTCGGTCTCGATCGCTTGCGCGTCCGCAGTCACCACCGAGTAACCGTGTCCGCCCATGTCGACGAATTCCAGATGGGGGGCGACGTCCGGGTTGGTGAGCGTGCGGGCGCGTTCGATGTCGCCCGATTGCGCATATTCCCAGGCGGCGCGAACCCCGCGTTTGATCGCCAGGTTGACCGTCGCTTCCTTGGTGCCGTCCGCGCGTTCGACCGTGAAGAGCGGGCGCAGCGGATCCGTCTTGTGCCCATGCTCCAGCGCCTCGGCCAGGCCGGGGGCCGAGATCGATCCGGTGATGAAGGTGATGCCGACGGGCTCGAATTTTTTGGGGGGCAACGCCTTGGCGGCATGGCCCGCCCAGAAGCTGTGGCGATCACCCGAGACGGTGACGAAGCCGTCGATGCCGCCTTCCCGGATAAGGTCGTAGATTTCGGCGCGTTCGGCGAAAGCCGCGCTGAAATCGCCGCCGCCGAACGTGGCATAGCCCTCACCCGGCCACGGCTTCGACACGCCCTCGGGCAGGTTCTGCGGATCGGTGCGCATGTCGAGCGTGCCGTTGGTGGCGCCCCAGACCTTCCAGGTCGCGGTCGAGCCTTTCAGCCGATCCTTGAGCCAGGCTTTCTGGGTACGGCCGAGCACGGTGTAAGGGGCCTCGTCCTTGCGGAAATTGGGGACGGGCTTGGCACCGTTCGG
>JAEKKH010000047.1 GCA_019510465.1 Burkholderiales bacterium
CCAGCTCGGTCCAGTTCGAGATCGGGAACACGCGGATCGACTCGCCCTTGGACTTGCGGCCGTTGTACAGGCGCCAGAGCTCGGGACGCTGGTTCTTCGGGTCCCAGCGGTGCTGCGCCGAGCGGAACGAGAAGATGCGTTCCTTCGCGCGCGACTTTTCCTCGTCGCGGCGCGCGCCGCCGAACGCGGCGTCGAAGTTCCACTTGTCCAGCGCCTGCTTCAGGCCCTGCGTCTTCCACATGTCGGTGTGGATCTGCGAGCCGTGGGTGAACGGGTTGATGCCCAGCTCCGCGGCCTCGGGGTTCTGGTGCACGAGCAGCTCCATGCCCGACTCCCGCGCCATGCGCTCGCGCATCTCGTACATCGCGCGGAATTTCCAGGTGGTGTCCACGTGCAGCAGCGGAAACGGCGGCGGCGACGGGAAGAAGGCCTTGCGGGCCAGGTGCAGCATCACCGCCGAATCCTTGCCGATCGAATAGAGCATGACGGGGTTGTCGGCTTCGGCGACGACCTCGCGCATGATGTGGATGCTCTCGGCCTCCAGGCGCTGCAGGTGGGTGAGATTCATGGGTTCGTCCGTTGTCGACGCAAGAGGGGTGACGAAGGGCCGGCTCGCCGTGCCGGCCGACGGGGCCGGGGCGGGGCGAGGGGCGACGGGGTTCGGGGGAAACGGGTCGGCGGCCAGCGGCGGCGGCGCGAGCCGCACGATCTCGTCGGCCGGTGGCGTGCGGCGCGCGAGCGCGACCGGGCACGCGGCCACCTGCAGTCGCGGCTGCCTGGCGATCCAGTCGTTGATCCGCGTGGCGCGCGCCAGTGCGAGGCCATGCAGCCAGGCGGCCACCGGTTGCGGCGTCTGCGCCTGCAGCCGCGCGAGGAAATCGATCCAGCCGTCCTGCAGGCTCAGCGACGGCGTGGGCAGCCAGGCGATCTGGCCGCGCGCGTCGACGGCCACGAGCAGGCCGCGCGCGCTGCCGGCGGCGCTGGCGGCCGGCGCGGACAGGCCGCCGCACCACCAGCTGCGCGGCGCGCCCGAGCCGCGCGGGGCGGCCGGTTGCGCCGCGAGCCAGGCCGTGCCGGCGCTCGAGCGCCGGGCCGCGTCGCGCAGCGCCACCAGCGTCAGGCCCCAGCGCGCCAGGCAGCGCGCGACCGCGCGCGGGTGCAGCTCGACGCCGAAGCGGTGTTTCGCACACCCGGCCACGGCGTCGGCCGACCACAGCCCGCCGGGCAGGCCGGCCGCCTCCGGCGCGCCGTACAGGGCCAGCAGGGCGAGTTCGGACTCCTGGGCCAGCGTGAGCGCCCGACCCGTGCCCTGCGGCCGGCCGCGCGCACCGACGTCCACGGCATGCCAGCCGCCCTCCGTGAAGGCCTTGAATGCGGCGATGATCGTCGGCACGCTCAGGCCCGTCTCCGCCCGTACGCGCGTCAGGCTGTGGCCGTCCACGCGCAGCTGCACCGCGCGGCGGCGCTGCGAGTTCAGCTGCGACAGGTTAGGCGTGAGCGTGGCCAAGAAATCGAGACACTAAAACATTTAGTGGCGCGATTTTGTCATAATCGCTCACGTTCCGCATACCCCTTATGAGCATCATGACTGCCGCGCCGCTGTCCTACGAATCCCTGCTCGCCGGGCTGGTGCCGCTCATCCACGAGGCCGGGGCCCTGGTGATGCGTGTCTACGCCAGCGACTTCCAGGTCGAGATCAAGGACGACGAATCGCCCGTGACCCTGGCCGACCGCTGTGCCGAGGCGGTGATCGTCGACGGCCTTCGCCGGCTGGCGCCGGACATCCCGGTCGTAGGTGAGGAGGCGGCGTCTGAAGGCGACATACCGGATGTGAGCAATCGCTTCTGGTTGGTCGACCCGGTCGACGGCACGAAGGAGTTCATCAGCCGCAACGGCGAGTTCACCGTCAACATCGCGCTGGTCGACCATGGCGTGCCGGTGCTCGGCCTGGTGCTCGCGCCGGCGCTCGGCAGCTTGTACGCCGGCGCGGTCGGGCTGGGCGCCTGGGTGGAGGTCGGCGGCCTGCGGCGCGACATGGCCGTGCGTTGCGCGCCGGCGGACGGGTTGACGGTGGTCGGAAGCCGGCACCATGGCAACGGCGCCGCGGTCGACGCCTTCCTCGCCGGACGCCGGGTCGCCGCCAACCGGATGGTGGGCTCCTCGCTGAAGCTGTGCATCCTGGCCGAGGGCCTGGCCGACGTCTACCCGCGCTTCGGCCGCACGATGGAGTGGGACATCGCCGCCGGCGACGCCATCCTCCGCGCGGCGGGTGGCGAGGTGCAGACGCTCGACGGCGCGCCGCTGCGCTACGGCAAGCCCGGCTTCGAGAATCCGGATTTCATCGCCTGGGCGAACCCGGCGCGCTGAGCCGCGTTCAAAAGCTCATGCCGCGCCAGGCGCCGAACAGGTACACGTCGACGCCCAGCGCGATCGCGATCAGGAAGGGCAGCGCGTCGGTGCGCGGCTGGAACAGCCCGAAGCGCGCGTACACGAGCGCGTTGACCGGGTACATCGCCACCCCGATGAGCGACATGCCCACCACCAGCCCCAGCACGCCGCCGAGCGCGTGGCCGGCGACCAGCAGCGCGACCGTGGCCAGCAGCTGTGCCGCCAGGAGGACGGTGCTGACGCCGGGCCGCCCGATCGCCCACAGCACGCCGCCATAGGTGCCGCCCAGGAAGCCGACGATGCTGCCGGCCGCCTGGATCTGGATGAAGGCGCCGGCCTCACGGTAGCGCGCGTCGTAGAACAGGTTGACGACACGGTCGCCCACCAGGGCGAACAGGATCGCGATGGCGCAGCCCGCCAGCAGCTGGATGCGGCGCGAACGCTCGACGACGGCGGGCAGGTTCTGCGGACGTTCGCGCCAGACGGTGGCGTACGCCGGGAACAGCACCCGGCCGCTGATGGACTGGATCGCGTTCCAGAGCACCATCACCAGCATCGTCGAGATCACCATCAGGCCGATGACGTGCGGCCCGACGAGCGAGCCGTTGAGCAGGTTGCGTCCTTCGCCGACCAGGTAGGTCATGCCGCTGGACAGCATCACCCAGCCGCCGAACGACCACACCTCCTGCACCGTCGACTTCTGCCAGGCGAAACGGTTCGTCCGTCCCGGGATGAACACGTGCGTGGCCAGCGTCATCACCAGCGCCGTGACGATGTTGCCCGCCACCAGCGACCACAGCGTGGGCGACAGCCATGCCCACAGGCCCATCACCAGGATGCCGGCCAGCTGCGAGCCCAGTTCCATCGACACGATGCGGCCGATCTCGATGTTGCGGTTCAGCAGCGCCACCTTGGTCGACGCGAACCCGTTGATCAGCACCGCCACGCCCAGGCCCGGGATCACGCGCGCCAGCTCGGGCTGGTCGTAGAGGCGGCTGGCGAGCGGGGCGATCGCGGTCATGACGACCAGGATGCCCAGGCCCTTGAGCACCTGCAGCGTCCACACCGTGTCGAGGAATTCCCCGTCGTGGCCGCGGTGGCTGCGGATCACGCTCTGCTGCAGGCCGACGTCGGACAGCATCTTGGCGCCGGCGATGATGGATTGCGCGATCGCCATGACGCCGAACGCCGCCGGGAACAGCAGGTGCGTCAGCCAGATGTTGCTGATGAAGCGCAGCGCCTGGCCGCCGAAGTTGCCGGCGAGCGTCCAGCTGCCGCCGCGGATCACGCGCGCGGCGAGGCCGCTGCCGTCGCCCGTCATGGCCCGGGTGACCCGCGCGCGCATTCGCGCGAGGGCGGAGAGGTCTGTCATCGGAGCGGCCACGGCGCTGGAGGGAGCTGAAGATTCTAGCGGCGTGGCGCCGCGCACGTCCCCCGTCATCGTGCTCAGGCGAAGTCGCGCCGCAGCTGGCAGGCAGCGCTCTCGAGCTTGTCGAGCGCGCGTTCGAGCGCGGCGTCGGCACTCAGGCTGGGCGCGCGGCGCGTCGCGCGCTGCAGCGCCTGGGCGGCGCGGGCGGTGAGCGCCAGGTTCGCGAGCTTGCGTCCGGGCACGCCCGCGCGCGCGAGCGCCCCCAGGCCGCCGGTCAGCGGCGCCGACACGTCGGCCTCGTAGGTCGACGATGCGCCCAGCACCACCGGATCGAGCTCCAGATCGAGCGCCGACGCCCAGTCCAGCCACTTGCCGCGGTGCATGGTGACTGCCGGCTGCACGGGAATCCAGGGCACCCGCAAGGCGTCGGCGACGATGGCGCCGTGCATCGCCTCCGTCACGAGCACCTCGGTCTTCTGCAGTTCGTCCAGCACCTCGTCCACCGGGCGTCGCGGGTCGATGAAATGCACGCCGCTCCAGCGGCACACCAGCTGCCAGTGGCCCACGTCGACGCTCTGCCAATGCGGCATGTACGAGAACTTGTAGACCTTCTCGTGGCGGTCGAGGCGGAGGTGCCGGTTGATCAGGATGGCGGTGTCGCCGGCGACCAGCTCGGGCGCCAGGCCGCAGGCCTCGGCCGTCTTCGCGCCGCGCACGCAGTAGAACTTCCACTTGTCGTCGATGCGCGGCATGTCGGAGTAGCCGGCATAGCCCGAGCCGTAGACGATCTTCAGCACGTCCTTCGGGTGGGTGTCGAGGATGATCGACCCGATGCCCAGGAACAGGACGGAGGGGTCGTCGTCGAAGAACTCCGGAAATACTTTCGGCATCAACCAGTGGTTCAGCTCGTCGCCGAAGTTCTCGTGATGGCCTCGATAGAAATACAACTTCATCGGTGAAGATCCGCTTTCCCCGGGGGGACGTCTCGTCGAGGCGATGCGCCTGCGCACGGCGGCGCGCGGGCGGCCATGAGGCGTCCGCGTGTCCTGCGAGCGCGCAGGAGCATTTTTCGCGCCTGCCGAGACAGGCGGCAACCTCAACCTGGGGAGACCGGTCCCTGTTCCCAGGATTGGCTCAGGCGCCGGCGCGCCTCGTCCTCGCTGGCGCCGACGCTGGCGGCCCAGGCCCTGGCCTGGTCCTCGCCGATGCGGCCCACGTTGAAATAGGTCGACGCGGGGTGCGCGAGGTAGAAGCCGGACACGCTGGCCGCCGGCGTCATCGCCAGGCTCTCGGTCAGGGCCATGCCCGCCTCCTCGGCCTGGAGCGCGCGGAACAGGTCGCGCTTGACGCCGTGCTCCGGGCAGGCCGGATAACCCGGCGCCGGGCGGATGCCGCGGTACTTCTCGGCGATCAGGTCCGCGTTGGACAGCGCCTCGTCGGGCGCGTAACCCCACAGCTCCATGCGCACGCGCTGGTGCAGGCGCTCGGCGAAGGCCTCGGCGAGGCGGTCGGCGATGGCCTTGAGCATGATGGAGGAGTAGTCGTCGTGCGTGGCCTGGAACGCGGCCTCGTGCTTGTCGACGCCGAGGCCGGCGGTGACCGCGAACAGGCCGATCCAGTCGGGCTTCGTGCCCTTGGGCGCGATGAAGTCGGCCAGCGAGCGGTTGGGCCGCCGCACCGGGATGCCGTCGTCGCCGGGCACCACGGGGCGCTCCGTCTGCATGCGCAGCGGCGCCCACTTCATCAGCACCCGGCTGCGCGATTCGTCGGTGTAGACCTCGATGGTGTCGTCGTCCACCGTGTTGGCGGGCCAGAAGCCCAGCACGCCGTTGGCGGTGAGCCAGCGCCCGTCGATGACGCGCTTGAGCATCGCCTGGCCGTCGGCGAACACCTTGGTGGCGGCTTCGCCGACGACGTCGTCGGTCAGGATCTTCGGATAGGGCCCGGCGAGGTCCCAGGTCTGGAAGAACGGCCCCCAGTCGATGCAGGCGGCGATCTCGGCCAGGTCGTACTGCTTGAACAGGCGCCGCCCGATGAACTTCGGCGCGGGCGGCGTGTAGGCGGCCCAGTCCAGCGGCGTCCTGTTGGCGCGCGCGGCCTGCAGCGTGACGAGCGGCACCTGCTTGCGGTTGGCGTGCAGCTCGCGCACCCGGGCGTAGTCGGCCTCGAGCTCCTCGCGGAACAGCGTGCCCTTCTCGTCGGACAGCAGGTCGGCGCACACGCCCACCGCGCGCGACGCGTCGGGCACGTAGACCACCGGGCCCTCGTAGTGCGGGGCGATCTTGACGGCGGTGTGCACCCGGCTGGTGGTGGCCCCGCCGATCAGCAGCGGGATCTTCAGCGCGCGGAAGTCGGGATCGCGCTGCAGCTCGGAGGCGACGTACTGCATCTCCTCCAGGCTGGGGGTGATCAGGCCGGACAGGCCGATGATGTCGGCGCCTTCCACCTTCGCGCGATCGAGGATGTCCTTGCAGGACACCATCACCCCCATGTTCACCACCTCGAAGTTGTTGCACTGGAGGACGACGGTGACGATGTTCTTGCCGATGTCGTGCACGTCGCCCTTGACGGTGGCGATGACGATCTTGCCCTTGGAGCGCACGTCGTCGCCGGCGGCCTCCATGCGCAGCTTCTCCTCCTCGATGTAGGGCACGAGGTGGGCGACGGCGGACTTCATCACGCGCGCCGACTTCACCACCTGAGGCAGGAACATCTTGCCGGCGCCGAACAGGTCGCCCACCACGTTCATGCCGGCCATCAGCGGGCCCTCGATCACGTGCAGCGGCCGGCCGCCCCGGGCGGCGATGGCCTGCCAGGCTTCCTCGGTGTCCTCGACGATGAAGTCGGTGATGCCCTGCACCAGCGCGTGCGACAGGCGCTCGTCGACCGTCCCGGCGCGCCAGGCCAGGCGCGCGGAGTCGTCGCGCACGGCGCCCTTGACGGCCTCGGCGACGTCCAGCAGGCGCTCGGTGGGCGTCTTGTTCCTGTCGGCCTCGCTCTCGGTGCCGTCGAACTTCGGACGGCGGTTGAGGACGACGTCCTCGACGAGCTCGCGCAGCTTCGGGTCGAGGTTGTCGTACACGCCGACCATGCCGGCGTTGACGATGCCCATGTCCATGCCCGCCTGGATGGCGTGGTACAGGAACACGGTGTGGATCGCCTCGCGCACCGGCTCGTTGCCGCGGAACGAGAAGCTGACGTTGGACACGCCGCCCGACACCTTCGCGCCCGGCAGGTTCTGCTTGATCCAGCGCGTGGCCTCGATGAAGTCGACGGCGTAGTTGTCGTGCTCCTCGATGCCGGTGGCGATCGCGAAGATGTTCGGGTCGAAGATGATGTCCTCGGGCGGGAAGCCCACCTCGTCGACCAGCACGCGATAGGCGCGCTCGCAGATCTGGATCTTGCGCTGGTAGGTGTCGGCCTGGCCTTGCTCGTCGAAGGCCATGACGACCGTGGCCGCGCCGTAGCGGCGGATCAGCCGCGCCTGGCGCCTGAACTCGTCCAGGCCTTCCTTCATCGAGATCGAGTTGACGATGCCCTTGCCCTGCAGGCACTTCAGGCCGGCCTCGATCACGCTCCACTTCGACGAGTCCACCATCACCGGCACGCGGGCGATCTCGGGTTCGCTGGCCACCAGGTTCAGGAAGCGCACCATCGCCGCCTGGCTGTCCAGCATCGCCTCGTCCATGTTGACGTCGATGACCTGGGCGCCGTTCTCGACCTGCTGGCGCGCGACGGCGAGCGCCTGCTCGAATTCGCCGGCCAGGATCAGCCGGGCGAAGGCCTTGGAGCCGGTGACGTTGGTGCGTTCGCCGATGTTGACGAACAGGTGGCCGGCGTCGAGCGTGACGGGTTCGAGCCCGGACAGCTTCATCGGGGGCGTGCCGGACGCGGCGTTTTCTGCGGGGGACATGGGCGAAATTGTAGGCGGCGGCACTCAAGAAGAGCCTTCGCAAGGCCGATATGCCGGTTCTGACACCCCCTTTTGGCCGCCACCGCCCCTCATGAAGGTCGTTCCCCTGCCCTCCGAAGGCCTGCGCATCGGCCGTCCGCTCCCGTTCACGGTGCGCGACGGCTTCGGCGCCGTGCTGCTCGCCCGAGGATCGACGATCCAGAACGACAAGCAGCTGCAGCTGCTGCGTTCGCGCGAGATCTTCATCGACGTGTCGGAGATGGAGTCGGTCCAGCGCCTGATCAACGGCCAGCTCGACCAGATGTTCCGCCAGGACGTGGCGCTGGGCCGGATCGCCGCGGCGCGCCCGGACTTCGAGGCCATGCCGCTGCCCGGCCAGGCCGGCCGCCCGGCCGAACGCCCGCTGGACTGGCCCAACCTGCAGATGCGACTGCGCCTGCTGCTGGCGGATCCGCGCAGCGCCGACTGGGTCGCGCGCCTGCGCACGCTGCGCGACGACGTGCTGGTGCTGGTCGAGCGCAGCCCCGACCGGGCGCTGATGCGGCTCATGTACGACGCCAGCCACGACTTCCAGGACTACAGCGCCAACCACAGCCTGTTCGTCTGCGTGCTCGCCTCGATGGCCTGCAGCCAGCTCCCCGGCTGGCAGGCCGCGTGGGCGGACGCGCTGACGCTGGCGGCACTGTCGATGAATGTCAGCTTCACGCAGATGCAGGACGAACTCGCGCGCCAGCCCGGCCCGATGAGCGACGCCCAGCGCGACCTGATGCGCGACCACCCGGTGCGCGCCGCGGGCCTGCTGGCCGCGATCGGCGTCGACGACGCGATCTGGCTGCATGCCGTGCGCCACCACCACAGCGCGCCGGCCGGTCCGATGGCGGGACGGTCGCCCGAGGAGACGGTCGCCCGCCTGATCCGCCGCGCCGACCGCTACGCGGCGCGCCTGTCGCCGCGCAAGAGCCGGCCCGCGTCGTCGGCGACCGCCGCGGCCCAGGCCGCGCTGCTGGACGAGGGCGGCCACACCGACGAGGCCGGCCAGGCCCTGATCCGCACGCTGGGCCTGTACCCGCCGGGCGTGTGGGTGAAGCTGCAATGCGGGGAGATCGCGATGGTGCTGCGCCGCACGCCGATCGCCAGGTCGCCGGTCGTCGTGAGCCTGGTCGGACGCAGCGGCATGCCGCTGGCCGTGCCCGCCACGCGCAACACCAAGCTGCCGGACTACGCCGTCACGGGCGCGCTGCCGCCCGGCCAGGTCAACGTGCGGCCCAATCTCGACGTGCTCGAGAAGATGGGCTGAGCGGGGCGCCGCGCCGTCCCGCGCGCAGCCACTGGCTTTCGCGATCTCCGCCGATGGGGCACGGGGTATCGGCGCCATCGTCACCCGATCGTCGTCGACCTCTCCTAGAATCGCGCTGCGGCGTGCGCCTGCTCGACAGAAGCAGCGTTGCCGCCGCCCGCCGCGCAAGGCCTTGCGCAGCGGAAAGCGAAACCAAGGGAGTATTCAAATGATGAAGAAAATGACGCTGGGGCTTGCCCTGGCGGCCGCGAGCGCGGGCGCATTCGCCGATTGGGCGCCGATCTATCTCGACGGCTCCTACACGTCCACGGTCACCTACGGCCCGCCGGGCGGCGCCGTCCAGACGGTCAACGCCGTCGAAAAGATGGACGCCTCTGGCCACGCGGCTGGCCCGGTGGGCGCGTTTGCCCAGAAGGCGCTGACGCTGCAGCCGCTGCTGAAGGCGGATCTCGACACGGCCTCCGCCGCGGGCGTCCCGGCAGGCACATCGTTCGTCAGCGGCGCCATGACCGGCGGCCTGCAGATCTACATGACCGCGCCGACGTTCGGAACGTCCGGCGTCAACCACGTGAGCCTGAGCGGGCCGACCTACACGGCGACCTACTCCAGCTCGGGGTCGTCGTACGGCATCCACTACACCTGCACGCTCCGGGCCACCATGGCCAACCTGCAGGTCGCCGGCTCCTACAACACCCTGAGCAGCCAGATCGACGCGTCGCAGACGACCCTCAACTTCACGCCGCAGTCCAACGCGTCGTGCTCGACCTCGCTCGACTGGCTGCCGATCTTCGGCGACTGGGCCGCGCGCATGGCCACCGGTGCCGCCAACCAGGCGACGCTCGCCAACCTGAGCGCCTTCCAGGGAACGACGCTGCAGTCCGTGCTGCCCGGCGCGCCGCAGTACGTGGGCTTCAACGCCGCGATCCCCGCCGGCATCTTCATGTTCGCCGGCCAGGACATGGGCCAGTACATCAAGAACAACTCGGCGGCCCTGCTCAGCACGCCGGGCGCGACGGTCCTCATCAACATCGGCGCACCGCAGATCGAGGGTCCGTTCGTCTACGGCACGAGCGAGACCGCGCCGCTGTCGTACTACAACACGGAGTTCTCGATCAGCTTCGGCAGCTTCGCCGGCACGCTGGGCTACAAGGTCTCCAGCGCGCGGTACTTCGACTACACGTACCAGTGCCCGGCCGGCTCGACCCGCGGCTGCAACGAACCCTGATCGCCAGCGTCGTCGCGCCGGCGACGGCGCGATCCTGAGCAAAGGCGGCCCGCGGGCCGCCTTTTTCGTGCATGGGCCTACTTGCCCGCCCAGCGCTTGCCGAGGCGGATGAAGAAGGCCTCGTAGTAACGCGTGGACAGGTGCGCCAGGCCCCAGGTGGCGGCGATGAACAGCGGGCGCTTGGCGTACTTGACCAGCTTGTCGCCGGTCTCCAGCCAGCTGGCCACCAGGCAGCCGTGCACCACGTACAGCGCGAACGAGATCTGCGCGATGTAGCGCAGGGTGGCCGTCGACAGGAGGCGGCGCACCGGATGGGCCGCCGCGCCGTCCAGGGTGCAGCCCACCATCGCCGACGCGATCCACGGCCGCAGGTAGTTCAGCCACGGCAGCCCGGCGTGCGCGGAGGCCACCAGCAGCGGCATGAGCAGGAGCGGCAGCCAGGCCAGCCAGTCGCGCGCGAACCACGCGGGGCGGTGCTGCCACGTGAGCGCGAGCGTGCAGCCGGCCAGGATCTCGTCGATGCGCTTGTCGGTGCGGATGTCCATCGTGTAGTGCATGCCGGCGCGGTACAGCGTCACCACGACGGCGATGGCGGGCAGCATGAACAGCGCGCGCCGGCCCATCGTGGCCACCAGCAGCGCGACGGCCATGTAGAACTGCATCTCGACGCACAGGCTCCAGAAGTGGCCGGTGCCCTCCACCAGCAGGCGCGGGAACAGGTTGGCGTAGAACAGCAGGTGCGGCGGCCACAGCGCCGCGTCGGCGCGGGTGAGGGCCAGCGTCAGCGCCATCGCCAGCCAGGCGAGCGGCACGATGCGCATGATGCGATGGATCAGGAAGCGGCGGATGTTCGCGTCGGCCAGCAGCACGCTGGTGATCAGGAAGCCGGACAGCGTGAAGAAGATCGCCATCCCCGCGCCGGCGACCGCGTTGTTCAGGGCCCAGGCCTTCGGCCCGACCGGGAACAGGTGGCCGAGCAGCACCAGCAGGATGCTGATGCCGCGCCAGCCGTCGAGGACGCCGAGTCGTTTCACCGCCATCTTGCTGCTCCCTCCGGTCTGTCTTCGACGATGCACGCGCCGCTTGCGGGCGCCAGGATGCGCGGCCCGGCCTGGGGCCGGTCCGTCGCGCGCGGCGGATGAGCAGGAATCGGACCCGGGTCGGCAGGACGGGGAACGTCCGGGTCGCCGCGGCGTCCGCTGGCACGATGACGCCCGGCGCGCAGGGCCGCGCGACCGCGCAGACGCGACGTCCGCGTCGCACGGGCCGCGGCGACGCGAAGGTGCAGGACGCCGCTGCGCGCCCGCTTCTTACCCGTGGCCTTGCGGCAAATCACGCCGCCAGCAGCGGCGAGAACAACGGGTCGTGGACGCTGCGCGGACGGTAGGCGCCGACGCGGCGCGCGATGGCGGCGATGTGCTCCGGGGTCGTGCCGCAGCAGCCGCCGGCGATGTTCAGGAAGCCGGCCTGCGCGAACTCCTCGATCAGCGCGCCGGTGACCTCGGGCGTCTCGTCGAAGCCGGTATCGCTCATCGGGTTCGGCAGGCCCGCGTTCGGGTAGCAGCTGACGGCGGTGTCGCCGGCCACCTTCGCGAGCTCCTCGATGTACGGCCGCATCAGCGCCGCGCCGAGCGCGCAGTTCAGGCCGACGGCGATCGGGCGCGCGTGGCGCACCGAGTGCCAGAACGCGGTGACCGTCTGGCCCGACAGGATGCGGCCCGATGCGTCGGTGACCGTCCCCGAGATGATGACGGGCAGGCGCACGCCGGTGTCGTCCATCAGCTCGTCGAGCGCGAAGATGGCGGCCTTGGCGTTGAGCGTGTCGAAGATCGTCTCGACCAGGAACAGGTCGGCACCGCCCTCGACGAGGCCCTCGGCCTGTTCGCGATAGGCCGCCCTGAGCTCGTCGAAGCTGGTGTTGCGCGCGCCCGGGTCGTTGACGTCGGGGCTGATGCTGGCGGTGCGCGGCGTCGGGCCGAGCGCGCCGGCGACGAAGCGCGGCTTGTCGGGCGTCGAATACCGGTCGGCGCACTCTCGGGCGATGCGCGCGGCGGCGACGTTCATCTCGCGCGCCAGGTGCGCGAGGCCGTAGTCCTCCTGCGCGACCGAGGTGGCGCCGAAGGTGTTGGTCTCGATGATGTCGGCGCCGGCCGCCAGGTACTGCGAGTGGATCTCGCGCAGCACCTCGGGCTTGACGAGCTGCAGCATCTCGTTGTTGCCCTTGATGTCCCTGGGATGGTCCTTGAAGCGCTCGCCGCGGTAGTCGGCCTCGTGCAGCTTGTAGCGCTGGATCATCGTGCCCATCGCGCCGTCGATGATCACGATGCGCTGCCGGAGCAGCTCGGGCAGCTGCGCGCCGCGGGTGTAGGCGAGGGAGGGCTTGGACATGCCCCGAATTATTGCAGGACGGCCATGACCGCGTCGGCGCCGTCGGCAAGCCGCAGCAGGGCGCGCGCCGCGTCGCGTGCCAGGCATCGGCGGGGACGCGGTCCCGCGATCGAGCTGAGCGGCCGCAGCCGGCCGCCGAGCCGGAAACGACGAGGCCGCGAACGACGCCATCCGGCGCCCTTCGCGGCCTCGCTGGCGGCGGCCTGCTCAGTGCAGGATCAGCGGCTGCTGCGGCAGCCCCGCGTAGCGGCCGATGAATTCCTCGACTTGCTCCTGCGTCGGTTCGCCGCGCGCCAGTTCCTCCACGCCTTCGCGGAAATGCTGCGCCAGCGCGCCCTCGATGTAGATCTCCTTGCGGGCGAACTTGTCGACGATCTCGTAGCCGCCGCGCGAGAGCGGGGCGTCGCTGGCCTCGAGCGTGTCGCCTTCACGCGGCGCCACCGGCACGTCGAGTTCGACGACCACGAAGTTCTCGGAGTTGTAGACCATGGTTGTCATGAAGGATCCTTCTGGTTCGAGATCGAACGTGGTGGCGTCGAGCTGCAAATCAAGAGTTGCGCTGCCAGAGCGACAGCGACCAGGGGCCCGGCGGGGTGCTCATGCGCAGCCCGGCGGGCAGGTGATGCAGCGAAGGGGCGAGCCAGGCTTCGATCCGCAGGTCGTAGGGTTGGTCGGTGGCACGCAGGACATGAAGCAAGGCGGGGGCCCGCCGAGAGGTTGCTGACAGATCGTTACCTTGGAGCTCGGGCGGCGGATCGCCCGGCGGGAGCACGCGGAATGTCCAGCGCTCGAGATCGCCGCGCAGGCCGGCCACCTGCAGGTCCCAGTGGTCGGGCGGCGGTCCGCGCGCGGCCTGGGCCTCGGCGATGGCGGCGAGCTGCGCGATCCAGCTCCAGCGGTCCTGAGCGCCCGGGGCGACCGCCGGCGTGCCCGAGGCACCGGAGAAGTGCACGCGGCCCGCGTCCCGGTCGAACTGCAGCGCGCGCCGGTCGCGTCCGCGCTCGCGTTCGACGAGGCGCAGCGGCGCCACGCCCGCGGCGTCGAACGCACCGGTGGATTGCCACTCGCGGGGCGGCCGGCCATCGACGGCGGCGGCCAGGCGCAGCGCGTAGCCCGTCGCGTCGCGCCGCCATTCGAGCTCGGCGCGGCCGGCGCTCGCCGAGGCCACGCCGGACTGCGCCAGCGCGTAGCGCAGCATGGCCGACGGTGGCGGACGCGTGGCGTAGACCGGCCAGCCGTGCGTGCGCGGCGGCGCGCGCCGCCGCGTGGCGCCCGCACCCGTGGGGGCGCGCGCTCCGGGCGTGACGCGCGCGCGGGCCGGCGCGGCCGCGGTGGCGCGTGTGGGCGCGGCGGGCGACTCCGCCATCTGGACCGGTTTCGAAGCGAGCCCCTGCGCGATCCGCATCGCGGCCGCCGCGCGCTGCGGCACACTCACGAACGCGACCCGGTGCACGCCGGCCGCCGCCGGCGCCAACCGCGGCAGCCCGCCCGCCGCGATCCGCCAGGCGAGCGCGTGCAACGCCAGCACCACCAGCGCCAATCCGAGGAGACATCGCGTCCGCATCGGACAATACTGCCATCGCCCTTCCAGAACCCCCGGTGTCCAAACCGGGCATTTCCATGAAACTTGCCACCTACAAGGACGGGTCGCGCGACGGCCAGCTGGTCGTCGTCTCGCGCGACCTCACCCAGGCCCATTTCGCCACCGGCATCACGACGCGGATGCAGCAGGCGCTCGACGACTGGAACTTCATCGCGCCGCTGCTGCAGGACCTGTCGGTGGCGCTGAACCACGGCAAGACGCGCCACGCGTTCCCGTTCGTGCCCGAGCAATGCATGGCGCCGCTGCCGCGCGCGTTCCAGTGGGCCGACGGCTCGGCCTACCTCAACCACGTCGAGCTCGTGCGCAAGGCCCGCGGCGCCGAGATGCCCGAAAGCTTCCTCGGCGATCCGCTGATGTACCAGGGCGGCAGCGACGACTTCCTCGGCCCGTGCGACGCCGCCACCTTCGCGAGCGCCGACTGGGGCATCGACTTCGAGGGCGAGGTCGCCGTCGTCACCGGCGACGTCGCGATGGGCGCGAGCCCCGAGCAGGCGCTCGAGGGCGTGCGGCTCGTGATGCTGGCCAACGACTGGAGCCTGCGCCACCTGATCCCGCCCGAGCTGGCCAAGGGCTTCGGCTTCCTCCAGAGCAAGCCCGCCACCTCGTTCAGCCCGGTGGCGGTGACGCCCGACGAACTCGGCGACGCCTGGAAGGGCGGCCGCGTGCACCTGGCGCTGGAATGCACCTGGAACGGCCGCCGGGTCGGCCAGTGCGACGCCGGCGCGGAGATGAGCTTCCACTTCGGCCAGCTCGTCGCGCACCTGGCGAAGACGCGCAACGTGCGCGCCGGCTCCATCGTCGGCAGCGGCACCGTCAGCAACAAGGATTGGGCCAAGGGCTGGAGCTGCATCGCCGAGCAGCGCGCCATCGAGATGATCGAGCACGGCGAGGCGAAGACGGGCTTCATGCAGTACGGCGACGTGATCCGCATCGAGATGAAGCGCGACAACCATTCGGTGTTCGGCGCGATCGAGCAGCAGGTGCTCGAATGCGAGTGAGCGCCCGCGGGCTCGCCGCGGCGCTCGCGTTCCTCGCGACGCTCGCGGCGGGGCCCGTGCACGCCGGCGCGCCGCCGGACGCCGCCGCGCCGGCGCCCGTCGCGGCCTGCCCGCCGCCCCCGGAGGCGCTCAAGCTGGACGAGCTCGTCGCCAAGGCGGCCGACCACGGCCCGCTGTGGAAGGCGACCAAGGCCGGCCGCACCGTCTGGCTGTACGGCACGATCCACGTGGCCAAGGCCGCCTGGGCCTGGCCGGGGCCCAAGGTGATGGCCGCCATCCTGGCCAGCGACACCCTCGCGCTGGAGCTGGATCTGACCGACCCCGGCCTGCTGCGACGGCTGCAGGAGGCGATCCTGCGCAAGCCCGGCTCGCCGACGCTGCCGGACGCGTTGGAAAAGCGCCTGCAGGCGAGCATGGCCGCCGCGTGCGTGGCGCCGGCGGCGCTGGCGCCGATGCGCCCCGAGATGCAGGCCGTCACGCTCGAGGTCATGCAGGGCCGCGGCCTGGGCCTGTATCCGGAGTACGGCATCGACACCCACCTGGCGGCGTTCGCGCGCAGCATGCCGATGCCGGTGCGCTCGCTGGAGACGCCCGAGTCGCAGGCCGCGCTGCTGGTCAGCGACGACCCCGCCGAAACGGCGCGCGCGGTCGGCGCCGTCCTCGACGAGCTCGAGGGCGGCCACGCGCCGGCCATGCTGCAGCGCCTGGCCTCCGACTGGGAGCGCGGCGACGTCGACGACATGGCGGCGTACGCGAGCTGGTGCGGCTGCATGGACACGCCCGAGCAGCGCGCCGACTTTCACAAGCTCATCGTCGAACGCAACCCGCTGATGGCCGACAAGATCGTGCAGTGGCACGCCGAGGGCAAGCGCTTGTTCGTGGCGGTCGGCACGCTGCACATGATCGGCCCGGCCGGCCTGCCCACGCTGCTCAAGGCGCGCGGCTTCCGGGTCGAGCGCGTGCCGTTCGCGTCCGCGCGCTGAAGAACGGACGGCGAAAGCGTAGGATCATCCCCCTGCCGCCCCCGACGAGGTTCCCATGTCCGACATCCCGAATTTCGCCAAGCTCGTGCCCGGCTTCGACTTCCTGCAGGGCCTGGTCAAGAACGCCGGTGCCGCCTTGCCGAGCATGGGCCAGTGGGTCGCGCCGACGCTCAACCCCGAGGAGCTGCAGAAGCGCATCGACGAGCTGAAGACGGTGCAGTTCTGGCTCGAGCAGAACGCCAGGATGCTGGGCACGACGATCCAGGCGCTCGAGGTGCAGCGCATGACGCTGTCGACGCTGCAGACGATGAACGTGCAGATGACCGACCTGCGCGATGCGATGAAGGTGGCGCCGGTCGCCTCGGCCGGTTCCGCCGCGGCGGCGGCCGCCGGCTCGGTGGCCAACAGCCTGGGCGCCGATGCGCTGATGCAGGCCGCGCGCAACGCGATGGGCGGCATCCCGGGCCTGGGCAAGCCGGCCGCGGGCGCGCCCGCCGCCGCGCCGGAACCCGAGCCGGCGCCCGCGCCCAGGCCGAAGGCCGCCAGGGACCGGACCGCGCCGGCCGAGCCGCCGGCCGTCGGCGCCCCCGGCGTCGTCGATCCGATGCAGTGGTGGGGCGCGCTGACCAAGCAGTTCACGCAGCTGGCCGCCAGCGCGATGAAGGACAGCGCCACGGACGCCGCCAAGAGCCTGGCCGGCGCGATGATGAAGCAAGGCGTGGGCGCTGCCGGCGAAACGATCAGGAAGGCGGTCAAGGCGCCGGCCGGCGTGGCCGCCAAGGCGATGTCCGCCGCCACCCAGGCCGCCAGCGCCACCGGTGCCCGTGCATCCAACGCCAAGGCCGAGGCCGCCGACAAGGCGCCGGCCCGCAAGACTCCGGCCCGCAAGACCGCCCGCGCGGCCAAGCCCCGTGCGAGTTGAACCGACGCCCATCGTCGACACGATGCCCATGCCCGCCGACCCCGGCTGGGCGAGCTCGGCGCCGTCCAGCGTGCCGGTGTCGGCGCCGCCGCGCCCCGGCGAGCCCCCGCGCGCGCCCGACGCCTCCGCGCCCGAGCCGGTGCGCCCGGCGGTGAGTCAGCAGGCGCTGGTCGACGTGCTGCGCGGCATCGTGCCCGCGCACGCGCTGTTGTGGCGCGGCGAGGAGACGACGCCCTACGAGTGCGACGGCCTGACCGCCTTCCGCGAGCGGCCGCTGGCCGTGGCGCTGCCCGAGACCGAGGAGCAGGTCGCCGCGATCCTGGCCGCCTGCCATCGCCTGGGCGTGCCGGTGGTGGCGCGCGGCGCGGGCACGGGGCTGTCCGGCGGCGCGATGCCGCACGCGCACGGGCTCACGCTGTCGCTGGCCAGGTTCAACCGCATCGTCAGGATCGATGCACGCGCGCGCACCGCCACCGTGCAGTCGGGCGTGCGCAACCTGGCCATCAGCGAGGCCGCCGCGCCGCACGGTTTCTACTACGCGCCCGACCCGTCGAGCCAGATCGCCTGCACGATCGGCGGCAACGTGGCCGAGAACTCGGGCGGCGTGCACTGCCTGAAGTACGGGCTGACGCTGCACAACGTGCTGCAGGTGCGCGGCTTCCTGGCCGACGGCAGCCCGGCCACGTTCGGCTCGCTGGCGCTCGACGCGCCGGGGCTGGACCTGATGTCGGTGGTCGTCGGCAGCGAGGGCATGCTGGCCGTCGTCACGGAGGTCGTCGTCAAGCTCACGCCCAGGCCGCAGGTGGC
>JAEKKH010000245.1 GCA_019510465.1 Burkholderiales bacterium
ACTGCCGCGCGTCCCGCTACGGCGACGCCGAGGCGCAGTTCAGCCTGGGCTGGATGCTGACCAACGCGCGCGGCATCCAGCGCAACGACGCCGAGGCCGCCCACATGTTTGCCGCCGCGGCCGAGCAGGGCCTGGAGCAGGCGCAGAACATGCTCGACGCGATGGGCGGCACGCCACTCGGCGACCCGCCGCCCTGCCTGCGCCCGCCCGAGGCCGACCCGCTGCCGGTGGCGCAGGCGCCCAAGCCGATCAAGCCGCAGATGGTGCCGGCCCTGCCGCCGCCCGCCAACGCGCCGCCGGCCGTCGTCACCTACGTGAACCTGGTCGCGCCCGAGTACCGGCTGTCGCCGGCCCTGGTGCTGGCGCTGATGGCCACCGAGTCCAACTTCGACCCGCTGGCCAAGTCGCCCAAGAACGCGCAGGGCCTGATGCAGCTGCTGCCCGACACGGCGCTGCGCTTCAAGGCCACGCGCCTGAGCGACCCGGCGCAGAACATCCGCGCCGGCATGGCCTATCTGCGCTGGCTGCTGGCCTACTACGAGGGCGACATCGCGCTGGCGCTGGCGGGCTACAACGCTGGCGAGCGTGCCGTGGACCGCTATCTGGGCGTGCCGCCTTACGCCGAGACGCGGCTGTACGTCAGAAAAATCATGGCCGCCATCGGCGGCCAGCGGATTCATCCCTTCGATTCAAGCATCGTGTCGCCATCCCCGATGCTGCTGAGGCTGCGACGCAGCTGAAGTGCTTCGCATCGGCGGCCCACATCGCTTCATGCCCGCCCATGCGCGGGACCGCGTCGTGTTGGCGGCCTGAGTCGGCTCAGACCAGCCGCGCGCCGGCCAGCGCCTGCATGCGCTTGCGCAGCGGCTTGGCGTCCTTCTCCAGCGCGACGACGAAGCAGGGCATGGGCCAATCCAGCGCGGCCAGCTGCTTGACGACCTTGTCGCTGCGCCCGAAGAAGCGGCCGACCGTGCCCAGGCGCACGCCGATGACGTAGGTGGCCAGCGTCGGGTCGGCCGGCAGCACGCGGCGGGCGACGTAGGCCTCCGCCAGGCGGCTGGGGTCTGCGGCCAGCAGCTCGCGGCAGCGCTGCAGCGCGGCGGCGCCGAGCTCGTCGGGAGCGACCAGCTCATGCTTCACGCTGAACTCGGTGGCCTGGCGCTCGCGTCGCATCTCCATGTCGTCGCGCCGCTGCCAGCGGTCCACGTAGTCCTTGGCCCGTGCGTCGCCGCGCTCGCTGAGGAAGGCGAAGGCCAGCTGGCAGGCGGGCTTGGTGGCGTCGGCGTCCAGCGCCATCGCGCGCTCCAGCAGCGCCAGGCCGGTCGCGTCGCCGGCATCCAGCCGCGCGCTGCCTTCGTGGAAGAGGCCGGCCGCGTCGTCGGCGTGAGCGGCATTGAAGGCAACCAGCGCGGGCACGGCCTCGAAGCCGCCGTCCAGGTTCTGCTGCAACTGGATGCGGCGCAGCTGCTGGCCGCGGTCCGGCGCCTCGAGCGCCAGCAGGCCGGCGAGCTCCTCGCGCTGGGTTTGCACCTCGGCATGGCGCTCGCGCCAGCGCGGCTGCACGCGGGCCAGCCAGTTGCGCGCGAACTCGTGGCGCAGCGCATCCAGGCCCGCGCCCAGCCAGGCCTGGGCGGCACTGGTGCCCACGGCGAGAGGCGGCAGCTCGGCCACGTCGACGGGCGTGCGCAGCGCCTGCAGGCGGTCGCGCAGCGCGGGGTGGGTGTCCTGCGGCATGGGCAGGCGCTGCAGCGCACGGTCCAGCCAGCCGCGGGCCTGTTCGGCAGCAGGGGCGTCCGCGGCGACGGCGGCCCAGCGCAGCGTCAGGTCGGGTGGCGGCTCGGCCTGCTCGCGCACGCCGCCGGCGATGTCGTCCAGGAAGCGCTCGTGGCGCGGGCCGGCGAGATTGACGCGCTTGAGCGCATGCGCGGCCACGTCGGCGCCGACAAGATCGGCGCTGGCGCGGTCGGCCTGGTATTCATTGGCTCGCGCGAGCACGAAGGTGTAGGCGTTGAAATAAGGGACGTACCAGCCCAGAGCCTTGCGCGCGCCGCTGCCGGCCCAGCCGGGCCACTGGCTGGTGACGGCCTGGATCGTCGCCCAGGTCAGTCGCAGCCGGTAGATGAAGGCACCGAAGCGGCCGTGCGACCCGGCCAAGTGGCCGTACTCATGCGCGACGACGGCGAGCGCCTCGTCCGGCGTCATCGCCTCCAGCAGCGGCAGGCCCAGCAGCAGGTAGTTGCGCGGCCAGCCGAACAGGCCGAAGGCCGGGCGCTGCACGACGGCGGCGTTGACCTCGTCGGTCAGCAGCACGTGATGGAAGCGCGGCCCCTTCATGCGCTCGCGCATGCGGTCCATCGCGTCGAACAGGGCTGGCGCCTCGTCGCGCTGGAGCTCGCGGCCTTCGGGCGCGGGAAGCCGCACGAACAATGCCTGCATCGACGACTTCAGCAGCAGCCACAGCGGGATGGCCAGCAGGATCAGCAGCTTGCCGAGCTTGAGCAGCAGGATGATGGCCTTGCCGCCGGTCATCAGCATGGCGATGCCGGCGCCGGCGAGCAGCAGCAGGCCCAGGCTCGACATGCCGACCACGAGAGCCAGCAGGCCGAAGCCGAGCAGCGCCAGCAGCGCCACCTTGGCTTGATAGGCACCGGGGCGCTGCGCGCTCTCGGTCTCCAGGCGAGCGACCATGCGCTCGAACGTCGGTGTATCCATCGGACTCCTCCCCGATTTTTTCGGGGCCGAGTCTAAGACGGCTTACATGCTGCGGCGGTACTGCCCACCCACCTCGAACAGGGCGCCGGTAATTTGACCCAAAGAGCAAACCCTGACGGCCTCCATCAGCACGTCGAACACGTTCCTGTTCTCGATGACGGCCTGCTGCAGGCGCGCCAGCATGGCCGGCGCCTCGGCCGCATGGCGGTCCTGGAACTCGGCCAGGCGGGTCAGCTGGCTCTGCTTCTCTTCGTCGGTCGATCGCGCCAGCTCGATGTGCTCCGGCACCGTCTCGCCATGCGGGTTGCGGAAGGTGTTGACGCCGATAATGGGGTACTCGCCGGTGTGCTTGAGCATCTCGTAGTGCATCGACTCCTCCTGGATGCGGCCACGCTGGTAGCCGGTCTCCATCGCGCCGAGCACGCCGCCGCGTTCGCTGATGCGCTCGAACTCGGCCAGCACCGCCTCTTCGACCAACTCGGTCAGCTCGTCGATGATGAAGGCGCCCTGCGACGGGTTCTCGTTCTTGGCCAGGCCCCACTCGCGGTTGATGACGAGCTGGATGGCCATCGCGCGGCGAACGCTCTCGTCGGTGGGCGTCGTGATCGCCTCGTCGTAGGCGTTGGTGTGCAGCGAATTGCAGTTGTCGTAAACGGCGATCAGCGCCTGCAGCGTCGTGCGGATGTCGTTGAAGGCGATCTCCTGCGCGTGCAGGCTGCGGCCGGACGTCTGCACGTGGTACTTCAGCTTTTGGCTGCGCTCGTTGGCGCCGTAGCGATCGCGCATGGCGATCGCCCAGATGCGGCGGGCGACGCGGCCGAGCACGGTGTACTCCGGGTCCATGCCGTTGCTGAAGAAAAACGAGAGGTTGGGCGCGAAGTCGTCGATGTGCATGCCACGCGCGAGGTAGGCCTCCACGAAGGTGAAGCCGTTCGAGAGTGTCAGCGCGAGCTGGCTGATCGGGTTGGCGCCGGCTTCGGCGATGTGATAGCCGCTGATCGACACGGAGTAGAAGTTGCGCACGTTGTGGTGCACGAAGTACTCGGCGATGTCGCCCATCACCTTCAGCGAGAACTCGGTCGAGAAGATGCAGGTGTTCTGGCCCTGGTCTTCCTTCAGGATGTCGGCCTGCACGGTGCCGCGCACATTGGCCAGCACCCAGTCCTTGATCTTGGCGGCCTCGTCGGCCGTCGGCTCGCGGCCGTTGTCGGCCCTGAACTTGGCCAGGTTCTGGTCGATGGCCGTGTTCATGAACATGGCCAGGATCGACGGTGCCGGGCCGTTGATCGTCATCGACACCGACGTGGTGGGTGAGCACAGGTCGAAGCCGTCGTACAGCACTTTCATATCGTCCAGCGTCGCGATGCTGACGCCGCTGTTGCCCACCTTGCCGTAGATGTCCGGCCGCGGCGCGGGGTCGGCGCCGTAGAGCGTCACCGAGTCGAAGGCGGTGGACAGGCGCTTGGCGGGCATGCCCTCGCTGACCAGCTTGAAGCGGCGGTTGGTGCGGAAGGCATCGCCTTCGCCGGCGAACATGCGTGTCGGGTCTTCGCCCTCGCGCTTGAACGCGAACACGCCGGCCGCATAGGGGAAGCTGCCGGGCACGTTCTCCAGCATCAGCCACTTCAGCAGCTCGCCATGGCACTCGTAGCCGGGCAGCACGACCTTGCGGATCTTGGTGCCGGACAGGCTTTGCGTGACCAGCGCGGTGCGGATCTCCTTGTCGCGGATCTTCACGACGTACTCGTCGCCGGCGTAGGCCTTCACCATGTCGGGCCACTGCTGCAGCAGCTGGCGGGCATCGCCGTCGAGCTTGGCCTTGCGCTGTTCGGCGAGGTCACCCAGCGCCGTGCGGGCGCCGTTCTTGTCGGGGTTGGCCGCCGCCAGCATCGCACGGCTGGCTTCCAACTGCTGGATCTCGCGGGCCAGCGTCGCCTGCTTGCGCGCGCGGGCCTTGTAGTGGCGCACCGTGTCGCTGATGTCGGCCAGGTAGCGCACGCGCGCGGCCGGCACGATGGGCGTCTGGTGCGTGCTGTGGCGCGTGTTCACCATTGGCAGGCGCCCTTCGCTGAACGGAATGCCGAGGTCCGCCAGGCGGGCTTTCAGCGCCTGGTACAGCGCCGTCACGCCGTCGTCGTTGAAGCGGCTGGCCATGGTGCCGAACACGGGCATGGTGTCCGGCATCACCGTGAACGCTTCGCGGTTGCGCTGCACCTGCTTGCTCACGTCGCGCAGCGCGTCCAGCGAGCCCTTGCGGTCGAACTTGTTGATGGCGACGAACTCGGCAAAGTCCAGCATGTCGATCTTCTCGAGCTGGCTGGCGGCGCCGAACTCGGGCGTCATGACGTACATCGGCACATTGACCAGCGGCACGATGGCCGCATCGCCCTGGCCGATGCCCGAGGTCTCGACGATGACGAGGTCGAAGCCGGCGACCTTGGCCGCGGCGATGACGTCGGGCAGGGCGGGGGAGATCTCGGAGCCGAAGTCGCGCGTGGCGAGAGACCGCATGAAGACGCGGGGGCCCTGGCCCCACGGGCTGATCGCGTTCATGCGGATGC